>JAHBXY010000017.1 GCA_019636275.1 Planctomycetota bacterium | reverse complement strand
CGGCCGCGGGGCCGGCGCCGTCGAGGGGCTCAGGAGCGGGAGGCGGTCGGAGCGCGCCCGCCGCGCGTCGTCACGGACGTCGGTCCGGACGTCGGTCCGGACGTCGGTCCGGACGTCGGTCCGGATGTCGTCACGCCGCAGGAGAGCGTCGGCGTCGATGATGCCCTGGACGTCGTCGACGTCGTCGTCGAGCGACCCGGGCGGCAGGACGACGGTGTCGGGCGCCGGCGCCGGCGCGAGGTCGCGCGCGGTGTAGGGCGCGGGGGGCGCGGCTGCGTCGGGGACGGCCGTCTCGACCGCGGAGAACGGCGGGGGCGTCGCGGCGGGCGAGAGGCGCGGCGCGCGCGGGGTCGGACCGACGGCGCCGATCGTCGGGGCCAGGGCGGCGCCCTCGGCCTGCAGGTCCCAGTCCGCGCCCGAGACCGCCGGGCGGCCCTCGTCGGCGCGGCGGCTGGACTCGAGGAGCAGGGCCGTCAGGGTGGCCCCGTCCATGCGCCGCGGGCCGAGCTCCGACGTGCGGGCGAAGCTGAACCGCCCCTCCTCGAGCGCCAGCATGGCCAGGACCGCGGCGCCGTCGCGGAGGCCCTGGAAGGCGGCCGACAGGGGCCGCCCGCCCTCGACGACGAGCTGGCCGCGGCGCCGGCCGGAGGCGACCTGGAGGGTGCCCGTGCGCGCGTTGAACTCGAGCTGCTGCAGGACCTCCGCCAGCGGGACCGCGTCGATCCGCCCGGACATGGCGTGCGAGACGTCGACCGCCGGCGCCTGGTCGTCCTCGAGCTCCCAGGCGGCGGCGGCCTCCTCGTCGAGGACCTCGAGGACGTAGGGGCCGACCTTGATGACGTCGCCCGTGCGCAGGTCCGTCGTCGCCACGCGCCGCTCGTTGACGAGCGTGCCGTTGCTCGAGCCCTCGTCCTCGAGGACGAGGTGCTGGCGGCGCACCTTGATCGAGCAGTGGTGGCGCGAGACCTCGAGGTGCGGGAGGACGACGTGGCAGTCGGGGCCGCGCCCGATCGTCACCAGCGGGACGGGCCCCAGCGGCAAGGGCGGCAGCGGACGGCAGCAGAGGAGCGCCAGGGGCGGCGCCGGCGCGGCGTCGTCCGCCCGCCGCAGGCGCGACGAGGGCGCCGCGGCGCGGTCGGGGCTGCTGCCGCGCGAAGGCGCGGGGGGCGCGGCGTCGGGCGGCGCGTCGAGGAGCCGCCGGCTCACGCGGCGCGTCAGCTCCTGGAAGGGGAGCGCCTCGCCGCAGAAGAGGCAGGCGCGCTCGCCGACCCCGTTGCCGAACCCGCACGCCGGGCAGGGCGCGAACGGCGCGCTCGCGTCGTCGGCCGGATCGATCGTGCTCACGCCCCCCCGCCTGCCGGGATCATAGCCGCTCGGGCGGGGGCGCAGGCCGGCGGGCGCTGACGCCCACGAGGCCGAGCGTCACGACGAGCAGCGCCGGCGCCAGCCACAGGGCGCGGCGCAGCTCGAAGGCGTCGCTCAGGGCCCCGAGCCCGGCGTGCGTGAGCATGACGCACACGCACACGAGGGCCAGGAGCGTGCTCATCACGCGGTCGAAGGCGCCGGGGAACTCGTCGGCGACGAGCGCCGAGGCCGTGGGGAAGAACGGGGCCATGGTCAGCCCGGCGGCGCAGAGGAGCGCCGGGTGCACGGCCAGGCCGAGGGCCGCGAGCACGACCGACGCGCCGGCCGAGGCGGCCAGCACCTGGCGGTGGGTCCGCGTCGTGCGGACGACGCCGAGGAGCACGCGCCCCGCGAGCAGGCAGGCGAAGAAGGCCGAGAGGCCCAGGGCGGCCTCGTCAGGGCTCCAGCCCAGGCGCTGCAGGTGGAGCGGCAGGCGGGTCGAGACGGCCAGCTCGGCCGACACGTAGACGGCCGCCATGAGGCACACGAGGAGCGCGCGCCCGCGCAGGGCGGCCGGGGTCGCGGCGGTCGGCGTCGACGCGGCGGGTCCGGGCGCGTCGCCCAGGCGCGCCGTGAGGGCCACGAGCGCCAGCGGCGCGCAGGCGAGGAGATGGAGGGCGCCGCGCCAGTCGAGGCCCAGCCGCCCGCCGGCGGCCACGAGGAGCGGGGCCAGGAGCGAGGCGGCGCCGTACATGCTGTGGAGGCCCGAGAACGCGCGCCGCTGCTGCGGCGGCGGGACGCCGCGCTGGATGAGCGCCCCCTGCACGAGGCTCAGGGCGCCGAAGGCGACCCCGAACAGCGCAGAGCCGGCGACGAGGCCCGGGAGCCCGCGGCTCGTGCCCATGACGTGCATGCCGGCGGCCGCGACGACGAGCCCGCCCCACAGCGCCTGCGACGGCCGGGCGCGGGCGAGGACCAGGCGCGTGAGCAGGCTCCCCGCCCCGCCGCCAGCCGAGGCGGCGGCGAACAGCCAGGCGCCCTCGGCGTCGCTGAGGGTCAGCCCGGCGAGGACCTCGGGGAACAGCGGCGCCCGCGCGTTGTCGAGCAGCCCGATGACGAAGAGGCAGCCGAACGCGGCCGCCACGGAAGCCCAGTGCACTGCCCCTCGACCGGCGCGCCCCGGGGACGCCGATGGGAGAGATCCTCCGGCCGCGACGGCCCGGGGGCAAGCCCGCCGGGGGCGTGTCGCGGGGTCGGATGGATGGTTCACCGCAGAGGAGCAGAGGAAGCAGAGGTCCTCACGGCGGACCTGCTCGGTGTCGAGCTGCTGGGCGAAGGCGGGTCGGTGCCCCCTGGCCGGTCCCGGAGTGGGCAGTTCACGGAGGACCCCGACGAGGACGGAGGCGACAGACGCTCGGCGCGCGGTGCCTCCCACGCCCTGCGTGCGTGCGGTCGTCTCTGACCATGAGCCGCTCGCGGGCGAGGCCACCAAGCTCCGGCCAGCACCTGACGGGCGAGGGACGCCCGGGAGCCTGGCGATCGGGAGCGGGGAACCGGCGCGGGAGGGAGGAGGCCCGTGCGTCGGATCTCACGTCCCGGTCTCCCGGCCCTCGCTCCCGAGGGGAGCGATAGGAGGGCCCTCCGGCGATGGGCCACCCGCCCTCTGCTCCCTCTGCTCCTCTGTTGTGACCTCTCTCCTCCGGCGACCACTTGGCGCACCGCTAGCCAGGTCTCTAGAGTGCCCCGCATGCGCCGCTGCCTGCCCTGGCTCCCCCTCGTCCTCGCCGCCTGCGCGGCGCCGCAGGAGCGCCCCCGCGCCGCGGCCGACGCGCCCGCGATCCAGGCCGCGGCCGCGGCGCTGACGTCGTTCGTGCGCGCCGGCTGGCACCTGCCCGTGCAGGTGCAGGCCCACCTGTCCGACGCGTCCGGCGCGGCGGCGCTCACCGCCGAGCAGGCCGCGCGCGAGGAGGCGCTCGTCGTCCGGCAGCTCGAGGAGGTGCGCGAGGCCTACGCGCACGCGGCGTTCGACCTGTTCGAGGTCGCGGTGACGATCGACGCGGCGGCCCGCGCGCCGGGGGCCACGCTCGAGGGCCCGCTGCGCCGCCTGGTCGTGCGGCTGCCGCGGCCGGCGGACGACGCGGCGGCGCCCGTCGCGGCGCACGCGCTGATCGAGGCCATGGGCGACGCGTTCGCCTGGGACGCCGTGGGCCGCTGGTACGAGGGCGAGGCCGACGCGGACCTGCTCGCGGCGCTCCGGCGCGACCTCGGCAAGCTGGACCGGCTCGAGGAGCAGCTCGCGCTCGAGTGCCGGCGCCTCGAGCTCGTCTCGGCCGCGCTCGACGCGCGGGCGGCGGCGACCGGCCACGAGCCCATGCTCACCCCCAGCGAGGCGACCTTCGCCCGCGGGGCGCAGCACCGGGCCACGTTCGCCCTGCACCGCGTCCTGAACACGCTCGCGCGCTGGCGGGCGGCCGCCCACGACGACGACCTCCCGCGGCGCGACGCCGCGCGCCTGGTCCTCTTGCGCGCGCGGCACGTGCACGAGGCCTACCTGACGTGGCTCCTCGACGTGGTCGTCGGCGAGCGCCCCGTGCTCGAGGTCTGGCAGCGCGCCTGGTGGCACCGGCATCCGCTCTACCGGACGCTCGACGCGCGCGGGCCGCTCGACTTCGTGGACCAGGGCGACGCGCCGCCGGGGACGATCCCGGCCGGCTCCGTGCGCGCGCTGCTGCGCCTGCGCTACGGCGGCGACCTCGGCCGCTGCTACGACGAGGTCGACGCCGTCACGGCGACCGGCCCGGCGGGGGCGCTCGCCGGCGGCCCGCTGGCCGCCGAGGCGGCCGCGGCGCGCCAGGGGGTGACCCGCTGCCGCGCCCTGCTCGAGCGGCACCGCTTCGGCGCGTTCGCCGCCTGGAAGGAGACCTGGGACGCCCGGCTCAAGGCGGGCTTCACCTACCCGTTCTACGCCGTCGTGGCGCAGGTGGCCTGCTTCCTCGGCGACACCCGCACGACCTCGCGGCCGCCGGCGATCGACCCCGCGCTGGCCGACGACCTGGCCGCGCGCCTGCGCCCGGGCGACGTCCTGCTCGTGCGGCAGGACGGCTTCCTCTCCAACGTCTTCCTCCCCGGCTTCTGGCCGCACGCGATCCTCTGGCTCGGACCGACCGAGGCCTGGACGGCGCTGCGCCTCGAGGACGGGACGGCGCTCGGCGACGACCCGCTGGTCAAGCGCGTCCTGCCGCGCTTCCTCGCGGCGACCGACGAGCACGGGCTGCCGGCGCGGGTGATCGAGGCCGTGTCCGAGGGCGTCGTCTTCAGCTCGGTCGCGCACGCGCTGGGCAAGGACCACGCCGCGGCGCTGCGGCCGGACCTCCCCGAGCACGCCGTGGCCGCCGCGATCAAGCGCGCGCTGACCCTGCACGGGCGGCCCTACGACTTCGACTTCGACTTCGCCACCGACGACCGCGTCGTGTGCACGGAGCTCGTCTACCGCGCCTACGACCCCGACCTGAACTTCCGCGTGCAGGTCGACGCCTCGCCGGCGCCCGCCACGCCCGTGCCCGGCATCATCCCGGTGGCGGGCCGCTGGACCATGCCCGCCACCGAGCTGGCCCGCTACGCCGTCTTCATGCAGGACCACGCCGCGCCCGACCCGGCCATCCGCTACCCCGGGCGGCGCCTCGGCCTCGTGTTCTTCGCCGAGCGGCGCGGCGCCGCCGCGGTCGTGCACGAGGGTGACGCCGCGCTGGCGGCGCTCCGGGCGTCGGTCGAGCGTTGATCGACACCCCCGGCGACCGCCTCTCACCTCCCGGAGCGGGTCCGCGACGCGCTGGCGCGCTTCGCCGCCTTGCCGGCCCCGGCCCCCTTCTTCTTCCCCCTCTTCTCGGCCTTCTTCTTCGTCCCGCGCCGCGGGGGAGCTGCCTGCCCGCGGCCTGACGCGGCGGGCCGCGACGTCCCCGCCCCTGGGGGCGCAGTGAAGACGTAGCACGTCCACGCGTCGGCGTCGCGAAGGACGAAGCGGCGTGCCTCGCCCTGGTCGGCGAGAGCCTCGTTGATCAGGTCGACGAAGGTCGGGTCGACCCAGTCGCGCGTGCGCTCGAGCGAGCGCTCGTAGTCGCGTCCGCCCAGGCGGAACGCGAGGCGCACGTGGTCGTCTCCGTGCTCCTCCTCGATCTCCTGCGGCCGGAAGGCGCCGGCCGAGGCGTCGGCGAACCGCTGGAGGAGGTCCGTGTAGGCCTCCTCCGACTCGACGGACTCCGCATCGAAGGAGACCTCGGGCGGCGGCGCGGCGGCGCGCCTCCTCGGCGCCGCCGCCGGCCCTGCGAGGGGCCAGAGGCGGATCGTCGCGTCCCAGGACCCGGTGGCGACCCGGTCGCCCGCCGGGTGGAACGCGACCGCCGAGACCTGGTCCGAGTGGCCGGCGAGGCGCGCCAGCCGCTTGCCCGTGGCGACGTCCCACACGTCCACGAGGTGAGCGCCGGACCGTTCGCAGCTCGCGGCCACACGCGCGCCATCCGCGGTCACGCCGACGGCGTGACTCCGCCCTGGCGCCTCGGCGAGCTGCGCCGCGCCGCGCCGCCCCGTGCGGGCGTCCCAGGTCGCCACGCGCGGGCCGCCCGTCCAGACGGTCGCGCCGTCGGCCGTGATCGCGACCCCGGCGGGGGCCCCGCCCACGGCGAGCGCCACCTCGCCGGGCCCGTCCAGGTCGAGCACGGCCGCGGCGCCAGCCTGGCCCACGGCGACGAGGTCGCCCGCGGCCGCGACCGCGGACACCCGCTCCTTCCGCTTCAGCGCCCGTCGCGCCACCTTCCCCTGGCGCCAGCGCCACACGAGCACCCGCGCCGCGCCGCCGATGACCAGGACGTCGCCGCGGCCGGCGAAGGCCAGCCCGCCGCAGCCCTCGTCGACGCGGGTCTCCGCCACCCAGGCGCGCGCCTCGAGGTCGTGGACGCGTGCGCGCGCGCGGCCGCGCACCGCCAGGTGCCGACCGTCGGGGGACGCCGCGACCGCCTCGACGCCCCCGTCGGGGTCGGCGTCGAGCAGCCGCGCGAGGGCCTGCCCGTCCTCGCCCCACACCGCGGCGCTGCCGTCCCAGCTCCCGGAGACGAGGCGCCCGTCGGCGAAGTAGGCGAGCGACGAGACCACGTCGCCGTGACGGAGCCGGTCCGAGCCCAGGCGCCGCGCGGGCTCGACGCGCCCCGCGAGCAGCGCGGCCTCGTCCCAGACCAGGAGGGTGCTGTCGCGCAGGCCGACCACGACCCGCCCGTGCGCGACCGCGAGCGACCTCGCGCTCGCGGGGAGCGGGACCGCCAGCGCCTCCCGGCGCGCCGCCAGGCTCCATACGCGCAGGAGCGGCTGCTCCGGGATGCCGAAGAGGTGCTCGCCGTCGCTGGCGAAGGCCAGCGCCTCGGGGGCCGCGCCGGGCCCCAGGGAGAGGCGCCAGGCGCCGCGCTCGGCCAGCTCCCACACGTGGAGCTGGACCTCCTTGCCCACCATGCCGATCGCGATCGACGCCGCCGCGCGCCCCCCGTCGAGCGACGCCGCCAGGGCCCGCCGCGACACCCCGCTGCCCCTCGGGCGCGGCTGCGCCTCCGGCAGCCCGCCCGCGGCGAGCGCGCCGCCACGGCCGGGCGTGAGCAGCCTCGCGCCGTCCGCGGTGAGGACGACGACGCGCTCGCCGCTGCGGGCGAGCCCTCGCACCGGCTCGCCCTCGTGCTCCTCGAGCACCTGCGGGGCCCGACCGCCGGCGCGCCACAGCCGCAGCGCCTCCTCACCGCCGACGAGGAGGTCGCCCGCGCCCGAGAAGAGGAGCCGGGTCAGCTCCTCGTCACCCTTCCAGGCGGCGAGCTCCCGGCCCTTCGGGTCGAGCTGGAGCACCCGCCCCCCTGCGAGCTCCCGGCCCGCGGCGACGGCGATGCGCGACGCGTCCGCCGCCACCGCGATGATCGGGTCCTCCTCGCGCCGCAGCACCTGCCCCGCACCGGACAGCAGGTCCCAGCGGATCACGCGCCCGTCCGCGCCGCCGCTGACCAGCGTCGTCTCGTCCAGGAACGCGATCGCCCTGACCTCTCCCTCGTGACTCACGGTCATCGCCTCCCCCTCGTCGTCGGCCGCATTCTCCTGACCGCCGGCCGCGACTTCCAGGCGACTCCTCGGCATCAGGGTGCGAGAGACGCACGCGTAGCGTGCGGCCCGCGCCCGCCGCTGCGCGTCGACGCCTGCGGCGAGCGCGGCGGGTCGCAGGCGTCAGGTCGGGTAGCCCTCGGGCCGGGGGCGTTGCGCCGCAGGGCCACGGCCACGCTCCGACGAGGCGCGCGTCTCGGGCGCGTCACAGCAGGCGTCATCCGATGAGGAGCCGAGGCGTGGCCCTGCTGGAGCAGATCGCGCCATCAGCGCGAGGGGCTTCGGCCGTCACAGCACGTGGACGTGCCCGACGAGCATCACGTCGTCGCCGCTGGGCGAGGCCTCGAGCGCCTCGAGGGCGCGCGCGCGGGCCACGAGGTCGACGCCCTCGCCGCGCACCGGGCCGGGGGCGGCGTCGCCGCCCACGACCTTGGGGGCGACGAAGCACACGACGCGGTCGACGAGGTCGCGCTCGAACAGCGCGGCCGTGAGCGCCCCGCCGCCCTCGAGCAGCGCGTGCCGCACCCCGCGGGCCCCGAGCGCCTCGAGGAGCGCGGCCGGATCGGCGCGCCCGTCGAGGGTCGGCAGCGCGACCACCTCGACCCCGAGCGCCTCGAGCGCGCGCAGGCGCTCCGCCGGCGCCGCCGCCGTCGTGGCCAGGAGGACGGGGCCGTCGCGCGCCGTCGTCGCCAGGCGGCTCGTGACCGGCAGGCGGCCGCGCGAGTCGACGACGACGCGCAGCGGATCGCCGCCGGGCGCGTCGCGGCGCGTGAGCAGCGGGTCGTCCTGGAGCACCGTGCCGATCCCGGCGACCACGGCGTCGACCTCGCCGCGCAGGGCGTGCGCGCGCCGCCGCGACTCGGGACCCGAGATCCAGCGCGAGTCGCCCGTGCGCGCGGCGATCTTGCCGTCGAGGCTCATGGCCCACTTCGCCGTCACGTAGGGCCGCCCGAGGCGCGGCCACGCGTTCCACGGCCCGTTGAGCCGGCGCGCCTCCCGCTCGAGGAGGCCCACCTCGACCGCGACCCCCGCGGCGCGCAGGCGCACGAGCGAGCGCCCGGCGACCGGCGGATGCGGGTCCTCCTGCGCCACGACCACCCTCGCGACGCCGGCGGCCAGGAGCGCCTCGACGCAGGGCGGCGTCCGCTTGCCGGCGAAGGGCCCGCACGGCTCGAGCGTCACGTAGACGGTCGCGCCGCGCGCATCTCGGCCGCGCGCGGCCACGTCGCCGAGGGCCGCCGCCTCGGCGTGCGGCCCGCCGGCCTGGGCGTGCCAGCCCTCGCCCAGGACCTCCCCCCCGCGTACGACGACCGCGCCGACCTTCGGATTGGGGCGGGTTCGCCAGTCGCCGCGCGCGGCGAGCGCGAGGGCGCGGGCCATCGCCCGGCGGTCGTCGTCGGACCACCGCTCGTCCACGGGGAGCTCGTCCGCGGGGCGCTCGTCCACGGGGCGGGATCGTAACCGCTACCGCGGGCGGCGGACGCCCGGGCCCCGGGCCCACACCGGCGCGGGCGGCCGCGCGGCCGCCGGCGGCGTCGACCGCCGGCCGCCGGTCCAGAGGTCGAGCAGGAGCCGCCGGACCGGCCGCCCGGCGGCGTCAGCGAGATCGGGGCCGGCCGGAGCGCTCGAGGCGGGGGTGCACGACGTCACGGGACACCTCCGCGCATCGTTGTAGCCGCGGGGTCCGACGTCACGGCGGGGGGAACACCTGGGTCAGGCTCGGCCGCCACACGCCGCGTTCGATCAGGTCGACCGCGCGCCCGACCGTGTCCGGCTGGTTCCAGGGCAGCCAGTGGAGCCAACCGTCCTTCGGCAACGCCTCGAGCGTCCGCCGCGCGTCGGGCAGGTCGCCGGTCAGCGCCAGGGCCAGCGCCAGGGTGCAGCCGGCGTCGTAGGTCGACCGCCCGTCGGCGCGCCGCACCTGGAGGTCGGCGAGCCCCTGCAGGGGCGCGATCGCCTCCGCGGCGCGCCCGTCGGCCACGGCCAGCAGGGCCTCGGTCACCTTGAAGTCCGTCGCGTCCAGCCGCTCGAGCACGTCGGACCCGGGGACGCGACCGAGGACCAGGAGGGCCGCCACCTCCTCGCGGGCGAGCTTCCCGAAGAACATCTGGTGCGTGGGCGGCGCGCCCGCGACGACCTCGAGGGCGCGCCGCGCCGACGCCTCGCGGCGCGCGCCGTCGGACCAGCCCACGAACACGTGCGCCCGCGCCAGGCGCAGGCGGTGCTCGAAGGCCAGGCGCGAGACCAGCTCCTCCTCGCCGCCGAGGGCCTCCTCGGCCCGCGCGAGCTCGGCGGCCGCGCCCTGCCGGTCGACGAGCCCGTAGCGCGCGCGGAGCGCCCCGCGGCGCTGGGCCGGCGGGAGGTCGCCCGCGAGGAGGCGGTCGAGGGCCTCGAGCTCCTGGCGGCGCTCCGCGGGGCCGCGCGCCCCGGCGCTCCAGGCGCACGCGCGCCGCAGCACCTCGACGCCGCGCGCCTCGAGGCTGCCGGGCGCCGCGGCCTCGGCCTGCCGGAGCAGCCCGGCCAGCTCGCCGGCCGTCATGGCCTCCTTCTCCGGCAGCCACTGGAGCTGGCCGTCGAGCGCCAGGAGGCCCGCGAGGAGCCGGCGCCCGAGCGCCTCGCCGGCCGCGCCCAGCGCGGGGTAGACCTCGCCCGGGCCGCGTGGCGCGGCGAGCCGGCGCAGGTGCCGGGCGATCGCCTGCGAGCGCTCGGGCGTCCAGCCGAGGAGGAGCTCCTCCACGGGGGCGCCCGGGGGCACGCGCAGGCGCAGGAGCTCCTGCCGCGCGTCCTCGAGGCGGCCGACGTCGTCGGCGAGGTCGAGCCGCGCCCGCCACCAGGCCTCGGGGCTCCCCGCCGCCCGGGCGGCCCGCGCCCGCTCGCTCGCCTGCCGTTCGTCGCCCAGCGCCAGCGCCACGTCGGTCGCGAGCTCGAGCCCCGACCGCGTCGGCGGCCGCGCGACCGCCTCGGCCACCGCGCGCGCGAGGTCCGGCGCGGAGACCGCCTGCGCGAGGAGCCAGGCGCGCGCGTCCTCGGCGTCGGTGTCGAGCGCGCGCCGCAGCGTCCCCCCGCGCGGCGCCAGCGCTTTCGACGGGTCCGGCGCGCGAGGTCGCCCGCGGCGGCGGCGCCGAGGCCGGCGGCGGGCGTCGATCCCCCGGCGCGGCGACCGCCAGGGCAAACCGAGCGCGACGACGAGCGCCCCCGAGCCCGACGACCACCGGGCGCCGCCCCGGCGCCGGCGGACCGGCGGCGAGCGCGGCGGCGAGGTCCCGCGCCGACGCGAAGCGCGCGTCGGGCGAGGGCGCCAGCGCGCGCAGGCACACGGCGTCGAGCCAGCGCGGGAGGTCAGGGACGAACGAGGAGGGCGTCGGCGGCGGCTCGCGCGACGCGCGCTCGAGGACCGCGACGACGCTCCCCTCGAACGGCGGGCGCCCGGCGAGCGCGCGGTAGAGGAGCGCGCCGAGGCCGTAGACGTCGGCGCGCTCGTCGAAGGGGCGGCCCTCCACCTGCTCCGGCGCCATGTAGCCCGGCGTGCCGACGAGGCCGCCCGTGGCCGTGAGCGACGCGGCCCCGCGGAGCCGCGCCACGCCGAGGTCGGCCAGGCGCGGGGCGCCGGCCTCGTCGAAGAGCACGTTGGCGGGCTTGATGTCGCGATGGAGCACGCCGCGGGCGTGCAGGTGCGCGACCCCGCCGGCGAGCGTCCGCACGAGCGTCACGGCCTCCTCGGGCGTCAGCGGGCCCTCGCGCAGCCGCTCCGTCAGGGAGCCGCCCCCGGCCCACTCCATGGCCAGCCAGGGCCGGCCCTCGTCCTCGCCGGCGGCGTGGACGCGCAGCACCGCCGGGTGCCCCTCGACGCGGGCCATGGCCTCCGCCTCGCGGCGGAAGCGCAGGCGCGCCTCGGGGTCGCCGCCCGGCGGCAGCACCTTGAGCGCGTGCGTGGCGCCCGTCTCGACGTGGACGGCGCGGTAGACGACGCCCATGCCGCCCTCGCCGACGCGGGCGAGGAGCGCGTAGGGCCCGAGGCGCGGCGGGTCGCCCTTCACGCGCTCAGCCCGGGATGAGCGGCAGGCGGCGGGGGGCCGCCGGCGGCGCCGGGGCGGCGTCCTCGGCCGGCGCGTCGGCCAGGCGCCCGTAGAGCGTCTGCGTGCTGGCCCGGTCGATGGTGATCGGGACGAGCCGCCCGGCGAGGTGCGGCGGGCCCTCGAAGATCACGATCTTGTTCCGGCGCGTGCGGCCCGACAGGCGGGCCTCGTTGGTCTTCGACGGACCGTCGACGAGCACCTCGAGCGTCCGGCCCACCTCGCGCGCGCTCTGCGCCAGGGCCAGCTCGTCCTGCACGGCGAGCAGGTCGTTGCAGCGCGCGTCCTTCGCCGCGTCGGGCACGTCGTCGTCGAAGCGGCGCTCCGACGGCGTCTCGGGGCGCGGCGAGTACTTGAACACGAAGCTCTGCACGAACCCGACCTCGCGCAGGAACGCCCGGCTCTGCGCGTGGTCGTCGTCGGTCTCGCCCGGGAAGCCGACGATCCAGTCGCTCGCCAGGGCCACGTCCGGGATGGCCGCGCGGGCCTCGGCGACCATCTCGCGGTACTGGTCGGTCGTGTAGAGCCGCGCCATGCGCTTCAGCACGCGGTCCGAGCCGCTCTGCGCGGGCACGTGGATGAACGGGCAGAAGGTGCGCAGGTCGCGCACGCGCTCCCAGAAGCGGTCGCGGAAGAAGTTCGGGTGCGAGGTGATGAACCGGGTGCGCAGGAGTCCGGGCAGCTCGTCGAGCGCGGCCAGGAGGTCGGCGAGGTCGGGCGCGCCCGGGAGCTGCTTGCCCCACGAGTTCACCGTCTGGCCGAGCAGCGTGACCTCGACCACCCCGTCGTCGACCAGCCGCCGGACCTCGTCGACGACGAGCGCCAGCGGCCGGCTCTCCTCGGCGCCGCGCGTCGTGGGGACGATGCAGTAGGTGCAGTGCAGGTCGCAGCCGCGCATGATCGACACGAACGCCTTGTGGCGGTCGCTGCGGTGGCGCGGGTCGCGCGCGTACTCGAAGTCGTCCGACAGGTCGAGCGCCGCCAGCCGCGTGCGGCCGGCGCGGGCCTGGTCGTAGAGCTGGGGCAGGCGCACGAACTCCTTCGTGCCGGTGACGATGTCCAGGTGCGGCGCGACCTGGAACAGGCGCTCGCCCTCGCGCTGGCCCATGCAGCCCACGAGCGCGAGCACGCTCCCGGGCTTGCGCAGGGGGCTCCCCGGCTTGAGGCGCCCCAGGCGCGACACGACGCGGTGCTCGGCGTGCTCGCGCACGCTGCAGGTGTTGAGCACGACGAGGTCCGCCTGCGACGGGTCGTCGGCGCGCTCGAAGCCCGCCTCGGAGAGGGCCTGCTCGGCCAGCTCCGAGTCGAGCTTGTTCATCTGGCAGCCGTAGGTCTCGACGTAGGCGCGCTTCATCGCCCGTGGATCATAACCCGGGCGCAGGGCCCTCGATCGCCTCGTCCTGCGCCAGCTCGCCCACCATGCGGGCCCGGGTCAGCGCCCACGGGACGACGCTCGCCCGCGCCGCCTCGAGGAGCCCCGCCGGCGCGGCGCCGGCGGCGATCGCCGCCTGGACCAGCAACCCCACCAGCGCCTCGAGCTCGGGGACGTGGCGCGCCTCGCGGGCGCGCAGGGTCAGGAGGGCGGCCAGGTCCGCGGCCTGGGCGGCCGGGTCGTCAGGCGCGGCGCCGGCCGCGGCGACGACGGCGCGCGCGTGGACCAGGCAGGGGCAGTCGACGAAGGCGCGCGCCGCCGCCAGGGCGGGCGCCTGGCCGCCGACCGCCGCGCCGACCTCGAGGCCGGCGCGGGCCAGCGCCTCGACCTCCCAGTCGCACAGGGTCACGAGCGCGGCCACGAGCTCGGCCGGCGTCGCGGCGCGCGCCGGCGGGGGGCCCTCGCCCAGCGCCTCGCGCGCCGGGCCGTGGCCCAGCCAGGCCGCGAGCTCCAGCTCCACCCGCGCCAGCTCCACGCGGGCGAGGGCGCGCAGGCAGGCGTCCGTGGGCTCGCGCCGGTCGTCCTTCAGCCGACCAGCCCCTCGAGCCCCGCGAGCCGCACGTCGCGGACGCCCAGGCGCAGGGCCACGAGCGCCGTCTCCAGGCGGGCGCGGAGCTCGGGCGGCAGGTCGTCGCGGGCGAGGAGGGCGCGGGCGCGGTCCTCCTCGACGTGGCGCGCGGGGCCGGGCGCGTCGCCGAGGAGCGTCAGGCTGTCGGCGCTCACGCCCTTGGCCACGGCCGTGACCAGCTCGTCGGGCGCGGCCGGCGTCGGCCGCCCGTCGGGGTCGAGCGCCACCGGCGCGAGCACCGCCACGAGCCCCTCGTCGAGGAGCCGCCGCAGGCGCGGCCCGTCGAGCCAGGCGCCGCTCGCGCCGTGGACCAGCCCGAGGTCCACCCCGGACAGGCCCACGGCCGGCAGCCCGTCGCGGACGAGCCGGCCGACGAGCGTCGTGTTGAGGAGGCCGCGCGTCACCAGCGTGGACGCCTGCTCCGGCGTGAGGCCGGGCGGCACCTGCGCGCCCTGGCCGTGCCCGTGCACGAGCGCGACGCGCTCGCCCGCGCGCCAGAGGTCGCCGACCAGGGCGCTGACCTCGCGGAGCAGCCCGTCCTCGAGGAGGCGGGCGGCGCCGAGCTTGACCACGACCGTCTTCACGGTGCGGATCGGCGGCCGGCGGAGCCGCTCGGTCGTGCGCGTCTCGACCATGAAACACCCCACTTCTTCACCCACGGTGAGGAGCCCCGGGGCGAAGCCCGCATTGTGCTCCCGGGCGTCGGCGCCGTGAAGGGGGTATCAAGGAGCTTGCACGACCGTGACTTGCCCGGCGCGTGTCGCTCGGGCAACGTGCGCCCATGCCCCCGCTCGCCCAGGCCGTCGTCTTCGACCTCGACGGCACGCTGCTCGACTCGCTCGAGGACATCGCCCTGGCGATGAACGACGCGCTGGCGGGGCTCGGGCGGCCGACGCATCCGGTCGACGCCTACCGCGCCTTCGTCGGCCGCGGCGTGGGCGCCCTCGCCGCGCGCGCCCTCGGCGACGGGCACGCCGACCTCGCGCCCCGGGCCGTCGAGGCCTTCCGCCGCGCCTACGCCGACCGGCTCGTCGAGCGCACGCGGCCGTACCCCGGCGTGCCCGCCCTCCTCGACGCGCTGGCGACCCGCGGCGTGCCCGCGGCCGTGCTCACCAACAAGCCCGAGCCGGCCGCGCGCGCCCTCGTCGAGCGCCTGCTCGGCGCGTGGCCGTGGGCCGCCGTCATCGGCGACCGGCCGGGGCTGCCGCACAAGCCCGACCCGACCGGCGCGCGGGCGGCCGCGCGCGCGCTCGGGGTCGCGCCGGCGGACGCCCTCCTCGTGGGCGACAGCGACGTCGACGTGCACACCGCGCGCGCCGCCGGGATGGTCGCCGTCGGCGCGGCCTGGGGCTTCCGCGGGCGCGACGAGCTCGAGGCGGCCGGCGCCGAGGTCGTCGTCGAGCGGCCCGCGGACGTGCTGCGCCTGGTGCGGTGAGTGAGGGCCCCCATGCGCGAGAAGCCCACCGTCGTCTGCGGCCTGCACGCCGCCCTGGCCGTCCTGAAGCACCGGCCGGGGGCGATCCGGCGCGTCTACCACGCGGCGTCGCGCCGCCACGAGCTGGGCGCGCTCCTCAAGCACACGGCCGCCCTGCGCCGTCCCTACAACGAGGTCGAGCCCGACGAGCTCGAGGCCGTCGCCGGCACGGTCCACCACGAGGGCGTCGTCGTCGTCACCGACCCGCTGGAGTACGTCCCCCTGCCGGCGCTCCTGCGCGCCCTGCCGCGCGACGGCGTCCTCCTGGCCCTCGACGGCGTGGGGAACCCGCACAACCTCGGGGCGATCCTGCGCAGCGCGGCGTGGTTCGGCGCGGCCGGCGTCGTCCTGCCGCTCGACGACCCGCGCCAGGCGGCGCTCTCGCCGGCCGCCGTGCGCGTGGCCCGCGGTGGCGCCGAGGTCGTGCCGGTCGCGGGTGTGCCCGCGCTCCTGCCGGCCCTGCGGCAGCTCGCGGCGGCCGGGGTCACCCTCGTCGCGGCCGAGGCGGAGACGGGCGCATCGCCGCTGGCCGGCCCCCTGCCGCCGCGCCCGTGCTGCCTCGTGCTCGGGGCCGAGGACCAGGGGCTGACGCCCGCGGCGCGCGTCGCCTGCAGCCACCGCCTGTCGATCCCGGGCACGGGGGCCGTCGAGTCGCTCAACGTCTCGGTCGCCGCGGGCATCCTCCTGGCGGGCCTCACCCGCGACGGCGTCGTCGCGCCGCCGGCACGGTCGGTGCTCGTCGCCGGCGGTGCAGGCGACGACCCGTCCCCCCCGCGGCGAGACAAGCCCCGCCCTGGCCGGCGCGCGCCGGGGCGCCGCGGCCGCCCGGGTCGCGGGCGCCCTGAGTGAATTCGCCGGGCGGTCGGGGGAGTTTCACGCCACCCCGAACGCGGTGACCTCGTTCTTGTCGTGGACGAGGTGCTTGACGCGCGCGCGCGCGCCGCGCCGCAGCAGGAGCGCGCGCAGGGCGTCGAGCGCCGGGCGCCGCGCATCGCCCTTGAACTTGACGTTCACGACGAAGCGCCGGCACCACCCGCCGGCGAGCCAGCGGTCGATGAGGTCGAGCGTGCGCTCCGGCGCGGCGATCACGTCGCACAGAAGCCAGTCGACCGCCGCGTCGGGCTCGAACTTGAAGGCGTCGCCGCGCCGCTCCTCGAGCAGCGGATGCCCGCGGGCCGGCGGCGCCAGCGCGGCGCGGTCCACCGCGAGCACGCGCGCGCCGCGCTCGAGGGCCGTCCAGGTCCACCCGCCAGGCGAGCCGCCGAGGTCGACCACGCGCTCGCCCGGCCGCGGCGCGAGACCCAGCCGCGCGAAGGCCTCCTCTGCCTTGCGGTAGGCGCTCGACGGCGCGCGCCGATCGGGGGCGACCGGCACGAACCCCGCCGGCCAGCGCGGGTCGGGGTCGAGCCCCACCATCAGGGGGAGCGGCGCCGCCGCCGACACCAGCGCCTCGCCGCGGTCGACGAGCAGCACCTGCGCGAGCGTCAGGCCGGCCGCTTGCTCCAGCGTGAGGTCCGCCGGCGGGACGAAGCGCCGGTGGGTGCGGCGCCGGTGGCGCTGCACGAGGTCGAGGAGCGCCTCGGCCACGAGCGACGGCCGCCCTCGCGAGGGGTCGTGGTCGGGCCAGGCGAACGCGTGGAGGGTCCAGTGGTCGCACCGATCGAGCGGCGTGGCGAGCAGGTCGAAGGCGGCCCGCGCCAGGCGGGCCACCGAGTCGCCCGCGAGGCGCGCGCAGCCCGGGAGGCGCTGGCGCGCGAACACGGGGTCGAGCCCCGCGGGCCACGGCTCCCGCTCGACGACGACGAGGCCGGGCGCGGGCGCCGCGGCCTCGAGGCCGGCCGCGCCGAGCTCCTCCCGGAGCGCGTCCTCGAAGCCGACGGCGGCGATCAGCGCGTCCACCCGAGGAACCTCCCCGGTGAGGGGTTGCCGGTCAAGGCCGGCGGGACGCCGCCGCGCGGTCCCGGGGCCCGCGTGTCCCCCGATGCGCCGCCCGGGTCCCGCGGCGCGGGCCCGAGCGCCCGCGCCAGCGCGCGCGCCCGGGGGGTCCGCGGGTTGCGAGCAGCGGCCAGGGCGGACCTGGCCGGGTCCCGGGGGGGCGGAGGAGTCGCGCGCTTGTCCAGCTCTCGAGGGCCGTCGCACCGCGGCCGCGCCACGCTCATCCATGACCTCCTGCGCCTCCACGCTGCTCATGATGGGGCCGACGACGGCCGCACCTGGGAGCTGCGCCCCGGCCGCACCCTCCACATCGGCACGCACCCGGCGAGCGACGTCGTCGTCGAGCTCGAGGGCGGCGCCGAGCTCCAGGCGCAGGTCGCCTGGGCGTCGGCGCAGCGCGCGCCGCTCCTGTCGGCGCGCCGCGGCTGGCGCCGCGTCCGCGTGGACGATCGCCCGGTGCTGGGCGCGATCCCGCTGCGCCACGGGCAGGTGATCACGATCGAGGGCACGGGCGAGCTGCGCGTCGCCATGGTCCGCAGCGCGGCGCTCGACCTGCCCGAGCTCGAGCCGATCGACCTCATCGTCCCGCCGCCGCCGCAGGACGACGGCCTGTTCGCCTCGCGCGTGTGGCTGCGCAACGTCCTCCTGGGCCTCGAGCGGGCCGACCGCACGGGGATCCTGCGCCTGGTCGTCGACGGCCAGACGGCGGCGATCACGTTCGACGGCGGCCGGGTGGTCGACGCCGCCTGCGGCGACCTCGTCGGCCTGGCGGCCCTGGAGCAGGTGCGCACGGGCACCTCGGGCGCGTGGCGCTTCGAGGCGCGGCGCGTCGTGCGCCCGGGCCCGCTCGACCTGTCGATCCGCGAGTTCCTGCGCCTGGGCTACTGGGAGCTGGCCCGCCGCAGGGCGACGCGCAGCGACGCCGGGACGAGCCCGGCCTAGCCGATGACCGACGCGTACCACGAGCCGCGCGAGGAGCTGCGGCAGGAGACGATCGAGCGCCACCGGGCAGTGCGGTCGATCATCGAGGAGCTCGAGGCCGTCGACTGGTACGACCAGCGCGTCGACGCCAGCCGCGACGAGGAGCTCAAGGCCGTCCTGGCCCACAACCGCGACGAGGAGAAGGAGCACGCGGCCATGACGCTCGAGTGGCTGCGGCGCCACGACGCGGTCCTCGACCGCCACCTCCGCCGCTACCTGTTCACCGAGGCGCCGATCACGGCCCTCGAGGACGCCGCCGGCGACGCCGGAGACGCGGACGAGGGCGGCGCGCGCCCGGCGCCGCCGCGGCGCGGCGACGGCTCGCTGGGGATCGGCAGCCTGCGCGGGAGGAGCGCGTGAACGACCTGCGGCGCGAGCTGGCGCCCATCACCGAGGCGGCGTGGCGCGAGGTCGACGACCAGGCGCGGCGCTCGCTCCAGGACCGGCTCGCCGCGCGCAAGCTGGTCGACTTCCGCGGCCCGCTCGGCTGGGCGCACCCGGCCGAGCCGACCGGGCGCACGGCGCGGCCGACCGACGGCCCGCTCAACGGGGTCGAGCTGCGCGTGCGCTACGTGCAGCCCATGGTGGAGCTGCGCGTGCCCTTCGAGCTCTCGCGCGACGAGCTCGACGCCGTCGACCGCGGCGCCGCCGACCCCGACCTGGCCCCGCTGGAGGAGGCCGCGGCCCACCTCGCGCGCGCCGAAGACGACGTCGTGTTCCACGGCCTGCCGGTCGCCGCCGTGCGCGGGATCGTCAGCAGCTCGCCCCACCGGCCGCTGGCCCTGCGCGACCAGGCCGACGTCTACCCGCGCGTGATCGCCGAGGCGATCGAGGCCCTGCGCGAGGCGGGCGTGACGGGGCCCTACGCCATGGCGCTCGGGCCGCGCTGCTACACGTTCCTGGCGCGCACGACCGGCCCCGGCGGCTACCCGGTGCTGCGGCACGTCCGGCAGCAGCTCATCGACGGCCCGGTCGTGTGGGCGCCGGCGCTCGACGGCGCGCTGGTGCTGAGCCTGCGCGGCGGCGACTTCGAGCTCGTCTCGGGCCGCGACATCGCGATCGGCTACGACTCGCACACGCGCGAGCGCGTGCGGCTCTACCTGGAGGAGAGCCTGACCTTCCGGCTGATCACGCCGGAGGCGGCGGTGCCGCTCAGGTACGCCGAGGAGGCGCGGGCGTGAGCGAGGTCGTCCAGCCGAGCACGACCTCGTCCATGTAGCGCCACGAGGGCAAGGCGCCGACGAACCCGAGGTGCCCGCCGCGCGGCGAGCGCAGGACCTCGGCGCCCGCGGGGAAGGGCGCGCGGTCGAAGCAGGCGGGGTCGATGATCGGGTCGTCCTCGGCCAGGAGCACGCGGCAGGGCACGGCGATCGCGCCGAGGACCGAGCGCGCGCTCGCCGCGCGGTAGTAGGCGAGCGCGCCGTCGTGGCCGACGCGCGGCGCCGTGTACTGGTCGTCGAAGTCGAAGAGCGAGATCAGCGCCGGCAGCGCCGGCGCGGGCTCGCCCGAGGCGGCGTGGCGCCGGCGCATCTCGGCCAGGAGCAGGCGCACGAAGTGGCGCTCGTAGAGCGGCTGGCCGAGGAGGCGCCGCCAGCAGGCCTCGAGGTCGATCGCCGGGCAGACGCCGACCACCTGCGTGATCAGCGCCGGACCCGCCGGGCCGAGCTCGCCCGCGAGCTTGAGCGCGATGTTCCCGCCGAGGGAGAAGCCGACGAGCGCCACGGGCGAGCGCGGCCAGCCGGCGCGCAGGGCCTCGAGGGCCGCGCGCAGGTCGTCCGAGCAGCCGGCGTGGTAGGGGCGGCGCGCGAGCCCGGCGCCGCTGCCGTTGCCGCGCAGGTTCACGCGCACGGCGCGCACCCCGCGCGCGACCAGCTTGGCCGCCAGGCGCACCATGTAGGTCGAGCGGTGGCTGCCGCACAGCCCGTGGAGCAGCGCCACGGTCGGGCCGTCGTCGGGCCAGCCGGGCGGCGTCGAGACCTCCATGGCCAGGCGGTCGCCGTCGGGCAGCGCCACGAGGTGCGTCTCGGAGCGCGGCGCGCGGGCGAGCGACAGGAGGTTGCCCACGAGCGTCTGCGCGTGCGGGTGGGACAGGAGGCGCAGGGGGCGGAACGTCATCGGGCTCACCGCGGCACCGCGACGCGGTCGCCCTCGCGGTAGGCGGGGGCGTAGATCGACAGCACGACGGCCGGGCCGTCGTCCGGCGTGAAGCCGTGCGGGGCGCCGCGCGGCACGACGACGAGGTCGCCCGGGCCCAGCGGGCGCGTGGCGCCGTCGAGCTCGAGCACGCCGCGGCCCGAGATGACGTAGATCGTCTCCTCGCTGTGGTCGTGGCGGTGGAGCGGCACGCGGCCGTCGACGCGCAGGAGGTTCACCGTCTGGTGCGGCGAGGCGTGGAGCGTCGTCACGGCGACCGGGCCGCGCGCGTCGGGGAGGGGGCGGCGCGGGAGGTCGGTCTCGACGACCGCCGGCCCCGGCGCGGGCGCGGCGCAGGCCGCGAGGGCCAGGGTCAGGACGAGGGTCAGGACGCGCGCGCGCCTCACGCGCGCCCCGCCTGCCACGGGGGCGAGAAGTCGGCCGGCGCGAGCACGCGCACGGCGCGCGGGAGGACCGTCACGCGGAAGCGGGCGCCCGCGCCCCACTCCTCGCCGTCGACCTGCCCCGTGATCACCGGCCTGGCCGGGCGCGAGAGCGTGAGCTCGAACGACGCGCCCTGCACGGTCCCGGTGCTGCGCACGCCGAGCGCCTCGAGCTGGTCGCCGAGCACCGGCAGCGCGGCGAGGTCGGCGACCGCCTTGAGGAACCAGTCGCGGCGGCCCTGGATGGGCACGAGCTCGAAGCGGCCGTCGTCGGCGCGGGCGTCGCGGGCCAGGACCCAGGCGCCGGCGTAGATCGGCGTGGCGTTGACGATCAGGTCGGTGAGGCCGTCGAGGCGGTAGGTGCGGCCGTCGACGACGGCGACGGCGTCGAACTTCGTCGGCTCGATCCACGAGGCCAGGTAGCGGTTGAGCACGGCGCCGGCGTAGACCGCCTGGTCGCGGTAGACCTCGCGCACGAGGGGGAGCTGGTCGACGAGGGCGCGGTCGCGGTTGCGCTGGGCGAGGACGTCGGCGTGCATGCCCCAGCCGACCGAGTCGAAGAACAGGAGCGCGTCCGCGACGGCGCCGTCCGGGCCGAGCCGCTCGACGCGGCCGGCGTCGAGGCGCACGCAGTGGCCCCGGGCGATGATGTCGAGGTTGGCCTGGAGCGCGTCGGGGCCGGGCCCGATCCCGAGCGAGCGCGCCTGGTCGTTGGCGGTGCCGGCGGGCAGGAGCCCGAGCGGCAGGTCCCGGCCCGCGGCGAGGAGGCCTCTCGCCACCTCGGCGAACGTCCCGTCGCCGCCGAGGGCGATCACCTGCTCGACGTCGACGAGGCCCAGGAGGTCGCGCACGGCCGCCGTCGTGCCCCCCGCGGGCCGGGTGGGCAGGAAGCGCGTGGCCAGGCCGCGCGCCTCGAGGCCCGCGCGGGCGCGGTCGATGAACGCGCGCGCCCGGCCCGACTGGGCGGTGGGGTTGCCGACGAGGAGGGTGTCGCCCACGGGGAGCATTCTAGCCAGCTCCTCGCGCGGCCGCGGTGGGTTCACAACAGAGGAGCAGAGGAAGCAGAGGGCGTCCTCCATGGACGAGAGCGCCTACCGCTTCTCGGTGTGATCGTGCGTGTTCCAGGGGGTGAATGGAGGAGTGGGAGGAGTCGGAGGAGTCGGAGAAGGGAGTGGAGAGGAGGGGGGAGCCGGGGAGCCGGGGGGTCGGCGCCGGCTGCATCGGAGGAGCCGAGGCACGGGAGCCATGGGAGGAGGCGAACGAGGCGTTGCAGGGCTCGAAAGGGCGCGAAGCCCTGGTGGAGGGGGCGAGAGGTCTCGTGGCCACCCTTCGTCGCGGACCCGCGCCGGGCGCAGCGAGTCGGCGCCTGCCATCGTGCCCGGGTGCACGGGGTCGTCGCGGCGGTGAGAGGGGCGCTCCTCGGCCTCGCGGGCCTGGCCGCCGCGCTCGTCGGCGCGGCGATCGGCGCGGCGGCGGGCGTCCTCGTGGCCGGGTTCCTCTGGCTGGTCGTCGGCGGCGGCGACCCGCGCGCGCCGCGCGCGCTCGTCGCGCTCCTCGAAGGGTCGGGCGGCCTGGCCGGCGCAGGGCTCGCGGTGTTGGTCCTGAGCGCGCCCTGCGCCGGCGCGACGCGGCGCGGCGGTTGGCCGTGGTGCTCGCGCTCGCCGCGCTCGCGGCCCTCGGCATCGTGGTTTCGCCGACTCGGCGCGGGCGGGCCGGCGCCGCCGCGGGCGCGCTCCTGGGCGCGGCGGCCGTGGCCGGCGCGGCCCTCCTCGGGCCGGCGCCCGGAGGCGACGACGCCGCCGTGTAGACTCGTCGGAGAGCTCCCGCGATGACGACGACGAGCGCCGCCGCACCACTCCTCAAGGGCGCGCTGCTGGGCCTGCTGGCGCTGCCGCTGACGATCGCCCTGGCGGGGATCGGCTGGGCGGTGCTCTCGCTCCTGGGCCAGGTCGTCGGGGCGATCCTGCTCGGCGGCGCGAGCGGAGCGGACCTGGGTCGGGTGGCCGGCAGCGCCATCGGCGCGCTGGGCGGAGCGGTCTTCGCCCTCAGGGTCCTGGCCGAGGTCCACGGCGGCGACGGCGCGGCCGGGCGCGTCCTCGCGGTGCTGACGCTGACGCTCGCCGCGGCCGCCGGCACCGCGCTCTCGCCGCTGGTCGAGGGGCCCGCGCCGCTCGCCGGCCTGGGCGCCGCGCTGGCCACGTCGGCCCTGTCGGGCGCGGCCCTGCTCGCGCCGCCGCGGAGCGCGCCGTGAAGGCCGCCGACCGGAGCGCGCGCGACCTCCTCGGCGGCGCCGCCCTGGGCGTGCTGCTGCTCCCGGGCCTCGCCGTCGGCGCGGCCGCGGGATGGCTCACGGGGCTCCTCGGCGGGATGCTCGCCGGCGGGCTGGCGGCGGCGCTGGCCGGCGCGGGCGAGGCCGGCGGGCGGGTCGTCGTCGAGGTCGGCGGCGGCCTGGGGGGCGGCCTGGGCGCGCTCGCCGGGCTGGCGACGATCGGGGCCGTGTTCGCCGCCTTCCACGACGGCGAGGGCGCTGCGCGGCGCGTCGCCTCGGTGGTGGGGCTGACCCTCCTGGCCGCCGGCGGGACCGCGCTCTCACCGCTGGTCGCGACCGATGCGCCGCAGGCGGTCCTCAGCGCAGCCGCGGCCACGGCCGCCGTGGCTGGCGCCGCGCTCCTCGGGCCGCGCCCGCCCTGGACGGCGGTGTGACGCCGACCGACGGCGCGACCGACGGCGCGACCGACGGCGCGACCGACGGCGCGATCGACGGCGACGACCGTGCCGGCGCGCTCACGGGCGGGGTCATCGTCGCCGCCGCGGTCGCGGGGGCGCTCGTCGGCGCCCTGGCGGGTCACGTCGCCCGGGCGGTCATCGAGGTCGCGGAGGTCGCGCCCGCTCACCCGGCGCCGGCCCTGGACCCGCCCGCGCAGGGCGCCCTGGCCGGGGCCCTCGTGGGCGCGACGCTGGGCGGGCTTGGCCTCGCGCGCGGCCGCCGCCCCGCGGCGACGATCGGGCGCGCGCTGCTCGTCCTGGTCCTCTCGGTCGCCGCCGCCGCCGCCGCGCTGTGGCTCGCGCCGGCCGGCGCGCCGCTCGCGGCGTTCGTCACGGCCATGCTCGCCGGGAGCCTGCTCCTCGGGCCCCGCGCTCACGACGAGGAGGACGCGTGCCCACCGTCATGACGCACGCCGCGGTCGCCTGGGGCCTGGCCCGCGCCGCGCGGCCGCTCTCGCCCGCGCCGGCGCTGGCCGCGGCGCGCGAGCGGACCTGCGCCGTGGTGGCCATGCTCCCCGACCTCGACGTGCTCGCGTTCACGGTGGGGATCCCCTATGCCCATCCGCTGGGCCACCGCGGGGCCAGCCACTCGCTCCTCGGGGCGGTCGTGCTCGGGCTCGGCGTGTGGCTGCTCCTGCGGCGGCTCCTGCGTGACGTCGAGGGCGCGCGGCCGGGGGGGCTCGACCTCGCGCTGCTGGTCGTCGCCGCCGCGTCGCACGGGCTCCTCGACATGCTCACGGACGGCGGCGAGGGCGTCGGGCTGTTCGTGCCGCTCTCCGACGCGCGCCACTTCTGGCCGCGCCAGCCGGTGCCTGTCTCGCCGATCGGCCTCCTGGGCTTCTTCGCCCACGGCCTCCCCGTGCTCGCCTGGGAGCTCGGCCTGCTCTGGCCCGCGGCGGCCCTGGGCGCGCTCGCCGGCCGCCCCGGGCCATGGCGTCCGCGCGCCCTCGCCGCCCTGGGGGTCGCCGCGGCCACCGTGGCCGCCTGGGCCTGGCGGCTGCACCTGATCGCCTGGGACCAGGGGCGGTGACAACGCTGGCCCGGCCGCGGCGGCGTGGCCGGGGCGGTGGGACGCGGCCGGCCCGCGCCACGCCCGCGAGCGTCGCCCTCGGCCGCGGTCCGGTCGTTGCACCCCCTCTCGCACCCGAGAGGAGAGAGGGCACATGGCCAGAGTCGCTGAACGTCCGCCGGTCCGGCAGGTGCCGCCGACGAGCGAGGAGCGCGAGGAGGCGCCGGCGCTCGAGGGGCTGCGGCAGGTCCTGCGCGTCGTGCTCGTGATCTCGCTGGCGCTCACCGCCGTCCTGGCCGTGTTCCCGCTGCTCGGCACGCTGCTCCTCCCGGCCGTGTTCGCCGCCCTGGCCTACGCCGGGCTCATGTTCGTCACGTGGGTCGAGCGGCGGCGCTGGCGGAGCCGGCACGCGGCGCCGGCGCCGAGCCACGGCGCCGTCGGCTTCCACGTCGTCGCCGGCGACGAGTCGACCGCGACGCACGACCGCGGCGACGCGACCGTCGATCACGAGGGCGTGGCCTACCCCCGCGGCGCCGGGACCACGGCCCCGCTGCCGCCGGTCGGCGCGGCCGTGCCCGGGCCGGGGCCGGGCCTCGAGGACGACGTCGAGCCCGGGCGCGCGGAGCTCCTCACCTCGCCGCAGCGCGCGGGCATGCGCGTCATCGTGCGCATCGCCGCGGTCATCCTCGTCATGGCGCTGGCGCTCGTCGCGGCGGTGTTCCAGCCGCGCCTGCTCGGCGTGGGCGTCGTGCTCGTCTTCGCCTACATGGCCCTCTTCGGCATGCCGGTGTGGCTGGCGTCGGTCGAGGACGCGGCCGAGGCGAAGAAGCAGCAGCTCGCGTGGCGTCGGGGCCGACGGCGCTGAGCGCTGCAGGCTGTGGGCGGGAGGCGCGCCGCGCGCACGTGCCCGGCGGCGCCTCCCGCCCCGGGGCCGCTGGGCCCGCAGGGGGTCGACCGTGAGCCAGCGCGAGGAGCCACCCCGCGAGCGGCGCACCGCCTGCCGCGCGTTCCTCGTGACGATCCTGGCGCTGGCGCTCGGCTGCGGCTTCAGCGCGCTCCTCGTGCGGCAGGTGCTCTGGCCGGCGCTCCGCGCGGCGTGGGACGAGGTCCGCGCCCCGGGGCCCTGACTGAGCGCGACGGTGGCGCGCCCGGGCCGCGCCGAGCAGGATGCGGCGGTGGCGTTCCCGGGCGGGGCGAATGTGCTCGGCGACTACGAGCTCCTCGGCCCGCTCGGCCAGGGCGCCATGGGCGTGGTGCACCGCGCCCGCCATCTCCCCACCGGCGGGGTGGTCGCGCTCAAGCTCATCCGCGGCGCGGGACCGGCGCTGGGTCGCGAGGAGCGCTTCCGGCGCGAGGCCGCCCTCGCCCGCGGCCTGGACCACCCCGGAATCGTCCGCGTGCTCGACGCCGGCGACGCGGGCGGCGTGCCGTTCATCGCCTTCGAGCTGATCGACGGCGCGCGCACGCTCCGCGAGGTCCTCCCGGAGCGCCCGCGGGGCGAGCGCGTGGCCCTCGTGCGCGACGTCGCGCGGGCCATGGGGGCCGCCCACGCCCGCGGCGTCGTGCACCGCGACCTCAAGCCCGAGAACGTCCTGGTCGACCCGGGCGGCACGCCCCGGGTGACGGACTTCGGCCTGGCGACCGCGCGCGGGCTGACGCGGCTGACGAACACCGGCGTCGTCGTGGGCACGCCGCTCTACATGGCGCCCGAGCAGTTCGCCGCCGACCGGGCGCGCATCGGCCCGGCGACCGACGTGTGGGCGCTCGGGGTCATGCTCCACGAGGCGCTCGTCGACGCGGCGCCGTTCCCCGCCGACTCGAACCTGCTCGAGATGGCGGTGCGCGTGCGCACGCAGGTCCGCCCGCCGGCCGAGGTCGACGCGAGCGTGCCGCCGGCGCTGTCGGCGGCGTGCGCCCGCGCCCTGGCCGTCGACCCGGACGAGCGGTTCGCCGACGGCGAGGCGCTGGCCGCGGCCCTCGATGCGGCCCTGGGCGTCGGCGGGGTTGTCGGCCGCGCGCCGGCACCGCGTCCGGCGCCGCCCGCGCGCCCTGGCCGCGGCCTGCGTGGTCGTGACGGTCGCCGCGGCGCTCGGGGTCGCGGCCCTCCTGGGCCGCGGCGATCGGCCTGCCTCCGGCGCCCTAAATGAGGCCGCCGCGGCGCCGGTCGCGAGCGACGCCAGCCCGGCCGATCCGAGCCCGGACGCCAGCCCGGTCGCCGGCTCGGTCGCAGGCGCGGGGGGCGCAGTCGTGGGGACCGTCATCGACCTGGCCGGCGCCGGCGAGTGCACGTCGCTGCCGGCGAACCGGCCGACGCTCCTCGCGGCGGGACGTCAGGCCTGGGCGTTGATCCGCGCCGGCCGCGGCGGCCTGGACTCGGCGGTCGAGGTGTACCGTACGACCGACGCGGGGCGCACCTGGGCGCAGGTCGCGACGACGCGCGGCGTCGTGCCCTTCGCGCTCGCGGGGAGCCTCGCGGCCCTACCGGACGGTCGCGTGGGCGTGCTGGCGCACGGCGGCGACATCGTGGCCCGACGGCTCGGGGCGTGGTACGGAGAGCTCGACCCCGAGTCAGGCGGGTGGACCGCGGCGCTCGAGCCGGTGCTCGACCCGCACGCGGACGACTACGGCTGGCTCGACGGCGCGCTCGCGATGAGCCCGACCGGTCCGATCGTGGCCGGGATGAGCGCCCATCGTCGGGCGCTCTTCTGCCGCCGGGGCGTGAACGGCTGGACGCCGCTGCAGGCGATCTCCGACGAGCGGACCGGCTTCGCCTACCCGGCGGCCGACGACGCCGGCCGATCGGTCCACTTCGCCTTCAGCACGCCGCGGACGCCGACCCACCCGGGCGCGCTCCTCTACCGGCGCTGGGAGCACTTCGAGTGGGCTGCCGATGGGATCGTCAAGCTCGAGGCGTCCGTGCCCTCGGAGTTCTGCCTGGCCCTCGACCAGGGGGGGACCGCGCACGTCCTGTGGGTCGTCGACGGCGTGGCGCGCTACGCCAGGCGGCGCGAGTCCGAGGGGTTCGACCGACGAGAGGTGGCCACCCTCTCCACGGGCGCCGAGGTCGCCCTCCAGGTCGAGCCGCGGCCGGCGGTCTTCCTGCTCGAGCGCTCCCGCCTGCAGCGGATCGACCTGGAGGGCGCCGGAGGGGCGCCGGAGCTGGTCGCCGACCTCTCGAGCCTGGGCACCGTCAGCCACCTGAGCGTCCCGCGCCGCTCGGACGAGCGCGACGCGGTCGTAGCCCTCGTCACGGTGAGGCGCGGCAAGGTGGACGATCGGGTCGTCGCCATCGGCGCCCACAGGCGATAACTCGTTTGATCGCGGTCGATTGGACGGCCAGCGCCGGGCTGAATAGGATGGGGGTGCAGCGCGCTTAACCCTCGGAGGCGCCCATGTCTCGCTGGTCCTTCGCGTCCGTCGGCGGGCTCGCCGTCGTCGCCCTCTGCACCGCGGGCTGCCGGACGCAGCGCGTCGCCTACGAGGTCCAGATGCAGAGCGAGCCGGTCGCGGGCCGTCGGGCCGCGGCCCGGCAGGCTCGCCCGAAGCCGCAGGCGTTCCCCGCCTCGGCCTACGCGCACGGCGACGCGCGCCATCGTTGCGACGCCCGCTGCGACACCTACTGGCCGGACGTCTACCCGCACTCGCACGCGGACCACCGCTGTGACGCGAGCTGCAACGCATACGCCGGCTCGCGCGACTACGCGTACGCCGCCCCGGCTGCGCCGCCGCCCCGCCGCTCGCTGACGGTCGACGAGGTGCACGACGTCCTCTCGCCGCGCCCGCCCCAGCCGGCCTACACGCCGCCGCCCCCGCCCACCTACGCTGCGCCCACCTACGCCGCGCCCACCTACGCCGCGTCGACGGCGGCGCCGCCCACCTACGTGGCCTCCACCGTCTACGCGCCGCCGCCGCCGCCCACGCAGGTCATCGTCTACGCCCACGGCCACGCCCGGCACCTGTGCACGAGCAGCTGCACGCTCTACGCCTGGCCGCACGGGCACATGCGGCATAGCTGCTGGTCGGGCTGCCAGGGCCTCTACGTGCGCTCGCCGAGCGGCCGCTTCGAGCTGCGCCTCGGCGCCGACCCGTGCGCGACCTACCCGCACGGCCACATGCGTCACCTGTGCGGCCGTGGCTGCTCCTGGTTCGCGGCGCCGGTGGTCGTGACCCGTCCGCGGGTCATCGTCGCGCCGCGCCCCGTGGTCGTCTGCCCGCCGCCGCACCGCATCTCACAGCGGCGGGGCTTCGCGCCGCATCCGCACGTCGTCAGCCCGCCGCCGCCGCCCCGGCACCCGCGGGTCGTCACCCCGCCGCCGCCCCCGCGCGTGGTCGCGCCGAGCCCGCGCCACGCGTCGCCGACCCGCGGCGCCTGGACCTCCCGCGGCAAGGTGTGATCGACGGCTGCGGCCGCGGATGCCGGGCGAGGGGGGCGCGCGCGGGTCGTCGGTGTGGCCCGCCTCCGCGAGCTCCGTCCCGCCGCCCATCCGGCCCCTATCGCTCGTGGCCGTCCGCAGCCGCGGGCCTCCCGCTCGCTCCGGCGGCCCACCGGGATCCGGCGATCGATACGACCCGCGCGCGCTCCCCCCTCGCCTCGGCCTCCGCGCCCTCGCCTCGCTCGCTGCTCCGATCGAAGGCTGGTCACGGACTGGAAGTATGCCGAGATGACGTGCCGGCGCGCGCCACCTCGCCTCGGCCTCCGCGGCCTTGCGTCGCTCGCTTCGAAGGGCGATCACCTGGACTCGCCGACGGCGGCCGCCAACGCTGAACGGGCGGCGGCGCGGTCGGACCAGAAGCATGCGCCACGGGGAGGGGTCGTCGCAGGACGGCCCCTCCTGCGCTTTCCGGAGGGCGAGACGGACGAGCAGAGGTTGCCCCCGTCGCGCGCCCGTCGGCGACGCGCGCGCGACCCTTGCGTCGGCCCGCCGCGTGTTCCCAGGCCGCGCGGAGGTGCCCATGCGGCCCGCCGCCCTGCTCGCGTCGCTCGCGCTCGTCAGCTTGCCCGCCCCTGGCCTTGGCCAGGACCTCCCGCCGCTGCGTCCGGGCGAGGGGCTGGTGGCACGCGTCGACCTCGACGGCGCCCTGACGCTCGAGGAGGACGACCTCGTCCGCCTCGCCCTGGTGCGCGCGCGCCGTGACGGCGACGCGCGCGAGGGGCTCTTCGGCCGCGGCTGGCGCACGTGGCTCGACGCGCGGCCGGGCGAGCTGGCAGGGACGCGGTTCGACGCCCAGCGGCGCCCCGTCGCCCGGGGCGGGCTGCGCGCGGCCTGGTCCGCCGACCGCGTGCGGGTGTGGGCGCCGGACGGCGCGGCGGTCGACCTGCTGCTCGCACGTGGGCGCGTCGCGCGCGCGCGCGGGCACCTCGTCGACGTGCGCTACGACTACTCCGCCGAAGGCGAGCTCACGAGCGTCCACGCGGGCGAGGCCCGCGCGCGCGCCTACGTCGTCGTCGACGGCCGGGTCGCGGCCGTCGAGGGGCGCGCCGGCCGGCTGCTCGCCTGCGTCCGCGACGCGCGCGGGCGCGTCGAGCGCCTCGAGTCGCCCGCCGGCGCGCGCCGCCATCGCTGGTGGGACACCGGCGGCGCGCTCGAGACCGACGAGGGCGGCCGCTGGACGTGGCGCCGCGGCGAGGGCGTCGAGCACGCCTGGGGGCTCGACGTCGACGGCAGGGCCGATGCCGGTGGCCGGGCGGTGGCGCGCGCGACCGCGAGCGGGCTCGTGGTCGACACGCCGTGGGGCACGTTCGAGGTGACGCGCGACGCGACCGGGCGGGCGCAGGAGGTCCGCGGCCCCTTCGGGCAGGTGACCATCACGCGTGACCGGGCAGGTCGGCGGGTGCGCGTGGCGCGCAGCAACGGGGTCGCGACGGCGCTGTCGTGGGAGGGTGACGCCGCCCCGACGGTCACCCACACCGGTCCGCGCGGGTCGCTCGTCGTCGCGCCCGTCGTCCGGACGGACGGCGACGACGAGGCGCTCGACGGCCGCGTCGAGCGCGCCGGCGCCTTCGAGTGGTGGACGGTCGACGCCGCAGGGCGCCTGGTCGCGGCAGGCGACCTGCGCCTGCGCCACGACGCGGCCGGACGCGTCGTCGAGGTCGAGGGCCCGCCGGGCGAGGGCGGGCCCGCGTGGGCCGTGCGCTACGCCTGGGACGCCGCGGGCCGCCTGGCCCGCGCGGAGCGCCGGGGGCCTGGCGCGAGCGTCGTGAGCTGGGTCCACGACGACCAGGGCCGCCCGGCCTGGCGCGCCGACGAGGCCGGGATGGCCCGGGTCGTCGCGCCCTGGCTCGTGCGGGCGACGATCGCCCGCGGCGACGTCCGCGTGGACGTGCTCGACCCCGACGACCCGCACGGCGCGCCGCCGCTCGCCGTGCGCGTCGGCGGCGCCTGGCTGTTCCTGCTCGACGACGGGCGCGGCACCGTCGGCGTCTACGCGGACGGCCGCGGGGCCCCGGCGGCGCGGGCGGCCTTCTCGGCCCGCGGCGAGGTGCTCGTCGACCCCGAGCGCGGCCTGCCGCTCTTCTGGGCCGGTCGCGAGGTGGACCGGGGCGTCGGCCTCGCGCTCGTCGACGGGCGCCCGTACGCCCCCTGGCTCGGGCGCTTCCTCGCGCCCGACCCCGCGCGCGCCGGCGCGCGCGCCTACGCCAGCGACGGCCTCGCCGGCGCGCTCGAGCGGCGCTGAGCGGCCGCTCGCCCGCTCGGGAGGCCGGAGAGCGGCCGACGGCGCCGGCGCGCCGGGCAGGCGCGCCATTGCCCTGGTGACGCTCGTCTCTAGACTCGCGGGGAGAGGGGGGCACCCCAGCGGCGCGCGCGGCGCGCGGTGGAGTCGCGGTGGAGTCCAAGGTGGCGACGAAGGTGAAGCGGCGCGAGGCCGCGTCGAAGGCGCGCGGGGCCGAGGGGCGCCGCGGGGCGCGCATGATCGACCCCCAAGACGAGCGCCTCGACGCGCCGGCGGCCGGGGTCGACGAGCGCGCGGAGGAGGCCGCCGCGGCCCCCGCTCGCCCGCGGCGGCGTGGCACGACGAAGGCCGCCGCGGCGTCGAAGCGCGGCGCGGGGTCCGGGCAGGGCGCGCGCAAGGCGCCCCGGCGGCCGGGCACCAAGCAGCAGGCCGGCGGCGGGCGCGCGAAGTCGAAGGCATCGGGCGGGCGGCGCGCCAAGCCGAGCGGCGCGCGGAGCGAGAAGGCCGTGAGCGGCAAGAAGCAGCCGGGCAAGAAGAAGCCGGCCCAGGCCGCGCGCAAGCGCGCATCGTCGGCCGCGCGCAAGCGCACGTCAGGTCCCGCACGCGCGAAGAAGTAGGCGCGAGGCTGACGGGGCGCGGCCCAGGCCGGCCCGTCAGCCGCGCGGCGCGCGTCCGAGCTCCTCGAGCATGCGCAGGAGCGCGTCGGGGTTGACCGGCTTCGTCAGGGAGCGGTCGAACCCCGCCGCGGCCACGCGGTCGACGTGGTCGGGGTCGCCGTAGCCGGAGAGCGCGAGCAGCGCGACGTCGCGGGTGCGCGGGTCGCCGCGGAGGGCCGCCGCCAGGGCGTAGCCGTCGAGCTCCGGCAGCCCGATGTCGCAGACGACCACGTCGGGCAGGTCGCGCGCAGCGACCTCGAGCCCGGCGCGGCCGGTGCGCGCGACGGTCACCGCGTAGCCCGACAGCTCGAGCAGGTCCTTGAGCGTGTCCGCCGCGTCCGGCGAGTCCTCGACGATCAGCACCCGCATGCCCGCCCGCCGCGCCGCGGGGAGCCGGCCGCTGGCCGCGCGCGCGGCGCCGTCGTGCGCGAGCGGGAGGCTCACGACGAACTCGGCGCCCCGACCCTCGCCCTCGCTCGTGACCGTGACGTCGCCGCCGTGCAGCTCCACGAGCCCCTTCACCACCGTGAGCCCGAGCCCCAGCCCGCCCTCGCTCCGCGCGAGCGACTGCTCGGCCTGCGAGAAGGGCAGGAACAGGCGCTCCAGCACCTCGGCCGAGATCCCCACGCCGGTGTCGCGGACCCGCACGAAGCCACGGTCCTCCGTCGCGGCCACCTCGACCTCGACGGCGCCGCCGGCGCGCGTGAACTTCGCCGCGTTCGACAGGAGGTTGCCCAGCACCTGCACGAGGCGCGTGCGGTCGCCGGCCACCAGCACCGGGGTCGCCGACAGGGTGACGGCGAGCGTCACGTCGGCCGCCTCGAAGGCCGTCCGCCGGTCCTCGACGACCTCCCGGCACAGGTCGCGCAGGTCCAGCCGCTCGACCGTGAGCTGCAGCTTGCCGTGCGTCAGCCGGGCGGCGTCGAGGAGGTCGTCGACGAGGCGCCGCAGGTGGCCCGCCTGGCGGCGGATCATCTCGCGGTAGCGGGCCACCTTCGCCGGGTCGGCCTCGTGCTGCCGCATGAGCTCGACGCCGGTGACGATCGGCGTGAGCGGGCCGCGCAGCTCGTGCGCCAGCACGCCGAGGAACTCGTTGCGCCGCTCCGCCTCGGCCAGGCGCGCGAAGGTGGCCGCCAGCGCCAGCGCCTGGCCCATGTAGGCGCCGAGCGCCCGCCCGAACGCCAGCAGGTCCTGCCGCGTGATGTCGGCGAGGTCGGAGCCGAGGAAGAGCACGCCCAGGCGCAGCCCGCCCCCGACCAGCGGCACGAGCAGGGCCGACGTCACGCCGGCGCGCGCGAGCAGCTCGTCGGCCGCGCGGCCGCCGTCGGGCGCCAGGACCAGGGCCCGCTCCTCGCTGACGACGGCCTCGAGCAGGTCGCGCCGGCCGAAGGCCTCGAGCAGGTCCTCCTCCTGCGCGGGCTGGAAGCCCACGCGCTCCGTGAGCGCCAGGCGGCCCTCGGCGTCCACGCGGAAGACCGCGCCCTTGGACACGCCGCTGGCCTCCAGGCTGCGCGAGAGCAGCTGGCGCAGCGCCGCGTCGACGTCGGCGGCCCGGGCCAGGGTCTCGGCCACGACATCGAGCATGACGAGCTGCCGCGCCTGGTTGCGGCAGCGCTGGGCCAGGGCCGCGTTGATCGTCACCTGCCGGTCGAGCTGCCGCAGCAGGCGCCGCTCGCGCTCCTCGCGCACCGCCTCGACCGTGGTCTCGACCGGTGTCGGCGTCCACCCGCGCGCCGTCAGCTCGCACGCCTCGGTGACGAGCCGCGGGAAGCCGCCGCCGCGCACGACGAGCGCCGACGCCCCCACCTGCCGCGCGGCCTCGGCGTCCGCCCCGTCGGCCACCGGCGTGAGCAGGATCACGGGCACGGCCGCGAGCGCCGGGTCGAGCCGGATGCCCAGGCACAGCTCGAACCCGTCGGCCCCCGCCGCCGCGACGTGCGCCACGACCAGCGCGGGCGGGCGCCGCCGCGCGGTCGCCAGGGCGGCGGCGCCGCCGCCCTCGCAGACGACCTCGAACCCCGCGTGGCGCAGGTGCTGCTCGCCCAGGCGCCGCTGCACGGGGTCGCCCTCGACGAGGAGCACGAGGCCGCTGCCCCGGCACGGCGACGCCACGCCGGGCGCCGGCGGGAGGTGGGCGCGCAGGACCTCCATGAGGTGCTCCGCGCTCACCGGCTTGACCAGGAACGCGTCGACGCCGGCCGGGAACTGGGCGGGGTCCTCGAGGACCGGGTACCAGCCGGTGATCGCGATGATCGGCACCTCCCGCATGCCGGGCACCGCCCGCAGGCGCCCGGCCGCCTCCGCGCCGTTCCCGTCGGGCAGGACCAGGTCGAGCAGGATCACGTCGGGCACGCGCTCGCCCGTCGCCGCGACCGCCTCCGCCATGGTCCCCGCCTCGCGCGCCGAGAACCCCTCGCGGCGCACGGCCTCCGCGTAGAAGCGGCGCGTGGCGGCGCTGTCCTCGACGATGAGCAGGTCGGGCGGGCTCATGAGCGCCGCCCGGGGAGGCGGAACCAGAAGCGGCTGCCCGCCCCGGGGGTGCTGTCGGCGCCGACGACCCCGCCGTGGGCCTGCACGACCTCCCGCACGATCATGAGGCCCAGCCCCGACCCGGCCACGGGGTGCGCGGGGTCGACCTCGCGCACGAAGCGATCGAAGACCGTCGCCAGCGCCTCGGGCGCGATCCCGCGCCCGGTGTCCTCGACGGCGACCTCGACCCCGTCGGCGCCGGCGGTCACGCGCGTCGTGACCGTGCCGGTCGCGGGCGTGAACTTGATCGCGTTGGCCACGAGGTTGGTCACGGCCTGCGCAAGGCGGCGGCGGTCGCCGCGGACCAACGCCGGCCCGCCGGCGCGCACCGGCGTCCAGGTGAGCCGGTGCAGGTCGAGGAGCGGGGTGAAGCCGTCCATCACCTCGTCGACGACGGCGGCCAGGTCGAGGTCCTCGCGCTCGAGCAGGTAGGGGACGCCCTGCAGGCGCGCCAGGTCGAGGAAGTCGTTGATGATCGCGACGAGCGACCGGAGCGACACATCGACCTTGCGCACCTGCTCGACCAGCCGCGGCGCGAGGACGCCGTACTTGCCGCGCAGGATCATGTCCGTGCGCAGGAGCGTGGACGTCAGCGGCGTGCGCAGGTCGTGGGCCATGATCGAGTAGAAGTCGAGGCGGCGCGCGTGCGCGCGCCGCGTCTCCGTCACGTCTCGCAGGATGACCGTCGTGCTCACCGCGTCGGCCACCGGCGCCGAGCGCAGGGCCGGCGCGAAGAGGCGATCCCCCAGGCGGACGTCGGGGAGCGGGAAGAGGCTCTCCCCGGGGCCCACGTTGATGTTATCACGCGGCAGGTCGGGCAGGACCTCGGCGATCGGCCGCCCGACGACCTCGCCCAGCGCCGCGCGCGCCTCGTCGTTCTGGAAGGTCACGACCCCGGCCGCGTCGACGGCCAGGATCGGGTCCGGGGCGCGGTGGACGAGCGTCGCCGCGAGCGCCTCGGCCGCCTCGGCCCGCTCGCGCAGGGCCTTCGAGCGCAGCAGCGCCCCGACGCGCGCGCGCAGCTCGTCGCCGTGAAACGGCTTGGCGACGAAGTCGTTCGCCCCGGCCGCCAGCCCCTCGACGACCTGCTGCGTCTCGGCCCGGGCCGTGAGCAGCAGGAGGCCGAGCTCCCGCAGGCGTGGGCCACCTGCGCGCACGAACTGGCACACGTCGATCCCCGACACGCCAGGCATGACCCAGTCGAGGATCATCACGTCCGGCACGTCGCCGTGGGACAGCCGCTCCAGGGCGTCCGAGCCGTCGGTGAACACGCGCAGGTCGTGCTCGGCCTCGAGCGCGCGCCGGACCCGCTCGGCGTCGGCCGGGCTGTCGTCGACGATCCACACCGTGCGGGGGTCGGTCACGTTGTTGCTCACCGCTGGCCGGTATACCCCCCATTCCGCACGGCCGACACGGGGGGTCTCCCTTCGGACCCGCCCCGGAGGACGTTACGGCGCCGGAACGCACCTCGCCCGCCGACCGCACCCGGGACAGGCTACGCGATACGCAAGCGGAGAACCGATGGAGCTCCTGGTCGTCGACGACAGCAAGGTCATGCGCGAGATGATCGTCGCGTGCCTGCGTGGGCAGGCGGGCCTGCAGTTCACGCACGCGGCGAGCGGGCTCGAGGCGATCGAGCGCCTCTCGCTGCGGCCGTTCGACCTCCTGCTCCTCGACCTCAACATGCCGGACATCGGCGGCATCGAGGTGCTCGAGTTCGTGCGCGGGCACGAGCGCCTCAAGGACCTGCCGATCATCGTCATCACCACCCGCGGCGACGAGGACTCGCGCGCCCGCGCCCTGGCCGCCGGCGCGACCCGCTTCATGACCAAGCCGTTCTCGCCCGAGGGCCTGCTGGCGGAGGTGCGCGCCCTGCTCGCGCTCGACCGGTCGGGTGACCCGGCGTGACCGGCCGCCTCGATCGGGAGGAGTTCCTCGCCGGCTTCCTCGCCGAGGCCGACGAGCTCTTGCGCGGGGCGACCTCGAACCTGCTCGCGCTCGAGGCCGCGGCCCGCCGCGGCGAGGGGCAGGGGCGGCTCGTGCGCGAGCTGTTCCGCGCCCTGCACACGCTCAAGGGCCTCTCGGCCATGGTCGACGTCGAGCCCGTCGTCGCCCTGGCCCACGAGATGGAGGGCGCCCTGCGCGAGGCCGACCGCTCGGGGCGGCCGCTCTCGCTCGAGGCGATCGACACGCTCCTCACCGGGCTGCGGGCGATCGAGCCGCGCGTGCGCGCCGTCGCCGACCGGCAGGTCGTGCCGGCCGCGCCGCCGTCGCTCGTGGCCGCGCTCGCCGACCTGCAGGCCGGCGCGACGGCGGCGCCCGCGCCGGCCCCCGCGGCCCTGCCGCTCGAGCCCGAGCTCCTGTCGAAGCTCACCGCGGCCGAGGTCGGGCAGCTCGCCCAGGCCTCCGCGACCGCGCGGCGCGCCGTGCGCCTCGAGTTCGTCCCCGCCCCCGAGCGCGCCGCGCGGGGGGTGACGATCACGAGCGTCCGCGAGGCGCTCGGGCGCCTGGGCGACCTCGTGCGCGTCCTGCCCCGAGCGGTCCCCGCCGGCGCGGCGGCGCCGGGCGGGCTGGCGTTCGTGCTGCTCCTGGTCACGGGCGCCAGCGACGCCGAGCTGGCGGCCGCCGCCGAGGCGGACCCTGGTCGCATCCAGACGCTCGTGGCCCCGGGCGCGCCGGCGCCGCCGGCGCCGCCGCCCGTGGTCGACGACATCGACGACGAGGAGCCCGCGCCGGGGCGCGCGCGCGGCAGCTACGTGCGCGTCGACGTGGCCCGCCTCGACGACGCGCTCGAGCGCCTCTCGGACCTCGTCGTCACGCGCTTCCGCCTCGTGCGCGCGGCGGCCGCGCTGCGCGAGCGCGGCGCCGACGTGCGCGAGCTGCAGACGATCATCCAGGAGACGTCGCGGCAGCTCCGCGACCTGCGCGCGTCGATCATGCGCGCCCGGCTGGTGAGCGTGGGCGAGCTGCTCGAGCGCGTGCCGCTGCTCGTGCGCGGCCTGGGCCAGCGGACGGGCAAGGCGGTGCGCCTCGAGGTCGACGCGGGCCGCGCTGAGCTCGACAAGGCCGTCGCCGAGCGGATCTTCCCGGCGATCGTGCACCTCGTGCGCAACGCCGTCGACCACGCCCTCGAGCCCGCCGAGGAGCGGCGCGCCGCGGGCAAGCCGCCCGAGGGCCTCCTCCGCGTCACCTGCCACCGGCGGACCGACGGCTTCCTCGAGCTCGACGTCACGGACGACGGCCGCGGCGTCGACGCGGCCGCCCTCGCCCGCCGCGCCGGCGCGCCGGTCCCGCAGGACCCCGACGCCCTCCTCGACCTCCTCTGCCGCGCCGGGCTCTCCACGCACGACGCCGCCACCGAGACCAGCGGCCGCGGCATGGGGATGGACATCGTGCGGCGGATCGTCCAGGGGCTCGGCGGCGAGGTGCGCCTCGCCACCCGCCCGGGCGCCGGGACGACGTTCACCCTGCGCGTGCCGCTGTCGATCTCGATCCTCGACGCGTTCACCTTCGAGTGCGCCGGGCAGCCCTTCGTCGTGCCCGTGGCCGTGGTCGAGGAGATCCTCGCCGTCGACCCGGCCCGCCTCGTGGCCACGCCGGGCGGAGGCGCCCGGCTGCTCGAGCGCCGCGGCGAGGTCGTGCCGCTCGTGCCCCTGGCGCAGGTCTTCGGCTTCGAGCCCGGCCCGGGGGGCAAGGCGCTCGTCGTGCGCCGCGGCGGGGCGCCGTTCGCCTTCGCCGTCGACCGCATGCTCGGCCAGCAGGAGGTCGTCCTGCGCCCGCTCGAGGACCCGCTCGTGCGCGTGCGCGGGGTCGCCGGCACGACCGACCTCGGCGATGGCCTGCCCACGCTCGTGCTCGACCTCGTGGCGCTCTCCGCGGCGGCGACGGCCGGGGAGGCCGCGTGACCGCCCTGCACGTCGTCTTCGCCGTGGACGAGGTCGAGTACGCCCTCCCCGCCGCCGAGGTGCTGCACATGGAGGCGTTCTCGGGCGCGACGCGCGTGCCCGGCGCCGCCCCGTGGGTCGCCGGCATGATCCAGACGCGCCGGCAGGTGGTCCCCGTCGTGGACCTCCGCGCGCGCTTCGGCCTGCCCCCGGCGGCGTCGACGCTCGACACCCGCGTGATCGTCGTCCGCGTCGGCGAGCGCACCGTCGGCCTGCTCGCCGACCGCGCCCGCGAGGTCCTGACCCTGAGCGACGACCAGCTCGAGGCGCCGCCCGAGGTGGTCGCCCGGGGCGCGGCCGGCTTCGTCCGCTCCATCGCGCGCGCCGACCGGCGCCTGCTCATGCTGCTCGACACCGCCCGCGTCGTGGGCGAGGAGGCCCTTCGTGGCGAGGAACGGTAGGTCCACCGGCGGCGACGACGCCCTCACGCGCACGCAGGCCATCTCGCGCGCGCTGCAGCAGGCCGCCACGCGGGCGCAGGACGCCGAGCCGCTCGCCGACCGGCTGGCCGCCCGCAGCGGCGAGCAGGCCGCGACCGGGGACAGGCTGCGCGGGCTCGCCGAGGGGCTCGGCGCCGCGGCCGACGAGGCCGCCGCCGCGCTCGAGGGGGTCGGCCGCTCGCAGGAGCGGCTGAGCGGCGACGCGCGCGGCGCGCTCGAGTCGCTCGAGGCCACGGCCTCGGGGCTGACCGAGATGGCCGCGTCGGTCGACGGCGTGCGCGCGAGCACCGAGGCGCTCGCCGCCTCGGCCGAGACCACCGCCGCCACGCTCGAGGAGGTCGCCCGCTCGGTGAAGGGCGTGGCCGGCAACGCCAACGACCTGGCCGCCTCGGCCGAGCAGCTCGTCGCGGCCGCCGCCGAGACGACGGCGAGCGTCGGCGACGTGACCGCGCGCGGCGAGTCGAACGCCTCGGCCATGCAGGAGATCGCGGCGACGATCGAGCAGATGTCCGCCGGCCTGGGCCGCCTGGCGGGCGACGCGCAGGGCGTCTCCGGACAGATCGGCGAGGTGGCCGCGGCCGTGGGCGGCGTGACCGCGGCGCTCGACCGCGTGAGCCGCGACGCGGCCGAGATGGCCAGCGCGGTGGAGGAGACCGCCGCCACCGCCGAGCAGTCCTCCCGCACCGCCACGGCGCTCGCCGAGCAGGCCAAGGAGCTCGAGGGGGCCTCGGCCGCGACCGCCAGCACGCTGAGCGAGCTGGCGGCCTCGGTCGAGCAGGTGGCGGCCACGGCCGACAAGAGCGCCGCCGTCATCGACACGAACGCGAGCGCCACCGAGCAGGTGGCGCGGTCGTCGCAGACCGTGGCCCAGAGCGCCGAGCAGGTGGGGACCCTCGCCACGAGCGCGGCCAGCGCCGCGGGGCAGCTCGAGGCCTCGACGCGGCGCATCACGACCGTCGTGACCGGCGCCCGCCAGACGGCAGACCGCGTGCAGACGGCCGCCCGCGAGGGCGGCGCCACCGTGCGGCGCTCGATCGCGGGGCTGGGCAAGGTCCGCCAGGCGATCGTCGACTCGTCGGGGGTCATCCGCGAGATGGGGCGCAGGGCGGAGGAGATCGGCGACATCGTCCAGACGATCAACCTGCTCGCCGACCGCACGAACCTCCTCTCGCTCAACGCCAGCATCGAGGCGGCGCGCGCCGGCGAGCACGGGCGCGGCTTCGCCGTCGTGGCCGAGGAGATCCGCGCCCTGGCCGACCGCGCCGCCGCCGCGAGCGCCGACATCGGCAAGATCGTGCGCGGGCTCCAGGGCACGGCGCGCGAGGCCGTCGGCGCCGCGGCCGACGGGGTGAAGGTCGCCGAGGAGGGCGGCCGCCTGGCCGAGGAGGCGGAGCGGGGCCTCGGCACCGTCCTCGGCGGGGTCGAGGAGCTCGGCGGCGCGGTGCGCGAGGTCGAGCAGGCGGCCCTCGAGCAGGCCCAGGCCGCCCAGACGGTCGTCCAGGCGACGACGCGGCTGGGCGAGGAGGGCCGCTCGATCGCGCGCGCCGCGGCCGAGCAGACGCGGGCCATGCAGGGCCTGTCGCAGGGCTCGGTCGACGTGCGGCGCATGTCGCAGCAGACGAAGGAGGCGGCCGTCCAGCAGGCCCGGGCGGTCCGCGACGTCGTGCGCGCCAACGGGCAGGTCAAGGCCACGGTCGAGCGCGTCGCGCGCGCGGCCACCGAGCAGGCCGGCGGCGCGGGCGAGCTGGCGCGCGCGGCGGCCCGCATGCGCGCGCTCACCCAGCAGACGACCGCGGCGACGACCGAGCAGTCGCGGACGCTCGCGGGCGTGGCGGCCGTGGCGCAGGAGGTCGCCGGCAGCACGCAGCGCACGATCCAGGGCCTGGCCGAGCAGGCGCGGGGCGCGGCCGAGGTCGCGCGCGCGGTCGACGGCGCGCGCAAGGAGGCGGCGCTCACCGCCCGCGCCGTGAGCGAGCAGGCCCGGGCGGCGCGCGAGATCGAGGGCGCCTCGCGCGAGGTGGCGCGCCTGGCCGCCGAGGTGGCCCGGGCCACGGCCGAGCAGACGACGGCCATGGGCACGCTCACGAGGGAGGGCGACGACGTGCGCCGCTCCGCGCGCGGCACGGCCCGCGCGCTGGCCGAGCAGGCCCAGGCCGTGACCGAGCTGGCGGCGGGCGCCCAGCGCCAGACGGCCTCCCTCTCGCGCGTCGCCGCCGGGGCCGCCGAGCAGGCGCGGACCACCCTGGAGGTCAGGACGGCCGTCGCCGGGCTGGCCGGGCGCGGCCGCGAGCTGGGCGGGCTCGTCGCCGCGCACGTCCGCGGCGCCCAGGACGTCGCGGCGGGGGTCGAGGAGGTCACGCGCGTCCTCGAGCAGGTGGGGACGGCCACGGCCGAGCAGGCCGAGACGGCGGCCGAGGTCGTGGGGCTCCTCGGGTCCAGCGGCGCCGGCGGGCGCCCCGCGCGCGGGGGCGGCAAGCCGCCGCGGGGCGGCGACGCGTGACCCGGGGCGACGCGCCGCTGTGGCTGAGCGAGACCGAGCGGGCGCGGATCGACGCCCTCGACCGGCGCGTCGCCGCCGAGGGGGCCGGCGCCCTGCCGGCGCTGCTCGAGCAGCTCGTCGAGCCGAGCTGGGCCGTGCGCCGGGCGGTCGTGGGGGCGATCGCGGCGCTCGGCGACCCGGCGGTCGACCCGCTCACCGACCTGCTGGCCGTGCGGCGCGACGACGAGACGCGCATCGCCGCCGCCGTCGACGCGCTCGTCGCCTCGAGCGGCGACGCCGAGCGCGGCGCGCTCCGCCTCCTCGACGACCCGCGCCCGGCCGTCGTCGCCGACGGCGCGCAGGTGCTCGGCCGCCGCCGCGCCGCGGCGGCCCTGCCCGCGCTGCAGCGCCTGATCGAGCACCCGGACGACAACGTGGCCGTCTCGGCGATCGAAGCCATCGGGCGCATCGGCGGGCGCGCCGCCGTCGACGCCCTCGTCGCGGCCGTGCAGACGCGCCGCTTCTTCCGCACCTTCCCGGCGATCGACGTGCTCGGCCGCAGCGGCGACCCGCGCGCCGTCGCGCCGCTGGCGGCGCTGCTCGACGACCCCATGTACGCCCACGAGGCCTGCCGCGCCCTCGGCCGCACCGCCGAGCGCGCCGCCGTCGCCCCGCTGGTGGGCTTCCTCTCCACGCAGCCCGAGGCGAGCGTGAGGGTGGCTGCCGTGGCCCTGGCCGAGCTCCACGCCGCCTACCGCGAGCGCTTCGGCAGCGTCGCCCCGCTCGAGGACGCCGTGCGCCGCGCCGCCAGCCCGGACGTCGTCATCCGGCGCCTGGCCCAGGCCCTCGGCGGGGCGGACTCGCAGGAGCAGGCGGCGATCTGCCTGCTCCTGGGGACGATCGGCACCGACGCGGCGGTGCCGGTGCTCACGCCGCTGCTCGAGGTCCCCGGCCTCGTCGACGCGGCGGCGGCGGCGCTCGACGCGATCGACCGGCGCTCGGCCGAGCTCCAGCTCTACAAGGCCCTGCGCGAGGGCGACGCCGCGCGCCGGCGGGCGATCCTGCCGCGGGTCACCAGCCCCACCGGCGTCGACGACGTGACCGCCTGCCTGCGCGACCCCGACCCCGAGGTCCGGGCGCTGGCGTGCGACGCCCTGGCGCGCATCGGGGGCACGCGCGCCGTGCCGGCGCTGTTCGGGCTCCTCGCCGACCCCGACGCGCGCGTCGTGCAGGCGGCGACGGGGGCGATCCAGTCGCTCGGCTCGGGCGACACGGAGCGCCTGGCGCTCGACGCGGCGCGCGCGAGCGCGCCGGGCGTGCGCCGCGCCGCCGTGCGCATCCTCTCCTACTTCGGCTACCCGCGCGCCCTGCAGCCGCTCCTCGACGCGCTCGGCGACCCCGACCCCCGCGTGCGCGCCACGGCGATCCAGGGGCTGCCGTTCATCGACGACCCGCGCGCGCTCGAGCGCCTGCTCGAGCTCGCCCGCGGACCGGAGGAGGCCGCGCGCTCGGCGGCCATGCGCGCGCTCGGCCAGAGCCCGCCCGACCCGCGGGTCACGGCCGCCCTCCTGCGCGGCCTGACCGACGAGGCGCCCTGGACGCGCTACTTCGCCTGCCAGTCGCTCGGGCGCCTGGGCGAGGAGGCCGCCGCCCCCGCGCTCGCCCCGCTCGTGCGCGACCCCGCCGGGCAGGTGCGCGTGGCCGCGATCGAGGCCCTGGCGCACCTGCAGAGCCCGCTGGCCGCCGAGCCCCTGCGCGAAGCCGCCTCGGACCCCGACCCCGACATGCGGCGCGCGGCCCTCATCGGCCTCGGCCTCCAGCGGCGCCCCGAGGCGCTGCCGCTGCTCCTCGCCGCGGCCTCGGCGCAGGACGCCGCCACGCGGCTGGTCGCGCTCGCCGCCCTGGCCGAGCTCGGCGGCGGCGAGGCGCTCGCCGTCCTGACCCGCGCCGCGGCCGACCCCGACGAGGGGGTGCGCACGGCGGCGATCGGTTTCCTGGCCGCGGCGCCCGGCCCGGAGGCCACGCGCGCGCTGGCCGGCTTCCTCGGCGACCCGGCCCTGCGGCCGCAGGCGCTCGCCGCCCTGGCCGCGGCCGGCGACGAGCGCGCGCCGGCCCTCGTAGCCACCCTCGACGCGGCCACCGACGAGCTCGCGCCCTGGGTCGCCTCGGCGCTGGCGCGCCTCGGGAAGCCGGCCGGCCTGGCGGGCCTGCGCCAGGCGCTGGGCAGCGCCAACCCCGCCGCGCGCAAGGCGGCGGCCACCACGCTCTCCGCCGTGGACCCCGACGCCGCCCGCCAGGCGCTCGAGGGCCTCGCGCAGGGCGACCCGGACCCGGAGGTGCGCCGGGTCTGCCAGCTCCTCCTGGCGCGGTGAGCCGTGGACCCGCTCCCGCTCTCACCGCAGGTGTTCTCGCTCCTCGCCGGGCTGGTCGAGGAGCGCACCGGGCTGCATCACGGGCTCGACCGGCGCGACCTGTTCGCGGAGCGGGTCTCGACGCGGGCCGTCGAGCGCGGCCTCGACACGCTCCTCGACTACTACTACGTCCTGCGCTACGACGACCCCGACGGCGCCGAGATGCAGCACCTCGTCGAGGCGCTCGTCATCCACGAGACCTACCTGCTGCGCGAGCTCGACCAGCTCGAGGTCGCGGCCGACCTCCTCGCCGAGCGCGCGCGGGCGGCGGGCTCGGCGCGCGCCTGGTCGGCCGCGTGCGCCACGGGCGAGGAGCCGCTGTCGCTCGCCATGCTCCTCGACGCGCGCGGTGTGCTCGACCGGGTCGAGCTGGTCGCCTCCGACGTGAGCGGCCGCGCCCTCGCCCGGGCGCAGGAGGGCCGCTACGGCCCGCGCGCCCTGCGCGCGCCGCCGCCGCCGCCGCTCGAGCCATGGGTCGACCGGTGGGTCGAGCGCAGGCCCGACGGGCTGGTCGTCCGGCGCGAGCTGATCGAACGCGTGCGCTGGCGGCGCGTGAACCTGCTCGACGACGCGGCCCGGCGCGCGCTCGGGGCCTTCGACGCGGTCCTGTGCCGCAACGTGCTCATCTACTTCGCCGACGACGCCGCCCGGCGCGTCGTGCAGGGCATCGTCGAGCAGCTCGCCCCCGGGGGCGCGCTGTTCGTCGGCGTGTCCGAGTCGCTCGTGCGCCTGCGGCTGCCGCTCGAGTGCGTCGAGCGCGGCGGCGTGTTCCACTACCGGCGGGCGCGCCCATGACCGCCCGCGTGCTGGTCGTCGACGACTCGGCCTTCACCCGCAAGGTGCTGCGCGAGGTGCTCGCCGCCGCGCCCGGGATCGAGGTCGTGGGCACGGCGCGCGACGGGCTCGAGGCGCTGGAGAAGATCGAGCTCCTGCGCCCCGACGTGGTGACGCTCGACCTCGTCATGCCGGAGCTCGACGGCCTGGGCGTCCTGCGCGCCCTGCCGCGCGACGACGGCGCGCCGCGCGTGGTCGTCGTGAGCATCTCCGACGCCGAGAGCGCGCTGGCCGTCGAGGCCTTCCAGCTCGGCGCCGTCGAGCTCGTGCGCAAGCCGACGGCCCTGGCCTCGAGCCAGCTCCGCGAGGTCTCGCGCGAGCTCGTGGCCAAGGTGCTCGCCGCCGCGGCCGCCCGCCAGCGCCCCTGGCCGCGCCCCGACGAGGTCGCGCGGCCGGCGACCCCGGCGCCGGGACCGGACGCGCCCTGGACGCGCCGGGTCGTGGTCGTCGGCACCTCCACGGGCGGCCCGCAGGCGATCACGCGCCTCCTGGCCGCGCTGCCCGGCGGCCTGCCCGCGCCCGTGGCGATCGCCCTGCACATCCCCGCCGGCTACACCGACTCGCTGGCGGCGCGCCTCGACGAGGGGTCGGCCCTGACCGTCCGCGAGGCCCGCGACGGCCTGGTCCTCCGGCCCGGCATGGCGGCCCTGGCGCCGGGCGGGCGGCACCTCACGCTCGAGCGCGGCCCCGACGGCCCCGTGGCGCGGCTCGACGCGCAGCCGCGCGAGTCGTTCTACCGGCCGTCGGTCGACGCGCTGTTCCAGAGCGCGGCCCTGGCCTACGGCGGCGACGTCCTCGGCGTCGTGCTCACCGGGATGGGCGACGACGGCCTCATCGGCGCGCGCGCGATCCGCGCCGCCGGGGGCGAGGTCCTGGCCGAGGCGGAGGCCTCGTGCGTGGTCTACGGCATGCCTCGCCGCGTGGTCGAGGCCGGGCTGGCCGCCGCGCAGGTCTCGATCGAGCGCATGGCCGAGGCCATCGTGCGCCACGGGGCGCCCGGCCGCTGACCCGCGCTCAGGCCGCGCGCCGCCGCCCGGCGAGCGCCGCCGCGAGCAGCGCCGCCCAGGCGACCAGGCCGACCGCGGCGCCATGGGCGCGCAGCGGCGCCTCGTAGCGCAGCGTGACCTCGTGGCGGCCCGCCGGCACCGGGACGGCGCGGAAGAGCGCGTCGGCCGGGAGCGCGGGCGCCGGGCGCCCGTCGACCTCGGCCCGCCACCCGCGCCCCCAGCCCTCGCGCACGACGAGCAGGCCGTCGGCGCGTGCGTCGACCGCCAGGGCGACGAGGTCGTCCTCGAGGCGCAGCGCGCGCGCGACCCCCACCGGCCCGTCGTTCGCCGGGAGTGACGGCGCCCCCTCGACCACGCACGCGCGCGCCGGGTCGAACCCCGGGTCGGCGACCTGCGCCGCGGCGTCCGCCGGCCCGTCGGCCGCGCGCGCGGCGCCGTGGACGACGGCCCAGGGCGGCGCCCCCGCGAGGCGCGACAGGACCCACGGGCCGACGGCGCCGATCGGCGCCGCGTCGCCGGCCACGGTCGGGTCGTCGGCGGCGTGCACGACGAGGCCCGCCCCGAGGAGGCGCAGGTAGCGGGGCATGTCGACGTCGCGGGCGGCCGCGCGCAGGGCGGCCAGGCGCCCGGGCGTGAACGAGCTGAAGCCGCTCGCCGTGCGCACGCCGACGCTCATCCCGGTGTTGGGCAGGAGCGCCTCGCGCCAGCCTCGCTGCGCGGCCGCCTCCGGCCCGAGCCCGGGGCCGACGACGCCGCGCGCGGCGAACGCGCTCTCGAGCGTGGCCACCCGCCGCGGCGCCCCGTCGGCCTGCTCGGCGGCGACGTGGCCGAGGAGCGCCGGCGGCGCGGCGTAGACCGCGGCCGGCGCGACCTCGATCACGCCGCGCGAGGCGACGCCGAGGTCGAGCAGCGCCAGGAGGACGAGCCCGCCCCGGGCGGCCGTCTGCGGCCGGACGCGCCAGAGGACGAGCGCGACCCCGGCGAACGCGGCGGTCGTCGCGGCCCGCCACGTCAGCGCCGGGGCCTCGCGCCAGGCGGCCGCGCCGGCGGCGAGCGAGAGGACGGCGGCGGCGGCGAGGGCGACGGCCAGGGCGGCGGGCCGCGCGCGCGCCCGCTCGAGGCCGACCCCGACCAGGAGCGCCGCGCACAGCGCCACCGGCACGAACGCCTTGGCCGGGTAGCGGAACGAGCGCACCGCCGGCGCGTGCTCGAAGAGGAGCGGGTGCAGCGGGCCGTGCTCGCCGAGCGCGTAGAGGAGGAACGGGGCCGCCGCCAGCAGGACGAGCCGCGCGCGCGCGTCGCGCCGCGCGGCGAGCGCGCCGAGCGCCAGCAGGGCCGCCGGCGCCGCGCCCACGTAGATGCTCGGATACCACGCGCGCCCGACGTGGCCGATCGTCGCGGCCGGCAGCCCGCCGCCGGCGAACGGCTGCGCGACGAGGAGACCCGGCAGCTCGAGCGGGTGGAGCGACCAGCGGGCGGCCGCGGCGTAGGCGAGCCCGGCGGCGCGGTCGGTCTCCCCGGCGACGGCGAGGAAGGGCACGAGGGTGCTGGCGGCGAGGGCCACGGCCAGGGCGGCGACGACGAGCAGGCCCGCCGTCGCGCGCGCGAGGCCGCGGCCCCGACCGACGGCGACCGCCCAGGCCAGGGCGCCCGCCAGCGCGCCGAACTCGGGCGCGCCGCCCAGGTAGATGAGCGCGAACGGGGCCGCCGCCACGACGAGGCGCCGGCGCGGCGCGCCGGGCTCGAGCGCCCACCAGGCGCCGAGGACCCCCCAGGGGAGCCAGGCCATCCCCAGGAGGAAGCAGGGCGAGTGGACGTGCGACTGCGCCACCCCGCCGCCGGCGTAGACGACGCCGGCCAGGGCGGCCGCAGCCGGGCCCAGGCCCAGCGCGCGGGCGAGGCGGTAGGCGCCCGCGTGGGCGAGCGCCAGGTGCAGCAGGAGGAGCCAGGTCAGCGCCTGGACGGGCGGGAGCAGGAGCAGCAGGGCGTGGCCGGGGTAGTGGGCCGCGAAGCACGGGTCGGCCAGGAACGGCTGCCCGTGGCCGACGTGCGGGCTCCAGCCGGGGACGTGGCCGGCGCGCCAGGCGCGCGAGAGCGCCTCGAGGCGCGGCAGGTCGAAGGTGAACAGGTCGGCGCCGACGAGCGTGCGGTCGCCGTGGAGGGCGGGCCCCAGGAGCAGGAGCGCCAGGGGCACGCCGAGCCACACGAGTCGCCGGTCGGCGTGGGTCGCCCGGATCACGGCCGGATCCTACCGCGGAGACGCCGATGCGCCGCGACCCGGCCTCTTGCGTCCAGGGCCGGCCCCGGCGCATCCTCCCCGCATGCTCACCGCCGCCGACGTCATCGCGGGCAAGCTCCTCGTCCAGCTCGGCGACGTGACCGCGGAGCGGGCGCGGGCGGTCATGCGCGCCGCCGCGGCGGACGCGTCGGCGCAGGAGGACCTGGTGGCCCGGCTCCAGGCCGAGGGCCTCGACCAGGCCAAGGTGACCCGGATCCGCCGCTACGTCGGGCTCTACGAGATGGTCCGCGCCGAGGCGGTCTACCTGACGCTGCTCGAGAAGCGCCACGGCGTCCCCCGGGCCGAGGCGCACGACCTCCTGGCCCGGATCGAGGCCGACGTCTACCGCTCGCGCCTGGGCGCCCTGCTGGTCGAGGCGGGCCGCCTGACGGCCGAGGAGGACCGCGCGCTCGTGCAGCGGGCGCGCCAGGCGATGGCCGCCGAGGACGCCAAGGTCGTCGCCCGCTACGCGCGCGACGACTTCGAGGGCGTCGCCCGGCCGCTCGTGCGCGCCCCGAAGGTCACGGCGGCCGCGTTCACGGCGTCGACGATCTTCCGCTCGCCCGAGACGGCCCGGCTCGTCCGGGCCGAGGTCGAGCGCCTGCGCGGGCTGGCCGACCCGGTCCCGGCGACCGGCGGCGACGTCGACTTCGCCCCGCCCGAAGCCCTCCTCGCCCAGGCCGAGCCGGCGCCCGGGGGGCTCGACCTCGACCGCCTGGCCCGGGCCGATACGGCGCGCTTCCTGCAGTCCGCGCCGGACCCGGCCGCGGGTGACCTGCGTGGGCGGCGCGAGATCGGCCCGTACGAGGTCGTCGAGTGCCTGGGCCAGGGCGGCATGGGCGCCGTCTACCTGGCGCGGGACCCCGAGTCGGCCGGGGCCCTGGTCGCCGTGAAGGTCCTCCACACCGGCCGCGCCGGCCCCGACGACCAGGCCCGCTTCCAGCGCGAGCTGGCGGTCATGCGCCTCGTCGACCACCCCGACGTCGTGGCCCTGATCGACGAGGGCCGCACCGCCGACGGGCTCGACTTCGTCGTCCTGCAGGCCTTCCCCGGCCGCCCGCTGCGCGCGCACCTGCGCGAGGGCGGGCCGCTGCCGCTCGACGCGGGGCTGCGCCTGCTCGAGCGCCTCCTCGAGGCGCTCGGCGCCGTCCACGCCGCCGGCGTCGTGCACCGCGACGTGAAGCCCGAGAACGTGTTCGTGATCGCCGGCCCCGAGCGGGCCGTGAAGCTCCTCGACCTGGGGATCGCCCGGCGCATCGACCACGGCCGACCGGCGGCCGAGCGGCTGTTCCGCACGCGCGCGGGCGTGATCTCGGGCTCGCCCGCCTACGTGGCGCCCGAGACGATCACCGACGACCCGATCGACGGCCGCACCGACGTCTACTCGCTCGGCGTGCTCCTGTTCGAGGCGCTCACCGGCCGCCTGCCGCTCGTCGCCGACTCGCCCTACGAGTACCTGCGTGAGCACCTCCTGGGCGTGCCGCTGACCCTCGGCCAGGCGCGCAAGGACGTCGCCTGGAGCCCCGACCTCGAGCGCCTCGTGGCCCGCATGCTCGCCAAGGAGCGCGACCACCGGCCCACCTGCGCCGACATCCTCGGCGCGCTCCGCGGCGGGCTGGCCGAGGCGGCGGTGCGCCACGCACAGGCGCCGCCGGCGGCGACGAAGGAGTCGGGCGTGGTGAAGGGGCTGTACAAGCTGCTGAACCGCGCGACCTGGTCCTGAAGGGCGCGCGGCTGCGGAGACAGGGATTCACAAGAGAGGAGCAGAGGGAGCAGAGGGCGTGCGGCGACGACGCCCGCGCGACGGCCCGCACTCCGGCTTCCCGTCTTCGGTTCGCGAAGCGTGCCGATCACGTCTCCTGGGCCGATGGGATGCGGGTGTCAGGAACGGGAACTGGGCATGAAGACCAGGGTGTACCGAGGTGTTCGTTCGCAGGTTCCCGTTCCCGGTTCCTCACACGGTCTGGTCCTGACTCAGGCCAGCCTGCGACGCTGCGCCCCCTCGGCGACCTCCTGCGTCGCATCCATGTGAAGACCCGGCCTCTGGTAACCTCGACCTCGATGCCCCGCCGCGCCGCGACGCTCCTCGTCCTCCTGGCCCTGGCCGCCCCGGCCGGCGCGCAGGAGGCGCCGCCGGCGCCGCGGCTGCGCCTCGAGCGCGTCACCACGGCCGTCCCCTGGCCCCGGGGGCTGGCGTTCCTCGACGACGGGCGGCTCGTCGTGCTCGCGCGCGGGCGGCACCGGCGCGCCGGGGGGCCCGACCCGCGGGTCCGCGACCACGCGGGCTCGCTGTTCGTCGTCGACCCCGAGGTCGCCGAGCCGGCCGACGGGCCGGCCGGCCGCGCCGTGGCCACGAACGCCCGGCTGCTCGCCGCGCCCACGGCGCCGCCCTTCCACCTGTGGGACCCGGCCACGCCGCCCGGAGCCGACGCGCTCATGGACCGGCCCTACTGCACGCTGGCCTGGGACCCGGCCTCGCGGAACCTGTTCGTCTGCGCCTTCAGCGGCGTCGACCGCGCCGACGGCGCGTTCCGCAAGAACGCGACCGACGCGCTGTTCCGCCACGACCTGCGCACCGGCCGCTGGGCCGTCGTCGAGCGCCACGACCCGGCGGTCGTGCCGGCCGAGGCGCTGGGGCCCGACGTCTCGACCGTGTTCTACCCCCACCACGACCCCGCCCGGCATCCGCCGCCTCACGGCTGGCTGAACGGGCCCGACGGCTGCGCCGTGGCGGGCGAGTTCCTCTACGCCGTCGCCAAGGACAACTCGGTCCTGGCGCAGTACGACCTCGAGGCCCTGCGGCGCGACCCCGACGCCCCGCCGCCGCCCTCGCGCGTCGTCCTGGGCGACGAGGTGGCCCTGCGCGGCGGCGGGCGCCTGCGCGTCGAGGGCCACAGCGCCCTGGCCGCGGGCGACGGCTGGCTCTACGTGGGCTTCCGCACCACGTCGCAGGTCGTCCGCCTGCCGCTCGACGCGCGCGGCGACCTGGTGCGGCCGGTCGTGGGCGAGCTCATCGCGCGCTTCGCGCCCTGGGACCCGGTGCGGCGGCAGAGCGACGACCTCATGGACCTGGCGCTGGCCCCCGACGGCGACCTCGTCGTGGCCACGGCGCGCACGGGACGCCTCTGGCGCCTGCGCCCCGACCCGGCCCGCCCGTTCGACGCGGCGGGCCAGGCGCCCTGGGTCGACCTGCGGGCGCTCACGGGCGACCCGGCCGCGCGTTGCGGCAACGTCGCCTTCGACGCGCGCGGCCGGCTCTACGTGTGCTCGGGCAGCTACCAGGCCGGCGACGGCGCGGCGGGGGTGGTCTACAGGGTCACGGAGGACGAGTGACGCGGGAGCTCCTGCGCATCGGCGGCGGGCTGCGCGAGGGCGCGCGCCTGGAGGCGGTCACGAGCCCGTGGTCGGGCGAGCAGGTGGGCGAGGTCGCGGTCGGCGACGCGCGCGACATGGACGACGCGGTGGCGGCGGCCGCGCGCGCCTTCGACGAGACGCGGCGGCTGCCGACGCACCGCCGGGCGGCGATCCTCGAGGCGGCCGCCCGCGCCCTCGAGGCGCGCGCCGCCGACCTGGCGCGCCTCATGGCGCTCGAGAGCGGCAAGCCGATCACGCAGTGCCAGGCCGAGGTCGCGCGCGGCGTGATCACCCTGTCGCTCGGCGCCGTCGAGGCGCGCCGCGCCGGGGGCGAGGTCCTCCCGGTCGACCTCGAGCCGCGCGGCGAAGGCCGGCTGTGCCTCGCCACGCGCGTCCCGCGCGGGCCCGTGGCGGCGATCTCGCCCTTCAACTTCCCCCTGAACCTCGTGGCCCACAAGCTCAGCCCGGCGGTCGCCGTCGGCGCGTCGGTCGTGCTCAAGCCGCCGCCGCAGTGCCCCCTCACGGCCTTCGCCCTGGCGGCGCTCCTCGACGAGGCCGGCCTGCCGGCCGGCGCCCTGAACGTCGTCCACTGCCCGCCCGACGTGGCCCAGCGCATGGTCGAGGACCCGCGCATGAAGGTCGTGTCGTTCACCGGCAGCGACGCCGTCGGCTGGCGCCTCAAGGAGGTCGCCGGCAAGAAGCAGGTGCTGCTCGAGCTCGGCGGCCACGCGCCCTGCATCGTCGACGAGGACGCCGACCTCGAGCGCGCCCTGCCGGCGATCGTGGCCGCGTCGTTCCAGAACGGCGGGCAGGTGTGCATCCGCATCCAGCGGCTGCTCGTCCACCGGGCGCGCTTCGACGAGGTGCTGGGCCGCTTCGTCGAGGCGGCGCGGGCGCTGCCGGTCGGCGACCCGCTCGACCCGCGCACGGTCGTGGGGCCGCTGATCGAGCCGCGCCACGTCGAGCGGGTGCTCGCCTGGGTGCGTGAGGCGAAGGAGGGCGGGGCGACCGTCCACTGCGGCGGCGAGGCGCTCGGCCAGGCGGTCCTGCCGACGGTGCTCACGGGCGCGCCGCGCGACGCGCGCGTGTGCCGCGAGGAGGTCTTCGGCCCGGTGACCGTGGTCGAGCCGTTCGACGGGTTCGACGAGGCGCTGGCCCGCTGCAACGACACGCGCTTCGGCCTGCAGGCGGCGCTGTTCACGCGCGACCTGGGCAAGGCCCTGCGCGCGCACCGCGAGCTCGACTACGGCGGCGTGATCGTCAACGACGCGCCGACGTTCCGCATCGACAACTTCCCCTACGGCGGCACCAAGGACTCCGGCTTCGGCCGCGAGGGGGTGCGCTACGCCATGGAGGAGCTGACCGAGCCGCGCGTGCTGGTCCTGCGCGGGTGACGCCGGCTGGCCCGGCCCCGGCGCGGCGCTAGACTCGCGCCATGAAGATGACGTTGCTGGTGGCGCGCACCGACGCGCCGGAGCGGCTGGCCGAGGCGGCGGGGGTGCGCGACCTGCGCCCGGCCTCGTGGGCCGAGGGGGCGGCGGCGGCCCGGGCGCGCCCGGGCGCGCAGCCGAGCTGCGCGCTGACGCGGCCGGTCGACGGCTGGGTGGTCCTGGCGAGCGACCGGCTGCCCACGCACCGCGGCGACGACGCCATGGGCGCGCTGCTGGAGGGCGCCAGCGCCTGGCTGGCCGGCGCCGAGGTGCTGGCCTTCGCCTCCCTGCCGTCGGGCGACTACCAGGCGTGGTCGCGGGCGGCCGACGGCCGCGTGACGCGCGCCTTCTACTGGTTCGGGGCCGAGGACCGCGCGCACGAGCTGGGCGAGCGCACGCCGGCCGAGCTGGAGCTTGGCGTCCCGGGCCACGACCCGGCGGCGACGACGCCCGAGCACGTGCTCGAGGTCGCGCGGCGCTGGTGCCTCGACCCCTCGGCCCTGCCCTGGGGGCGCGAGGCGCCGGGCGAGGTGTGGGTCGGCGCCCTCCCCGACCCCGAGGAGACCCGCCGCGCCGCGCGCGAGGCCGCCCTCGACCAGGCCAGCCGCGACGTGGCCGCGGCGCTCGAGGTCGAGGTGCAGGAGGACGTCGGCCTGGCGCCCTCGGGCGGGGGCGGCGACGCGCGCGAGCGCCTCGACGGCATGGCCGCCCACATGGCCACGCTCGGCTACCAGGTCGTGTGGAGCGGCGACCGGACCCGCTTCGAGGCCACGCCGCCCGAGGGGGTGTCGCTGCCGCCGATGGCCTTCGGGCTCGACGACGTGTGACCCCCCCGCCACTCGACGGACCTGAGCTCCCGCGCCCTGGCTCACATGGGCCATGGAGGCGACTTGGGTTCACGAAAGGCCACGGAGGCGTCGTCCCTCAGCTCCCCTTCGCGTGTCCCATGGACGGCCAACGCGCGGACCTCTGGTCAGCGGCGCCCGACGGCCTCGGGGTCGCCCTCGCGCGTGAGCCAGGCCGCCAGCAGCGGCGCCACGGAGCGCACGGTCACGAACGGCCCCTCGACCTCGCGCGCGCGCGGGTGGGTGTCGGTGCCGGCCAGGCCGTCCAGCGCCCCCGGCCGGCGCAGGCGCTCGACGGCGTCGCCGGGCAGGACGAGGTGCGTGACCACGGCGAACACCGCGCGCGCGCCGCGGGCGCGGAAGGCGCGCGCGGCCTCGACCAGCGTGCTGCCGCTGCGGACCATGTCGTCGTAGATCACGACCGCCCGGCCATCGACGTCGGCCTCGACGCGGGCGACCTCGGTCTCGCTGCCCGAGCGGCGGCGCTTGCTCACGAACGCGGTGTCGGCGCCCAGGTCGGCCGCCAGCGACTCGACCCACGCGGCGCGGCCGGCGTCGGGCGCGGCCAGGACGAGGCCCTCGCCGCCGAGGGCGCGGGCGGCCTCGAGCGCCAGGGGCTTGGCGTAGAGGTGGAAGGCGCTGACCTCGTCGTCGAAGTAGTGCGGCAGGCCGGCCGCGTGCAGGTCGACCAGCAGGACCTGGTTGCCGAGCGGGGCCCGCGGCACGGCCGACATGAGGCGCGCCCGCGTCTTGGCCGCGACGACCTCGCCCGGCCGCGCCGCGCGCTCCATCGTCTGGTAGCCGAAGTAGGGGCACACCCACGTGAGCCGCAGGGCGCCCTGCCGCACGACGGCGTGGGCGAGGTCGTAGGCCAGGAGCGTGTCCGGGTCGCTCGCCGTGCCGGCGAGGAGCACGACCTCCCGGTCGCGCACGTCGCAGGCGAGGCGCTGGTAGCGCTCCCCGTCGGGGAAGGTGCGCCGCTCGACGGCGCCGGGCTCGAGGCGCCCCGCAGCGGCCGTCGCGAGGCGCGCCGCCAGCGGCTCGTAGGAGGGGATCGACAGGAGGACGGCGGGCGCGCTCACGGCGGCCAGTATCCCTCGCCGGCCGCCGTCGCGGGTCGACGTCAGTCCTCGTCGTCGTCGAACGACGAGGGCGGCGGCGGGGGCGGCGGCGGCGGGGCCGCCTGCTTGGCCGGCGGCGCCTCGGTCGTCGTCGCGCCGTAGGTGGCCGGACCGGCGGCGGTCGTCGCCGGCGGTCCGGCCGCGGCGGTGGGGCCAGCCTCGGCCGGGCGCTCGGGCTGCATCGGCCCGGGAGACGCGGGCGTCGCCGGCGCGGGCTGCGGGCCGAGCTCCGGCTCGTCCTCGGCGAAGAGCGGGGCGATCGGGTTGAAGCCCAGACGAAACTCGAAGAAGGTCATCGCGATGCCGAACTCGAGCGCCCAGCGCTCGGCGGGCGGCTCGTCCGAGAAGAGGAGCCCCGTCGGCCCGGGCATGATCCCCAGGCAGCTGTGCTCGATCGCCGGCCGCAGCGTCCCGTCGGCGCGCGGCTCGAACTCCATGCGGGTGGAGTGCAGCGGACCCAGCACCGTGTAGCCGGTCTTCGAGTAGCTCCCCCGCCCGTAGTTCAGGCCGTACTCGTGGTACCGGCCGATCAGGAAGCCCACGTGCTGCATTCCGAGGACCTGCACGTCGGCCCCGAGGCCGATCCCGAGCCCGACCTGCGCCCGGAACGCCGAGCAGCCCGACGCGAGCAGCAGGAGAAACGCGAGGGGAAATCGGACGAAACGGGTCCTGGTCGTCATGAGGCGGAGGCTACACGAAGGGGTGGCCCCCATGCCAGGGGGGGGCCTGGCCACCGCGCTACTCGTCGTCGTCGTCGTCAGAGCTCGGCCGCGTCGGCCGCTGCGCGCTCAGGCGCGCCGTGGCGAGCGCCCGCCGGGCGAACGCCTCGACCTCCTGCGGGCCGTGCGCGACCACGGTGAGCGCCCTCCCGTCGACCAGGACCGCGCCGACCCAGCACCCCCCCGTCGCGCTCATCAGGGCCGCGTGAGCGCCGGGCCCAGCCGGGAGGCTCAGCTCCTCGAACTCGCAGCGCACCATCCGCGTCGGGCCACCGGCCGCCTCGATCAGCAAGGCGCAGGTGTTCTGGACGAGGTCCGCGCTCGTGATCCCGGCGCGGACCTCTCCGGTGTTGAAGACGATCTCGTGGGCCCGATCGGCGCTCCACGCGCTGACCTTGCCGTGGCGCGGGAGGTCCAGGCGCCAGCCCGGGGGGAGCTCGGCAGAGAACCCGTCGGGGAGGGCGCGGCGCAAGGCCGGGCCGTCGTAGAGGCCGTCGAGGCCCCTGCGCTCCGGGCCGGACGAGGGCCGGGGAGCAGGCGTCGGCCTGCCCGGCGCGCCAGCGCTCGTCCCCGGGCGGGCGGCCGCGCTCGTGCCCGCGCTCGCGCCGGCTCCGCCGACGCGCGCCGAGGTGAGGATCCGACGCGCGCGCGGGAGCACCTCGTCGGCCAGCGACGCCGGGGGCTCGGCCTGGGCGATGAGCCCGCGCCGCCCGACGTAGACGCCGCCCACCCACAGGACGCGCTCGACGCCGTCCTGGTCCGTGGCCGACCACGCGACCTCCCGGGCGTCCGCGGTGGCGACGGGGAGGTCCACCGGGGGCTGCACGAGCCGGGCGGCCGAGTACTTCCTACCCGCGCGCTGCTCGTCGAAGAAGAAGGCGCGGCCGAGCTCCTCGAGCCGATCGCCGGTCAGCCGCGTGCCTTCCGGGTGCTGGACCTCCATGACCATCACCAGCGTCATCCCGGCGCCAAAGAGGGCCAGGACGTCCTCGGACCTCGTGGCGATCGCGAGCCCCTCCGGCAGGTCGAACGCCGTGTCGGCGACCCGCTCGGGGCTCGTGGGGCCGCCGTAGACGTCGACGAACCTCACCTGGAGCTCGAGATCCGCGGGCTCGCCCTGCCGTGGCGAAGGCGAGGGCGCAGGCGCAGGCGCCACGTCGCGCCCGACCGTGGCCGGGTTGACGCCCAGCCGGAAGGAGAGCGGGCCCAGCGCCAGGCCCAGCTCCAGGGCCACCTGATCGGCGAGCGACCCGCTCGAGAACAGCGCCGGCAGGACGCCGAAACATTTGTGAGAGCCCGCGATGTGCACGGGCCCGAGCACGATGTAGTCCGTCCCCGCCTCGGGCGGGCGCCCGTAGTTCGGGCCGTACTCGGCGTAGAAGCCGATGAGGGCGCCGGCGTGCACGAGGCCGAAGGCCTGCACGTCGGCGCCGAGCCCGAAGCCCGTACCCACCTGGGCGCGGAAGGCCGAGCAGCCCGGCGCGAGCAGCAGGAGCGGCAGGAGCCAGCGGGCGCGCGTCATGGCGCGAGGCTACCGGCCGCGCGCCGCGGGCATCCAGCCGAAAAGCCCGCCGCGCGCGGGCGCCCCGCCCGGGAGGGTGGGGCGCCCGCGCCGTCGGTGCGCGATCCCCTAATCCCCGTAGACGATGATCGTGAACTCCGAGTAGATGCCGAAGAAGTTGCGCGTGTGGTGGTCGATGTGGTGGATCCGCGAGATCCCCGCCTGGCGCGCCGCCTCGTGGATCGAGCAGTCGCCGAAGGCGGCGATCCCCATGATCGACTGCGCCGTGGCCTCGCCCCGCTTGAGCCCGGCCAGCTCGATGCGGCCGAGCATCGGCTGCGCCTGCTGCTGCTCCTGCGGGGTGCCGGCCGGCAGGGTCGTGGTCCCCTGCTGACCGACCTGCGTGGGGTAGTTGCCCTGATACGGGCCCCGGACGTCGGTGTAGAAGCCCCAGATCGGCGTGGCCGCGCTGGCGCAGCCGCTCACGAGCAGGCCGCAGAGGAGGGTGGCACCGAGACCGCGCAGCGTGCGCATGTGTCTCTCCAAAGGTCGAGCGGTCAGCCCCCCTCTCTCCGTTCGACCCTAGTCGTTCACCCCTTCGAGGGGAAGGCGCTCACGCCCAAACCCGCCCCGCGCTCCGGCTTCGGGCGACGTTCAGCGCACCTCGACCGTGACCTCCGCGCGCGTCGGCCACAGGAGCTTCGACGCGGCCCACACCGTGAGCCGGACCGTGCCGGGCGCCGGCGCGATGAGCTCCCAGCCGCCGTCGACCTCGACGACGCTGACGTCGTCCGGGCTCTCGAACAGCACGAAGGCCGCCGGCGGCCCGGCCGGATCGAGATCGAGGGCGACGCGGGCGGGCGCGCCCGCGCGGGCCGGCGCGACGCGCACCCCGAGCAGCCGCGGGCCGGCCACCTGGCCGGGCTCGACCGGCGGGGCGGCCATGACGAGCGCGTCGAGGGCCAGGGCGATCGAGCGCAGCGCCTCGGCGGGCACGCGCTCGCGCCCCTCGGTCGCGCGGACCTCGACGAGCACGTTGCCGCGGACGGCGTGGAGCAGGACGAGCCGGCCGCCGACCGCGCCGCCGAAGGCCACCTCGCCCACGCCGGCGACCGGCTCGAGCGGGCGCTGCACGGCGGCGAGCCGGCGCAGGAGCGCCGCGCGCGCCGCCGCCGGCGACTCGAGCACGCGCGCGCTCAGGGCCACCTCGGCCTTCGTCTCGGGCTGCACGAGGCGCACGGTCGCCTCGCCGCGCGCTGGGTGGACGGTCTGGCCATCGACCACCCAGCCGGGCGCGCCCACGGCCGCCGGCGCGACGCCGGCGCGGGCGGGGCCGGGCGCCGGCCAGGCGGCGAGGCGGTAGACCTCGGCGGCCCGGGCCAGGGCGTCGTCCTGGGCCAGGGCGACGCCGGGGAGGGCCAGGGCGAGCGCGGTCAGCGCGGCGAGGTGGCGCATCACGGCGTCCTCCGTGTCTAGCGGACGGTCGACCGGCCGAGGCCGGTGACCCGGAAAGGGTCGGGGCTGAGCTGCTGGCGGTAGCGGGCGAACGGCATGGCGACGGGCAGCCGCTCGGTGTGCGGCGCCGCGTCGGGGCGCGCGTCGTCGTCGACGCTCAGGCAGGCGTCGTGGATCGTCGCCGCGCGGTCGATCGTGGCCACGGCGTGGAACGAGAACGCGTGCCAGCCGCCGAACAGGTCGTTCACGAACCGCTGCCCGCCGAGGCCGCGGATCCAGTAGAGCGCGAAGTTGTCGCCCACGGTGCACACGTCGGCCGGCGCGCCGACCTGCGCGGCCAGGGCCGTCACCAGCGCGGCGCAGTCGAGGCAGTTGACGACGCGGCCGCGCGTGCGGTGCAGCCAGCCGTCGAGGTCCAGCTCCGGCTCGTACAGGCGGTTGCCGTCGCTGTAGGCCGGCGCGCCCCACCACGTGTCGTAGACCAGCCCCTCGGCCGCGTTGACGCCGCGCGTGATCACCTCGAGGGCGCCCGCCACGTCGCGGGCGCGGCCGGCGCTCCACAGGGCGACCTTGTCGACGACCGCCACCCACGGGCGGCGCACGTTCGAGGTGGTCGGCGGCCGGCCGAGCAGCGTGTAGACGCGGTGGCTCGTGCGCACGCGGCCGGGCACCGGGCTCCAGCCTTGCCCGTCCCACGCCTCGAAGCGGAAGCTCAGCTCGAGGTCGTGACGGCCGATCCCCTGCGGCAGCGTCGGCCCGCGCAGGACGACCTCGGCGCCGGGCGCGAGGTCGACGGAGGCCTCGCCGTCCAGGACGAGCCGCAAGGGCGCGGCGGGGAGCGGGTAGCCGCACGGGACCGCCGCCCCGGCGTGCGCCCCGGCGTCGCCCACCGTGATCCGCAGCGTCGGCCGCGCGCCGCCGGCGTAGGCCACGGGCAGGCTGCGCCCGCGCGCCAGGAGGCCGCCGCCCGTGGCGCGCGGGGGCGTGTCGATGCGCGTCCAGACGGCCGGGAGCGCCAGCGGCGCGCCGTCGGGTTGATCGAGGACCCCGTCGCCCAGGGCCGAGCGCTCGAGCGCCCAGGCGGGGCCAGCGGCGTCGACCGCGACGCGGCTGCCGGCGACCCCTGCCTGCGCGCGGTGGTAGTCGAGCGGCACGCGGGCGCCGCCGGCGCTCGCGTCGTCGAAGGCGATCGACACGAGGCCCAGGCGCACGACGGCGACCGGCCGCTCGACGGTGACCGTCGGCTGGCCGGCGCGCGCCGCTTCGAGGCGCAGGGTGTAGGCGCCCGGCGCCACGAAGCGGCCCGCCGGGTCGCGCCCGTCCCAGGCGTCGACGTGGTCGGCGCCGGCCTGGCGCGCGGCGGCCGCGACGAGGGTGCTCACGACACGCCCCGCGGCGTCGTGCACCGAGAGCGTCGCGTCGTAGCGCCCCGCCCCGTCGAGGCGCGAGCGCACCTCGAGCGCCGCCCCCTCGAGGCGCGGGTCGAACGCGGGGCCGGCCTCCACGCGCGCGGCGCCGCTGGCGGCGGTCACGGCGGGCGTCGACCGCGTGGGCGCCGCCCCGGCCTGCAGGACCTCGAGGGCGTAGGTGCCGCGCCCCTGCGCCGCGTCGTAGTGGATCACCGCCACCCAGCAGGCGCCGGCCACCTGCGGCGTGAAGTCGATCCGGCTGGCGAGCGTGCCCGCGTGGTCGTCGTTGCGAGCCACGAACTGCCCGCGCGCGTCCCACAGGCCGATCACCGTGTCCATGCCGGGCCCGAGGCGCGTCGTGCGCACGACGTAGGCGGCGCCCGCGTCGGCCCGGAAGGTGAACCAGTCGATGTCGCCCGGGACCTCGATCGCGCCGGCCGTCGCCGGGGCGCCGACCGTGATCGGCGTGGCCCCCGACGGCTGGTCGGCGTGGTCGTCGGCCCGCGCGGCGGGCGCGAGGCCCACCACCAGACCGACGAGGAGCGGCGCTGCCCAGGCGGCGGTTCGACGCACGCGACCTCCCTCCTCGCCCTTCCGGAGCGAGGTGGCCGATCCTAGGCGGACGCCTTCGGGCTGGCGTCAGGGTCGTGCAACATCTGAGGTGTGCTCGACGGCTACGGCGGCGGATGCTGGGCGGGGCGGCGCGCGCGCGGGCTTGAAGTATGCCGATACGACGTCGCCCGCGCGCGCGCCGCCTCGCCTCAGCCTCCGCGGCCTCGCCTCGCTCGCTGCTCCGGTCGAAGGCTGGTCACCGGATACGCCGGCGGAGCGTCGATTGCTTCATACGCGCTGAGGTGCTTGCCTCAGACGTGGTTACGCAGCATGAGCTCGCGCGGGTGCGGCTCGAGGTAGGTCTGACCGAGGAGGTAGTCGACCCGCTGCCGGCGCACGTGGTGGCGCAGGATCACGAGCGGCACGACGAGGGGCACGAGGCCGGCCTGGAACTCGGCGATCGTGCGGTGGAGCTCCTGCCGGTCGTCGGGGTCGAGCGCGTCCGAGACGTAGCCGGCCATGTGCTGGAGCACGTTGACGTGCCGGCCGATCGTCGCCAGCGCGGCCAGGGCCTGCATGAAGCCCGCCTGGTAGTCGCGCGCGAGCGCCTCGCGGGGCCGGGCGTGCGGGTCGGCGACCATGCGCCCGAGCGCCTGGTAGCCCGCGGGCGAGTGCGCCATGAGGAGCAGCTTCTCGCGCGTGTGGAAGGCCACGAGCTGGCCGGCCGTCCACTCGCCCTCGAAGAGGGTGCGCAGGCGGCGGTAGGCGAAGACGCGCTCGAAGAAGTTCTCGCGCAGCCGGGGGTCGTGGAGGCGGCCGTCCTCCTCGATCGGCAGGAGCGGGGCGCCCTGGGCCAGCGCGGCGGCGAAGACGCCCGCCCCCGTGCGCGCCGGCACGTCGTTGTGGTCGTAGACGCGCACGCGCGTCATCCCGCAGGTGGGGCTGTCCTTCTTGAGCACGAACCCCGACAGGCCCAGCGCCTCGAGGGCGGCCACCTTGTCGGCCGACCAGCGGGTCATCGCCTCGGTGTGGTCGAGCCCGCTCGCCGGCGCGACGAGCCGCCGCCCCTGCCCCCGGTCGACCAGGCGCAGGGTCTCGCGCGGGGCGCCGAGCCCCAGCTCCATCTCGGGGCACACGGGCACGAACGTGACGAAGCGCTGGATCGTGTCGGTCAGGTAGCGGTCGCGGCGGTGCCCGCCGTCGAAGCGGACGGGCTCGCCCATGAGGCAGGCCGACACGCCGATGCGCAGCTCCTGCGTCACGACGTCAGGTCGCGGCGCGTGAGCAGCGCCGTCAGCTCGATCCCCGCCGCCGCCAGCGCCTCGCGCCCGCCCGCCTCGCGGTCGACGACGGTCAGGGCGCCCACGACCTCGCAGCCGACCTCCTGACGCACGCGCTCGACCGCCCGCAGGAGCGAGCCGCCGGAGGTGAGGACATCGTCGACGAGGAGCGCCCGGTCGCCCGGCGACAGCGGCGGCCCCTCGATCGCCTTCTGCAACCCGTGGCCCTTGGGCTCCGAGCGCACGTAGAAGAGCTTCAGCGGCGTCCCCGCCTGGGCGGCCAGGACGCCGGCGGCCGAGACCATGGGGCAGGCGCCGGTCACCGGGCCGCCGAGCGCCGTGACCCCGCGCGCGCGCACGACCTCGAGCACCGCCTGCCCGAGGAGCAGCGACCCCTCGGCGCTGAGGGTCACGAGGCGGCCGTCGACGTAGAAGTCGCTCGTCTTGCCCGAGGCCAGGGTCACCGGCCCGCGCGCCACGCAGGCTGCGACCAGCTCCTTCAGGCGCGCGCGGTCGTCGGGGGTCATGGGCCTCCTCGGGGCCTCCTCGGGGCCTGCTCGGGCGTGGGCGGGCGATCGTAGCAGGTAGGATCCCGGGGCGCGCCGCGCGCGCGGAGGCGGATGACCCACGCGACCCTGTCCACGAGCCCTCCCCTGCGCCGCGCCGACCACGTCGAGCTGGTCGAGCTCGGCGGCGTGTGGGTGCACCGGAGCCTGCCGGCGCTGTTCCAGCGCCGGGTGGCCGAGTTCCCCCACGACCTGTGCGAGTTCAGCAAGGTGCGCGGCGCCTGGCGCGGCACGAGCGCGGGCCAGGCGGGCCAGCGCGTGCGGCGGCTGGCGCTCGGGCTGCTCGAGCTCGGCGTGCGCAAGGGCGACCGCGTGGGGCTCGTGAGCGAGACGCGGGCCGAGTGGGGGCGCGTCGACATGGCCGGCCTGCACCTCGGCGCCGTGACGGTGGGCGTCTACCCGACGCTGCCGGGCGACGAGGTCGCCTGGCAGCTCCGCCACGCCGAGGCGAAGGTCGTCGTGGTCGAGGACATGGACCAGCTGGAGAAGGTCCGCGCCGCGCGCGCGGACCTGCCGACGGTCGCCGCGGTGGTCGTGATCGACCCGGCGGGCGTCGACCTCGCCGCGGGCGAGCTGACGCTGGCCGCGCTCGAGGCCCTGGGCGACGCCGCGCCCGACGGCGAGGCCCGCTTCGAGGCCGCCTGGCGCGCCGTGGGGCACGACGACCTGGCGACGATCATCTACACCTCGGGGACCACCGGGGCGCCCAAGGGGGCCATGCTCACGCACGGCAACCTGACCTTCACGGCGCACGCGGCGGCCTCGGTCATGCCGCACCGGCCCGACGACGTCTCGGTCGTGTTCCTCCCGCAGGCCCACGCGCTGCAGCGCCTGGCCGGCTACGCCGGGCTGCTCACGCGCGCGACGGCCTACTACGCGTCGTCGCTCGACGCGCTCATGGACGAGCTCAGGGAGGTGGAGCCCACGGTGCAGGTGAGCGTGCCCCGGCTGTGGGAGAAGCTGCACGCGCGGCTGCTGGCGGTCGTGGCCCAGGCGCCGCCACGCCGGCGGCGCCTGTTCGAGTGGGGGCTCGACGTCGGCCGCAAGATGGCGCCCTACCGCAAGGCCGGCCAGCGGCCGCCGCTGCGCCTGGCCCTGGCGCACGCGCTGGCCCGGCGCGTCGTGCACGAGCGGCTGAAGGAGCGCGTCTTCGGCCGGCGCCTGCGCTTCCTCACCTCGGGCGGCGCGCCGGTGTCGGTCGAGCTGCTCGAGTTCTTCGACGCCCTGGGGATCCTCATCCTCGAGGGCTGGGGGCTGACGGAGACGGCCGCGCCCGCCACGCTGAACACGCCCGACGCCTACCGCTTCGGCACGGTCGGCCGGCCGCTGCCGGGCACGCAGGTGAAGGTCGCCCCCGACGGCGAGCTGCTCGTCCGCGGTCCGGGCGTGTTCCGCGGCTACTTCAAGGACCCGGCCGCCTCGACCGAGGCCTTCACCGACGACCTGTTCTTCCGCACGGGCGACCTGGGCCAGGTCGACCCCGATGGCTTCGTGCGCATCACCGGGCGCAAGAAGGAGCTCATCGTCCTGGCCAACGGCAAGAAGGTCGCGCCGCAGAAGCTCGAGCACCACTTCAAGCGCGTGACGCTCGTCAGCCACGCGCTCATCGTCGGCGACCGGCGCCCCTACCTCGTGGGCCTCTTCGCCCTCGACCCCGACGAGGTCGGCCGCTGGGCCCGCGCGCAGGGCGTCCCCGGCGCCCCCGCCGGCGCGGCGACGGCGGACGACATGGCCCGCCTGCTCGCCGGCCCGCTCGGCCCGCACCTCGAGGCCGCGATCGGCGAGGAGAACCGCCGGCTGGCCCGCTTCGAGCAGCTCAAGGCCTGGCGGGTCGTGCCCGAGGTGTGGTCGACGGCCGACGGCGCGCTCACGCCGACGCTCAAGCTGAAGCGACGCGTGCTCGAGGAGCGCCACGCGGCGGCGATCGACGCGCTCTACGCGCGACCGTAGGGGCGCGCCCTCCCGACCCGGGGCCGAACCCGATACGAGGCGCGCGAAATGTGACGTGGCCCTCGTCGGAGGCGTCCGGCACGTCGGCAACCGGCGCGCGGGCTCGCCAGTCGAGTCGGGCTCGGGCAGGTCTTGCCCGGCGAGCGTGCGGCCGGCGCGCGGGTCGCCGCTCCGGCGCCGGACTTGCGACCGGCCCGGGGCGTGCCTGGCGGGCTCGCATGACGCTCCCGAGACGCGTACTTCCTGGCCGCCCCGTCATGGTCACCCGACGCTGCGCGCAGCGGAAGCTCTTCCTCCGGCCGGACGCGGTGGTCGAGCAGGTCGTGACCTACTGCCTGGCGCTCGCGGCCGAGCGGCACGGCGTCGAGGTCTTCTGCCTCGTCGTGTTGAGCAACCATATCCACCTCGGCCTCGTCGACCGGCGCGGCGAGCTGCCGCGCTTCGCGGCGCTGTTCAACGGGCTCGTCGCCCGGGCCATGAACGTGAAGCTCCGGCGGGGCGAGAACTTCTGGTCGCCCGGGAGCTACAGCGCGGTCACGCTCGGCGACCCCGACGCCGTGCTCGACAAGATCGTCTACATGACCTGCAACCCGGTCGAGGCCGGGCTCGTCGAGTCGCCGGAGGCGTGGCCGGGTCTGATCACGACGCCCGGCGACCTGTGCCGGCGCGAGCTCGTCGCGGACCGGCCGAGCTTCTTCTTCCGGCAGCCGCGCGACGACGCCGGCGGCGAGGACGAAGGCGGCTCTGCTGCGGGCCGGGCGAGGCGCCGTCGTCCGCCGCGAGGCCTCCTCCCCGAACGCGTCCGGCTTCGGCTGGTGCGGCCGCCCGGACTCGACGACCTCGACGACGACGCCGTGCGCGCCCTGGTCTCCGAGCGCGTATCGGCGAAGGTGGCCGAGATCCACGCTCGCCGCGAGGCGGAGGGCCTCGGTCCTTTCCTCGGACGCGAGGCCGTGCTCCTCCAGGACCCCGAGGGCGTTCCGGGTCCCTCGAAGCCGGGCTTCGGGCTCAATCCGCGCGTCGCGTGCCGCGATCGCTGGCGCAGGGCCGAGCTCCTCGAGGACCTCGTCGAGTTCTGGCGCGCCCACCAGGAGGCCGCCGCACGCTTCCGCGCAGGTGAGCGCGGCGTCCACTTCCCTGCCGGGACCTATGGCTACCGGGTCCTCTTCGGGGTCCGCTGTCGACCAGCCAGCTTGGCGGCCTGAGCGCCGCCAGGGCCACCGGCCACGCCGCGGGGAGAGCCCCGCCGGCGGGGCACCTCCATGTACGCGCGCTGTCCGTCTCAGCCGGGACGCGCGGGAGGCGCACGAGTTGGGCAGCGAGTGCCCGTCTCAGCCCCGCCGCGGGACGACCTGGCGCTTCCCCGTCGGTGCCTCCGGTCGCGGGGGCAGGCGGTGCGGGCGGGCTCGCACGCGCAAGCCACGCTGAGGGCACCGGTTGCACGAACCCACGGGCAGGTTTCTCAGCGTCTGTGGAACGTGGTGGGTCGAACGTGATCCGCAGGCGAGCCATGGTCACTCCCTCGTGAACACGCCGGGGCCGACTTTGTCGAAGTCACTCCGTGGCGGCGCCGGTTGCACGAACCCTCGGGCAGGTTTTACGGGGGAACCCCGCCGGCGGGGCACCTCCATGTACGCGCGTTGTCCGTCTCAGCCGGGATGCGCGGGAGGCGCACGAGTTGGGCAGCGAGTGCCCGTCTCAGCCCGGCCGCGGGACGGTCTGGCGCTTCTGCGCCGGCGCTCCCGGCCGCGGCGGCAGGCGGTCCGGGCGGGCTCGCACGCGCAAGCCCACGCGACGGCGCCGGTTGCACGAACCCTCGGGCAGGTTTTACAGTTTCACAAGAACGTCTGCTGAGAACCGGTGCAATCACGGACGACCGCCTTGCACTCGCCGTGCACTACGGCCTTGCACCAGCTATGGCATTGCGGCAAACCCAAGCCCCTGGCGATCCCGCGCTGCACCATCTGCTGCTCGGGCTTGCTCGGTGGGGGCAGGAAGCCTGGTCCGCGCACTGGCTGCCGGAAGCTCCGTGAAACGAACGCCGCTGGAGGGAGACGGGCTAACGGCGTCGCCGAAACATCCTGACGAACCATTCAACGTCTTGGCTGGGTCGCTCATCGGCCATGAGCACTGCTCGATCGAAGATGCGTTGTGGCACAACCCGAGAAGAAGGAACCTCGCCCGAGGCGTTGAAGAGTGCTCGATAAGCCGCGACGTAGGAGAGGAAGCCCTCGTCGGAAGCCTCAGCGACCTTCCCGAAACCGCGCTCAATGTGAGGTCCGCTCGCGACGCCCGCACTCTCGGCCAGTGACCAGTACCGGCGTGCCAGCTCGAGATCGGGGGGCGAATCCGCGATGATTCGCCCGAGGCGTTCAAGTTCGTCACTGATCGACATATCGCGAGTTACCTTACTCTCGCATGGACAAGGCTGCGCGCCCGCCCGGGTTGAACGCGCCCGTCGCCTCGGTCAGGCTGGCGGCGTGACCGAGCGCCAGGACGGGTCCTTCGTCCGCGGCGCGGCGCCGACGCGCTGCCCGTTCTGTCACGCGCCGTGCGCGGCCGAGGACGACAACGTCGTTTGCAACGGTTGCCTGGCGCGGCACCATCGGGCTTGCTGGGACGAGGGTGCGGGCTGCGCGACCTGCCCGGTCGCCAGGCCGGCGCGCACGGCGAGCGCGCAGGACATCCCGGCGCTCCCGCCGCCCGACCTAGCCATGTTGTCGCCCGAGGTCCGCGGCTGGGTCGAGGCGGAGGTGCCTGCGGGCGAACGTCTCCTGTGGGTGGGACAGCCGTTGCGCGCTCCGGCAGGCGCGGTGGACGTCCTCCGCGTCATCGTCGGTCTGCCGTTCTTGGCCGTCGCCTGCGCTGTGCTGGTCGGAGGTGTCCGCGGAGGTGCCCTGGATCCGCTGATCGGCCTGGCTTTCGGGCTGGTGGGCGCGGCCTTCGTGACATCGCCCTGGAGCACCCGCAGGAGGGCGGCAAGGACTTGTTACGTCGTCACGGACCGGCGAGTCGTCGTCTGGACCCCCCAACCACAGGGGATCGTCCAGATGTCCTCGGTGTGGCCCGGAGAGGTCCTGGCCTTCACGCGGACCGACCACCAGAGCGAAGGGAGCGATCTCATCATGGAGAGAAATGCCCTGCTCTCGATCCGACTGGAGAGGATCCCTCGCGCTCGCGAGGTCGAGGCCCTCGTCCGAGCCGTCCTCGCGCGCCCGACAAGCCCGTCGGCGCTGCCTGCGAAACCTCTGACCGACCCGTGACCGTCCAGGTTGCATCCGCGCCGTGCAAGGACCAGGCTGTGAGGCGTGCGTTCGCGAGTGCGGGGTCGACATCCGTCCGTGGTGACCCGCGCGCTGCCCGTTCTGCCCTGACCCCTGCAGGCGCCAGGACGACACGTCCTCGATGACGTGCGGTCGAGTCCGCCGCGTTCGTGGATCGCCATGGATCGTCGTCAGATCGTGTGCGCCGGCCCTGGCGACGAGCCCGGCGCCACGGTCATACTCGGCCCGTGGCGACCCCGGCGCGCATCGGCCGCTTCATCGTCGAGGCCGAGCTCGGCCGCGGCGGCATGGGCGTGGTCTACCGCGCCCTGGACCCGGCGTCGGGCGCGCGCGTGGCCGTCAAGGTCCTCCTCCACGCCGAGGCCGAGGACCTGCTGCGCTTCGAGCGCGAGGCGCGGCTCCTGGCGCAGGCCAGGCATCCGGCCGTCGTGAGCCTGCTCGAGCTGGGCCGCGAGCAGGGGGGGCGGCCGTTCGTCGCCCTGGAGCTCGTCGAGGGCGAGTCGCTGGCGGCGCGCCTCGCCCGGGGCCCGCTCCCGCCGCGCGAGGCGGTCCGCCTGCTCGAGCCGGTCGCGCGCGCCCTGGCCCACGCCCACGCGCGCGGCGTCGTCCACCGCGACGTCAAGCCCGAGAACGTGCTCATCGACCGCGACGGGCGGGCGAAGCTCTCGGACTTCGGCCTCGCGCGCCGTACCGACGCCGGCGCCTCGCGCCTGACCGCCACGGGCATGATCCTCGGCACGCCCGCCTACATGGCCCCCGAGCAGGCGGCCGGCGACCCGGCCGACGGCCGCGCCGACGTGTGGGGCCTGGGCGCCACCCTGCACGCGGCGGTCACCGGCGCGCCCCCGTTCGGCGCGCGCGCCGGCGTGCTCGACAGCCTGCGCGCCGTCCTCGAGGACCCGGTCGTCGCGCCGAGCGCGCGCGGCGTGGAGCTGCCGCCCGACGTCGAGGCTGTGCTCATGGCCTGCCTCGCGCGCGACCCCGCCCGCCGCTTCGCGACGGCCGACGCGCTCTGCCGGACGCGCTGCCGCCGCTCGCCCGCCCGCCTGCCGCGTTGCGCTCCCTGAGCGTCGCCGTCGCCTCGGGCCCGCCCTCCTCGCCCTTGCCGCCGCCCTCCTCGCCGGCGCCACCCTCGCCCTGCGGCCGGCGCCCGAGCCGCCTGCCGGACCGCCGGCGCTGGAGCCAGGGCCGACGGTCGTCGACGCCTCGCCGCCCGGGGAGCGCGACCTCGCCACCCTCCGGGCTTCGGCGGAGGAGGCCGAGCGTCGGGGCTGGCCCTACGACGCGGCGCTGGTCGCCTGGGAGGCGCTCGCCGCGGGCCACGACGACGCCCACGCCTGGGCGCGCGTCGCCCGCCTCCGTCGCCGGAGCGGCGCCCAGCCCATGGCCGCCGAAGCGACGACGCGCGCCCTGGCCATCGATCCGGGCGAGCCGCTGGCGCTCGTCGAGGATGGCTACCGCCGCTACAACGAGAACGACCTCGACCGCGCCGCGGCGCGCGTGGAGGCGGCCCTCGCCGCCGCCCCCGACCACCCCGACGCGCTCGCCCTCGCCGCCGCGCTGGCGCGCGCAGGTCTGGCCGGACGCCGCGCCACCGACGACGACCTGGCGCGGGTCCGCGCGCCGGCCGAGCGCGCCCTGGCCCTGGACCCCTCCCAGGTCGAGGCGGCGATCGTCGTGGCGATCACCCTCCCGCCCGACGACGAGGAGTTCGTCCGGCGCGCCGTGGCGATCCTGGACCGCGCCCTCGACGGCGCCCCCGGCCACCCCCTGCTCCTCGGCCAGCGGGGCCGCCTGCGCACGGCCCTCGGCCAGCTCGCCGGCGCCCGCGACGACCTGGCCCGCGCCACGACCCTCCTCCCCGACGACCCAGCCTTCGCAGTCGAACACGCGCTCGTCCTGGCGCGCCTCGAGGAGGACGACCTGGCCATCGTCGCCCAGGACCGCGCGATGGACCTCGGCGCCGAGCGGCCCGAGCTGCTGGCGTCGCGCCTCGAGACCCTCGTCCGCCGGCGCGAGCTGGCCCGGGCCCTCGCCGACGCCGACCTGTTCCTGCGCTCCGCCGGCCGGGAGGAGCCCGGGCTCGTCGCGCGCGTGCACCTCCTGCGCGGCATGGCCTGCCACCTCTCGGGCGAGGCCGAGGCGGCCCTCGCCGACGCCCGCCGGGCCATCGCGCTGGCCGGCCACCCGCTCGCCCACGCGCTCGGCGTCTGGGCGCGCCTCGAGCGCGACGACGTCGCCGGCGCCCTCGCAGCCGCCGAGGAGGTGGTCCAGCGCTACCCGCGCCTCCCCGAGGCCCTGGCCACCCGCGCGCGGGCGCGGCTCGCCTCGGGCCAGGTCGGCGACGCGCTCGCCGACGCCGAGCGCGCCGTCGCGAGCCCGACGGTGACGCCCCAGGTGCGCACCGTGCACGCCGCCGCCCTGCTCGCGGCGGGCGCACGACGACGCGCGGTGGCCGCGGCGCGGGTCGCGTGCGACGCCGCCGGGCCACGACCATCGAGGCGCGGCTGGTCCTCGGCCAGGCCCTCGCCCGCGCGGGCGAGGTCGACGCCGCGCGCGAGGCCCTGCTCGAGGTCGTGCGCGGGGTGACGTCGCCGCGCCTGCTCGTCGCGCGCGCGGCCTGGGACGCGCTCGCCGCCCTGACCCCGCCCGACCCGGGCGCGGCCGAGGCGCACGAGGCGCGCGCCCGCGACCTCACCCGCGAGGGGCGGACCGCCGAGGCGCTGGCCTCCTGGCAGGAGGCGCTCCTCCGCGCGCCGACGGCCGCCCGCTGGCTGGCCCTGTCGGATCAGGCCCGCCGCCACGGCCTCGACTGGACCGACGTGGCGCTCGCGCGGGCCCTGGCGCTCGACCCCGCCTCCCCGGCGGCGCGGGCCGCCCAGGCCCTGCGCGCGGACGCCGCGACCCCGACCTGCTCGCGGCGGGGCTGCCCGACGCCGCCTGGCGCAGGCCGGCGTGGCCCTGGCGCGGGCGACGCGGCGGCGCTCGAGCGAGGCCAGCGGGCGCTGGCGGCGGACCGGAGCACGTCGAGGGCGCGCCTCGTCGCCGCGACGCTCCTCGCCGCGCGCGGGCGCTCTGGAACGGCGACGCGGGCGACCTGCATTGCGCGGAGCGCCCCTGCTCGACGAGGCGCTCGCGCTCGACCCCGGCTGCGCGGCGACGCACCACCGGCGCGGCGCGCTGCGCCAGGCCGCGGGCGACCTCGACGGCGCTGGCCGACCTGCGCCGCGCGGCCGCCTTCGCGCCGACGGCCCATGAGGTCGTGGCCGCGCTCGCGGCCATATCGGAAGGCCGCCGCGCGTGGGAGGAGGCCGCCCTCGCGTGGCTGCCACCGCGACCGTCCTCGACCGCGCCGACGCCGGCGCCATGGCCCGCGGCGCGGCGCGCGCTGTGCGCCACCGCGCGGGGCACGCCGCGCCGGCGGGGCGCGGCCCTGACCGCGCTCCGCCGGGCGATCGCCCTGCCGGCGGACCAGGCCGCGCAGGTGCGCGCGGCGCTCGAGCCGCTCGACGCCGAGGTCCGCCGGGCGCTCGGCCCGGGTCGTTGACCCGCCATCGATCGCCGGCGCGCCCGCCTCCGCTTCCTGCGCGCCGCTCACGCCGCTACCATGCGAACCATGTTGCTCCGGGTGGGGGTGATCGGCGGGGGGCTCGCCGGGCTGGCGACGGCCTGGTGGCTCGCGCGCCGCGGGCATCGCGTGACGCTCGTCGAGCGCGAGGCGGCCCCCGGCGTCCACGCCAGCGGCCGAAACGCCGGGCTCGTGCGCCACGTGGTCACCGACCCGGCCGCCCTGGAGCTCGGCCGGCGCGGCGCGGCGCTGCTCTTCGCCCCGCCGCCCGACCTCGCCCCCGGGCCGCTGGCCCGCCGCACGGGCTCGGTCCTCCTCGCCGGCCCGGCCGACGCCGGCGCTCGTGCGCGCGGCCGACGCGGCGCCGGGCCGCCGGCGTGGCCGTCGGCGTGCGCGGGCCGGCCCCCGCCGCGCCGCACGGCCTCGTGCCTGAGCCCGGGATGGTCGCCGTCGTCACCCCCGAAGACGGGCTCGCCCGGCCGGAGGTCGTCGTCGACGCCCTGCGCCTGGCCTGCGCCCGCGCCGGCGTCGCCGCCCGCCTCGGGCGCGACGCGCGCGTGCTCGCCGCCGCCGGGCGCGTGACGGGCGTCGCGGTCGGCGACGACGAGGTCCCCTGCGACGTGGTCGTCGACGCCGCCGGCCCGTGGGCCGCGAGCCTCGCCGCCGACGTCGGCGGCGCGCCCGTGCCGCTCGTGTCGCTCCGGCGCCACCTGTTCGTGGCCGTCGGCGCGCCGGCGCCGGAGTTGCCGTGGGTGTGGGACACGACCCGCGGGCTCTACGCGCGCCCCTGGACGCTCACCGGCGCAGACGTCGCGCCGGCGCTCCTCCTCTGCGCCTGCGACGAGGAGGCGCGCCCGCCCGAGGACGCGCAGGCCGAGCCCGAGGCCCGCGCGCGCCTGGCGGCCGCGCTCCAGCGCGCGGCGCCCGCCCTCCTCGACCTCGAGGTGCGCCTCGCCTGGGCCGGCCTGCGCACGTTCGCGCCGGACCGGCGCTTCGTCGTCGGCTGGGACCCGCGCCTCGCGGGCCTGTTCTGGGTGGCCGGGCTCGGCGGCCACGGGCTGACGAGCGCCCTGGCCGTGGGCGACCTCGCCGCGCGGGCGATCGACGACCAGGTCGGCGACGACGCCGACCTCCTGGCCGCCCTGACCCCCGCGCGCCTCGCCCCCGCGCCCTGCCCGGCGGGGGCGCCGTGAGCGAGCCGCGCGAGCCCACGCTCTTGCACGTCCTGGCCGAGGGCTTCAGCGCCCCGCTCGTGGGCCTGTGCGTGGTCGCCGGCGTCGTGGTCGCGCTCGCCGGCCGCGAGCGCCCGCCGGTCGGGCCCGACGGTCCGGCGGTCCCCGCGACGACGACCGACCCGCGCCGCGTCGATCCGACGACGCCGACCGCCCACGGGTCGAACGACGACGCCGACCCGGCCACGCCCGCCACCCCCGAGGAGGTCGAGGCCCTCGTCGGCGCCGGCGACTTCGCCCGCGCCGAGCGGCGCGCGCGCGCCGCCGGCCTGGTCGACCTCGCCGAGCGCGCCCACCTGCTCGAGGTGCTCACGCGCGGGGTCAAGCCGGGGCCGCTGGCCGCGGGGCCGGTCGTGCGCGTGACGACGCTCGAGGGCGAGGCGCATCTGGGCGTCGTCAAGGAGGAGGCGGCCGACCGGCTCGTGCTCGTCCTGCGCGACGGCCGCGAGGCCGCGCTCCCCCGCGCGCAGGTGCGCCAGCGCGAGGCGCTCGCGCCCGACGCCGCCCGCCGCGCCCTCGACGACGCCATCCGCCGCGAGCGCGCGGCCCTTGGCGCGCAGCCGCCGGGGCTGGCCCTGCACCGGCTGGCCCACCACGCGATCTCCGCCGGCCTGCGCGGGCTCGGCGGCCAGCTCCTCCTCGAGGCGCTGCGCACGCCGGAGGGCCAGGTGATCGTCGACATGTTCGGCGTGGGCGACGTCGACCGCCTCCACGCCGCGCGCCGCGGGCTGGCCGGGGCGGCCGCCCCCGCGGCCCTCCCCGACGCGGACCCGGGGCCGATCGCCGCCCTGCCCCTGCCACCGACGCCGACACCCGCGCCGACGCCGACGCCCACGCCCACGCCAGCGCCGACGCCCCGGCCGCCCGAGCCCGAGCCCGAGCGCCCGCGGCAGATCGACCGCGAGGCCCTCCACGCCCACCCGAGCTGGCGCGCCGCCGACACGGCCTACCGCACGGGGCTGCAGCTCTACCGCAGCGCCTTCGACGCCCCCGACGGGTCGGCCGCGCCGTCGATCCGCGCCGCCATGGCGCAGTTCCGGCAGGCGCAGGACCTCGTCGACCGCCTCCTCCGCGAGCTGCCCGACGCGGCCGACAGCTACGACGTCGAGCGGCGCGCGGTCGAGCTCAACGCGCTCGTCCTCGACTGCACCAAGCGCCTGGGGACCCACTAGCCATGCGAACCATGCTCGCCCTCGCCCTCCTCGCCGCCGCCGCGGCCCTCCCCGTCCGGGCCGACGACGTCGAGGCGCAGCGCCTCCTCGCGCAGGCCTACGAGCGCTGGCGCGACGACACGCCCGACCGCTGCCTGGAGCTCGCCGAGCAGGCCCTCGCCGCGCCCCCGAGCACACCGCTCGTGCGCGCGCAGGTGCTCCTGTTCCTGGGCAGCCTGCACCAGGTCAAGACCGGCCGGCTCGACGACGCGCTGGCCGCCTACGACGAGGTCGAGGCGCTGCTCGCCCCTGACGGCGGCGAGCCGGCGCGCCGGCTGCGCGTGCAGGCGCTCACGCGCAAGGCGAACATCATCTACGCCGAGAAGGATGACCACGAGGCCGCGATCGAGCTCTACCGGCAGGCGCAGGAGGTGCTGCACCTGGCCAGCACGGCCGACACGGCCTCGCAGCTCTGCTACCGCGTCGGCCGCGGCGCCGCCGACCCCGACGAGCGCACGCGCTGGCTCGAGATGTCGCTGACCCTCGCCAGCGAGGCGGTCGACTCGCTCTCGCAGGTGCGCGCGCGCCCGGGCGGCCGCGCGGGCGACGAGGGCGGCGCGCGCGGCGGCCCGCGGCGCGGGGCGTTCGCGGCCAAGTTCCGCGTGCAGCTCACGCTCGTGCTCGAGGCGCTCGGCCGCAAGGACGAGGCGGCGGCGGTGTGGGCCGAGGTCAAGCCGGACGACCTCGACGACAACGCGCAGTACCAGCTCGCCCTCCTGCGCGCCCTGCGCGGCGACCTCGACGGCGCGGCCGAGGCCCTGCGCCGCTCGATGGCCACACGCCCGACGGCCGCGACGCGCAACCAGCTCCGCAAGTACGTGCGCACCGAGCCCGACTTCCGCCCGGCGCTCGAGCTCGAGGGCTGGCGCGACCTCGTGACCGACGAGTAGCCGCCGGGCGCGCCTGTCCCATCGCCGCCCGTCCCGTCGCCCTCCGGCCGCTGGCGCGCCGCTTGCGACCGCCGGGGTCCAGGAGGGCGCCATGGGCCTGGCCTCGGCGGTCGCGCGCCGCGCGCGCGGCATGTGGGAGGGGGTGACGGAGACGTTCTCGGAGTTCTGGGAGGACGAGCCGTTCGAGATGTCGGCGGCGCTGTCCTTCTACACGCTCCTGTCGCTCTCGCCCCTGCTCCTCGTCGTGGTCGGCGTGGCCGGGCTCGTCTTCGGCGAGGACGTCGTGCGCGGCCGCATCCTCGACGAGGTGCAGGCGCTCGTGGGCGAGCAGGGCGCGCGGACGATCCGCATCGTGATCGACCGCACCGGCCTGGCCTCGGGCGGCTGGCTGTCGACCCTCGTGGGCCTGGCGACGCTCCTCTTCGGCGCGACGACGGTCTTCGTGCAGCTCCAGAGCTCGCTCAACCGCATCTGGGACGTGAAGGCCGCCCCGTCCAAGGTCAAGGGGGCCGTGCTGAGCTTCCTGCGCCAGCGCCTCCTCTCGCTGGCCATGGTCCTGGCGATCGGCTTCCTGCTGCTCGTGTCGCTGACGCTCAACGCGGCGCTCACGGCCGTCGACGCCTACCTGGAGCACGTCGTGCCCGACCGCGCGACGCTCTGGCGGGTGCTCAACTCGGGCGTGTCGTTCGGGCTCGTGACCCTGCTCATCGCCATGATGTTCAAGTTCCTCCCCGACCGGCGCATCCACTGGCGCGACGTCTGGTTCGGCGCGCTGATCACCGGGCTCCTCCTGGCGCTCGGGAAGTACCTGATCGGGCTGTACCTGGGCCAGGCGACGTTCGCCTCGGTGTTCGGCGCGGCGGCGTCGGTCGTGATCTTCATGGTGTGGGTCTACTACGCGTCCATGATCCTGTTCTTCGGGGCCGAGGTGACGCAGGTCTACTGCCGCCGCATGCACGGCGTGCTCCCGGCCGCCAGCGACCACGCGGTCGACGAGCCGAGGTGAGCCGCGCCGCGCCCCGCGTGGCGCGGGGCGGGGTCGGCGCCGACCCGCGGCCACGGCGCGGGCAGGGGTCACGGGCCTGGCGCGGCCTTTGCCTCCTGGCAGGCCGAGGGCGCCGCCCCGGGCCGGCCGCGGCCCCCGCACGGTGAAGCGCGGTGGCGCGCGGAGGAGCACGAGGACCGATGATCCAGCAGCAGCAGATCCAGCAGCAGCAGATCCAGCGGCAGCGCAGGTTCGAGGTCGAGCGGCGGGACGACGTCTCGGGCCCCGGCGTGGGCGAGGCCATCTCGCGCGTCGCGGAGGCGAGCCAGAACCTGCTCGCGGACCGCCTGGACCTGATCAAGGTCGAGGTGCGCACGGCCCTCGACGAGAAGGTCACCGCCGTCACCGAGGGCGGCAAGTCGCTGGGCCTCGCCGCCGCCGGCGCCTACGTGGCGCGCGCGGGCTGGGTGACCCTCATGGTCGGCATCACCTGGTGGCTCTCGCGGGCCGTCGGGGTCCCGGGCGCCCTGGCCATCGTCGGCGGCCTGCACCTCGCGGCTGGCCTCGCCATGCTCGCGGCGGCCGCCTCCAAGCGGAAGCAGGCGGCCCGCGCGGCGAGCGGGCGGCTCCGGGCCGAGGAGACCCGTCGGCGCGAGCCGGCGGGGGTCGAGTGAGCGAGGGAGGTGGCGTGGTGGACGTGCGACTGATCGACGAGCGCAACTACCTGCGGCGGGCGATCGACCGCGACCGCGAGGAGCTGCGCCAGGCGCTCGAGGGCCTCAAGGTGGCGACGATGGAGCGCGTGGAGACCCTGCGGGTCGGCCACCACATCGCGCTGCGGCCCGCGCCCTGGATCTTCGGGGGGTTCCTCTTCGGCCTCTGGCTCGGCTGGAGCCGGACGGAGGACCTGTGATCGACGGAGGCAGAGAGAGGCCCATGGTCGAGTCTGGACGGATCCCCATCCGCGGGCAGGAGCTGGCCCGCACCCTGCAGCATCAGGGCGAGCGGCTCAGGGAGCAGATGGAGACGATCGACGAGCGCACGCGCGCGTTCGTCCACGACCACCCGATCATGGCGGTGGGCCTGGCGGCGGTGTGCGGCTACTTCGTGGCCCGCATCGTGAGCCGGTGGTGAGGAGCGCGCCCGTGGTGGATGACAGGAGCCAGGAGGGCCGCGACGGCCACTCGCACCGCAACAGGATCTTCGAGCACACGGCCGAGCTGAAGGAGGAGGCCCAGGACCTGGCCTCCTCGCTCAAGGACCTGAGCGCCGACGTCAGAGGGGCGCTGGAGGAGCAGCTCGACCAGCGGCCCTACGCCGTCCTCGGCGTGGCCGCGGCCGTGGGCTACGTGCTCGGCGGCGGCCTGCCGTCGCGGATCACGCGCGCCGGGCTGGGCATCGGCATGCGGATCGGGATGGGCATGCTCATGCGCCAGTTCGTCGAGGGCCAGATGTCCTCGATGAGCCAGACCCAGGGCGGCCAGGGCGGCAGCGAGGGCGGCGCGGCCGAGGGGTTCCGACAGGGCGGGGCCTGACGGCCACGCCGTAGCACGACAACCAACTCACTCGAGGGAACAGGAGCGACGCGATGGCGATGCTTGGCAAGAGTCGGGTCAAGAACATCTTCAACAAGGACTACTCGGACATCAGCGCGGACGACCTGCTGGAGGTCTTCGGCCTGCAGCGCGCCCCGATGGCCGGGGCCTACGTGCTCCCCGCGATCGGGCTGTTCGGCGTGGGCGTGATCGTCGGCGCCGGCCTGGGCATGCTCTTCGCGCCGAAGGCCGGCGACGAGCTGCGCCACGACCTCTCGCAGCGCGCGGGCGACCTGGGCCGCCGCGTCGGCGTGGGCCAGGGCGGACACTCGTACGAGGGCCGCGGCTACGAGACGACCGGGCAGGGCTACGAGGGCGCCGGGATCGGCACGAGCGGCGTGATCGGCTCGAGCTACGAGGGCAAGGGCCCGTACCCGGGCAGCAGCACCACGGGCCAGGGCGGCGCGTAAGCGCGCGAGACCCGGCCGGCCGAGGGGGTGACCCGTCGCGGGTCACCCCCTCGCGCCCTGTACGGTCCTCACACCGGGTCGTCGAGCAGCCCGTTGATCGCGTCGGCCAGGAGCGCGCGCCGCGCGGCGAGGAAGTCGTCGTAGCGGTCGAGCCGCCACAGGGCCGGGTCGAGCGGGACCGACTGCGCCTCGAGGCGGCGCGGGTCGCTGGCCACGACGTCGGGCAGGTAGGCGTCGGGCGCCACGGCCGTGGCCTGCAGGCCCGGGCGCTCGCTCAGGAAGACGAGGTTCGCCGCCTCGTCGTGGCGGCGGCCGGCGCCGGCCTCCTCGAGGAGCGCGCGGGGGAAGATCGGGTGGACGACCACCTCGCCGCGCGCGCGAGCGACCAGCGGCGCGCCGGTGAACCAGTCGCGCGCGCCGCGGCGGCAGGCCACGGCGTAGGTCATGGGGAAGGCCGGGTTGCGCCAGTCGGCCTGGTCGAGCTCGTCGGGCTCGACGGCCGCGCTCGGCGCCGCGGCCAGCACGCGGTCGAGGAGCTGCACGACCGGCCGCTCGGCGGCCACGGCGCGCAGGTCCTCGTCCATGGCCGCCTCGGCGCCGGCGCTGTACCGGCCGCGGAGCTGCGCCAGCCAGAACCAGCGCAGGAGGCCGACCTCGTCGTCTCGCGAGAGCTCGGGGCGGCGGTCGAGGAGCGCGGCCAGCGGCACGAGGCCGTTGAGCGAGGGCAGCCAGTCGGCCGACTCGAAGTGGGCGCGGGCGCGCGCGAACTCGATCGCCCGGTCGAGCGCCTCGCGGGTGCGCTCCCACAGCGCCTCGAGCTCCTCGGGCGGGCGGCGCCAGAGCGCGCCGAGCGCCGTGAAGCGGCTCTGGCCCGTGCCGAGGGCCACGAGGGCGCGCACGAGCAGGCGCGCGTCGAGGGCGTAGCCCTGCGCCTCGTAGCGGGCCAGCGCCGCCTCGAAGCGACCGGCGACGACGCCCGGGAGGTGCAGCGTGAGCTGCGCGAGCACCAGCTCGGCCTGGCGCAGGCGCGTCCCGCCCGAGTTGATGCGCACGAACAGCTCCGTCACCTGCTCGAGGTCGTCCGAGCGGAAGACCTCGATCGGGAAGCGGAACTCGGCCACCCGGCGCAGGGCCTGGAGCCGCTCCAGGTAGGCGGCGCAGGCGGGGTCGTCGAGCGACGGGCCGCCGGCCGCGGCGATCGCCCGCAGGACCTCGAGGTCGTGGCGCTGCCCGGCCAGGACCGCGCGCACGTCGACCCAGTAGGGGCTCGCGTCCATGCGCCGGCGGCGCAGGGCGAACTGCTCGGTCCTGAGGTCGAAGCGCACGTCGACCGGGTCGCGGGCGCCGGGCGCGAGCGCCTTGTAGAGCGACGTGAGCCGCTGCTGCCCGTCGAGGACCACCTTGGGCCGGCCGGCCGGCTGGAAGCCGCTCTCGGCGACCCCCTCGAGCCCGCGCGTCGTCGCCGGCAGGTCGACCGTGTCCCACAGGAGCACCTGCCCGGCCGGGTAACCGCGGTAGAGCGAGTCGAGCAGGCGCACGACCTGCAGCGGCTTCCACACGTAGGCGCGCTGGAACTCCGGCAGCACGACCTCGCCGCGGGCCACCTCATCGAGGAGCTCGCGCACCTTGAGCGGATGGACGATCACGCCGCCTCCTCCCCGGTGGGCCACGTTACGATGGGGAGCGCGACGCCGCCGCTCCGCCGGGGCGGCGCGCGACGAGCGAGCGGGGGAGCGAGGGAGCCTTCATGACGTTCCGCGCCGCGACCACCTGCTGCGTCCTGCTCGCGCTGGCGCTGCCGGCGGCGGCCGACGAGACGACCTACGACCTCCGGGCCGGGGACGACTACACGCCGGCCGTGGGCGACGTCCTGCGCGTCGAGACCAGCGAGCGGCAGAAGAGCCAGGTGGTCGTCCGCAGCGGGGAGCAGGTCCTGCAGCGGCAGGAGGGCGAGCAGGGGCAGGCGGCGACCTACACCGAGGAGGTCCTGGAGGTCGACGACCAGGGGCAGGTCTCGCGGGCGCGCCGGGTGTACGAGAGCTTCCGCGACGTCGACGCCGGCGAGGCGCCCGACGTGCTGGGGCTCGCGGTGCTGCTCGAGCGCGGCAAGGACGGCAAGCACGCCTTCGTGGCCGAGGGCGACGCGACCGTCCCGCCGGCGCTGCGGGCGCGCCTCGACCAGGAGGCGCTCCAGCGCGACATGAAGCGGGAGCTGGGCGACCGCGAGAAGGAGCGCCAGCACGCGCTCCTGCCCGACGAGCCGGTCCCGGTCGGCGCGACCTGGGAGATCACGCCCGAGCAGGCGCTCACGGCGTTCGGCTTCCAGGACTCGGCGCTCCACCCCGAACAGACCAAGGTCGTCGGCACGTTCCGCTCGCTCGAGGAGCGCGACGGGGTCACGTTCATGAACGTCCACGTCGACGTCGACCTGGCCTTCACGCGCTTCCAGGGGCTCGACTGCCCGGAGCCGGCGTCGTTCAAGCTGGCGCTCGAGCTGCTCCTCCCCGAGGGGGGCACGTCGCCCGCCGGCGAGGCGCGGCTCACGGGCGTGTTCGACGGGGAGCCGACCGTCCCCGACGCGCCGGGCGTGACGATGGCGGTGGACCTGGAGCTGGAGAACGCGCAGCGGCGGACGCGCGTCGGGGGGTAGCCCGTGTTCTTGCATCTGCTCGATGGCGCGCAGCGGCGCGAGCTGTGCCGCGCCGCGCTCTACGTGGTCGCGGCCGACGGCGTCGTCGACCTGCGCGAGGAGGACGCCCTGGCCCAGGTCAGGGCGGAGCTGGGGTTCCTCGACCCCGACGACCTCCCGCGCCCGCCGCGCGACCAGGACGACCTGCTCGACGGCCTCGAGGTGTTCGACACCCCGCAGCGCCGCCGGGTGCTCGTCCTGCAGCTCCTGATCCTCGTCCTCGCCGACGACGAGCAGGAGGAGCGAGAGCTCGAGGTGCTGGCGGCCGTGTGCCGGCGCCTCGACGTGTCGCGCGCGGAGGTCGGCCGGCTGCGCGAGCTCGCCCGCCGCATCCTGGCCCTGCGGGCGGACGGGCTCGAGCTGCTCGCCGGCCCGGACTGAAGACGTCGGCCTAGCCGGCGGTGCTGGCCGCGAAGGCCCGCCGGGCCGCGTCGACGCCCCTGGCCAGCCGGGCGGCGCGCCCGACGCGGCCGGGCAGGGCGCCGGCCAGGGTCGCGAGCGCGAGGCCCAGGCCGCCCACGAGCGAGCGCCGCGGCTGGGCCGCGCGCGCGGGCCGCAGGGCCGCGTAGGTGCCCGCCACGGCGAGGCCATAGACGAGGTGCGCCGCGACCGCGTAGGCGTGGTTGCGCAGCGGGTAGCGGCGCGGGCTGCCCGCGAGGTTGAACAGCGGCAGGAGGCCGTTGTCGCTCACGGCCCACACGCCCACCCCGAAGGCCGCCGCCCCGCCGGGCCCCTCGAGGCCGCGCGCCGACTCGCGCGCGAGGCCGTAGACGACGCCCCAGCCGCCGCCGAAGGCGTAGTGGACGATCCGCCCGCCCACGCGCCGGGCGTCGGGCGGCAAGGGGCCGCGGGCGGCCAGCCCCTCGACGACGCGACGGGCGACCGTCTCGGTGGCCTGCTCGCCCGACTGCTGCGGCTCCGGCGGGGCGAAGGCCCCCTCCGGCTGGCCGGGCGTGATCGGCCGGGTGGCGGCGAAGAAGGCGTCCTGCGCCGCGCTGCCAGCCAGGCCCGAGGCGAGCCCCCGCAGCGCCGCGCCCAGGGGGGTCACGTGCAGCACGATCGTCGCTCCTGCTCCCCCCCGACGGGACGCGCGCGTCCCGCGAGGCCCGCGCCGCGCCGGGCGGCCGCGGGCCCGCTGCTGGACGGCGCAAGCCGGGTGCCCGCCCGCGCCCGGCCGTCAGTCGGACCGGCGGAAGATCGACGTGATCTTGCGCAGGAAGCGCGCCGTGAGCCCCTCGCGCGGGGCGTCCGCGCCGGCCTTCGCCGGCCGCCCGCCGCCGCCGCCGAGCTCCGCGCGCACCTCGGCCAGGGCCTCGAGCGCCCGCGTCGCGTCGGCCGGCCGCGCCTCGGGGTCCTTCTCCAGGAGCCGGCGCACGAAACGCTCGAGCGCCGGCGAGAAGGGCGCGGCCGAGGGGTTGGCCTCGTCGAGGGCCCGCGGACGCGTGTTGAGCGTGTCGGCGAGGATGTCCTTGAGCGTGCGCGCCGGCGGGAAGGGCAGCGTGCCGGTGAGCATCTCGAACAGGAGCACGCCGCAGGCGTAGACGTCGTGCGTCGTGGCCACGTGCTCGGGGTCGAGGACGGCCTCGGGGGCCACGTACTGCGGCGTGCCGGAGAGGGTGCCGCGCACGGTCACGAAGACCTCCTGCTGCTCGGCCACCTCCTGGTCGAGGAAGCGCGAGATGCCGAAGTCCATGATCTTGACGTGCTCGACGCCGTCGCGGACGACCACGTGGACGTTGTCGGGCTTGAGGTCGCGGTGGACGACCTTGGCCGCGTGCACGGCCTCGAGGCCGCGCAGGAGCTGCTCGAAGAGCGTCAGGGCGCGCTCGACCGTCAGGGCCCCCTCGCGCTTGACGAGCTCCGTGAGCGCGCCGCCCTCGAGCAGCTCCATGACCATGAACGACGAGCCGTTGTCCAGCTCTCCGGCGTCGAGGACGGCGATCACGTGCGGGTGCTGCAGGCGCTGCGAGACGAGGATCTCGCGCTTGAAGCGGCCGCGCGCGTCCGCGTTGGCCGGGCCCTGCACGACCTTGAGGGCCACCTGCCGGCCGGTCGCCAGCTCGGCGGCCAGGAACACGATCCCCATGTTGCCGCGGCCCAGCTCGCGGACGATCTCGTACTTGCCCCCGCCGACCCGGCGCCCGGCGAACGCCGTGGGCGAGGGCGCGCGCCGCGCGGCGCTGGCCGTGGGGTCGGGGGCGGAGAGCGGCGGCGCCGCGCTCATGCGCACCGTGGGGTCGCCGGCCGGCGCCGTCCCGGCGGCGGGGAAGAGGACGGTGCGGTCGCCCGCGGCGGCCTCGGCGGCCGCGCCCGGGCCGAGGGTGATCGTGCGCTCGGCGTCCTCGGGCGCGAGCGCCGCGGGCGCGGCGACGACGCGGCGCGACGAGGTCGCCCGCGGGTCGGGCTGGGCGACGACGCGGCGCGACGACGTCGCCCGCGGGTCGGCCGCGAGGGCCGGGCGCGCGTCCTGCGACGACGACGAGGCGAAGAGGCGCGCGTCGGCCTGCGACGACGAGAGCGACGGCCCGCGCGGCGCCGCGCCGCTCGGGGGGCCGGGCGCGCGCGTGAGCGCCTGGGCGAAGTCGCCGGCGCGGTTCTGCTGGACGATCCGCGCCTCGTCGTCGGCGAGCAGGCGGGCGACCTCGTCCTGGAGCGCCTGGTGCCGCGCCGGGTCGAGCAGGCGCTCGCGGACGAGGCGCTCGCCGAGCGCCCAGGCGTAGCCCTGCTGCGCCTGCTCGGCGGCCAGCGCGTCGAGCCGCGGCGCGAGCGCGGGCTCGCGCCCGCGGGCCACGACGAGGAAGCGCTCCTCGGCGCGCTGGCGCAGGCGGCGGCGCGCGCCGTCGTGCAGGGCGCGCGCCTCGTCGACCGGCACGCCCAGGCGGTCGTGCAGGGCCCTGGCCAGCGGCACGCGCTCGGGCGCCTGGTCGAGCTGCCGCAGCAGGGCCCGCAGGGCCGCCGGGTCGACGGCGCCGCGGCGCGCGACCAGGTTGGCGATGATGAGGTCCTCGAGCCCGAGCATGGCCCCCCGCCGGGCGGCCATTATTCACGATAATGGCCGCCGCGGGAACTGCCGTGACGGCAAGGCATTAGAAAGACCAGCGCCCGGAGGGCGTCGCCCGGCAGGATCGTCCCGGCCCGCACCTGCTCGAGGACGGCCAGGGCGGCGGGGCTCGGGTCCCCCGGCGACGGAGCGGTCGGCGTGGCGACGAGCGGCGCCTCCGGCGGCGTCAGGAGGCTCTCGGTCGGGACCTCGGCCGGCAGGTCCGCGTCGGGCGGCAGGACGCGCGTCGTGCCGAGCACGCGCGCGCCGACCGGGCGGCCCGTAGGGACGATCGGCGAGCAGCCCTCGCGCCAGGGCGGCGCCTGCTCGCCCCAGGGCAGCGGGCCCTCGCCCTTCACGTAGGCGACGAGCGCCCGGTAGGTCGCGTCCTCGTCGTCGACCACGAGCTTCGCCGCGAGTTTCTTCATGGCGAAGATCACGGTGCGCAGCGTTAGCGGGTCGCGGAGGTCGCCCTCCCGCTCGATCCGCCGCCAGCGGTGGCGCGACTCGAGGTCCATGACGCGGTCCATTGCCCCCATGGGGACCTCGACCTTGAACTCCGAGACCAGGCTCAGGCGCAGCGCCTTGAGCCTGTCCCGCAGCGTGATCGTCCCCTGCGGGGTCTTCCGCGCAGGCGTCGCCTTCTTTCCCGCCCGGGCCACATCAACCTCCTAGTATCGCACACACCGCAGCCAAACGAATCCTGTCGCGCCCCAGTGTCTTGTTACGCAGCCTGCCTACGCAGGATCCTGACGCAGCCTTCTCGGCCAAGCATATGTGGCCTCGACAGCCGTCGCAAGTTAGTTTCGTTGTTCTTGCGCCACGGCGGCCCTGAGAGCCGCGACAGGCGCGTTAATCGCGCAATGCGCCTCGGTCATGCACTCGCATGAAACGGCGCGGCCTGTGTCGCCGAATCCGTCAGATGACGATCTTGCCCTGGACCACCGGCCGGCGCGCCCCGGTGGCCGCCGGGAGGTTCGACGGACGGCCCTGGACCGTCTCGTTGGCCAGGATGGCGAAGGCCACGGCCTCCTTGGCCTTGGCCGAGAAGCCGAGCCCCAGGTCGTCGAACGAGCGCGCGACGAGGTCGTCGCGGGCGAGGTCCTCGGTCAGGACGCGCATGAGCGTCAGGTTGTGCACGCCGCCGCCGGAGACGACGACCTCCGCGGGGCGCGGCGTCAGGCCCGGCAGGACGTGCTCGCGGTAGGCCCGGGCGATCGAGCGCGCCGTGAAGTGGACGAGCGTCGTGAGCAGGTCGATCAGGCGGTCGCGGTCGTAGCCGTCGACGAGGCGCTGCGCGAACTCCGCCCCGAACAGCTCGCGGCCGGTCGTCTTGGGCGGCGCCAGCCGGAGGTACTCGTGGGCCATGAGCTCGGCCAGGAGCGCCTCGTCGGGCTCTCCCAGGGCCGAGAGCGCGCCGCCCTGGTCGAAGGCGCCCTCGTCGCCGGTGAGCTCGCGGCACACCTCGTCGATCAGGACGTTGCCGGGGCCGGTGTCGAAGGCCAGGACGCGCTCGGGCTCCGGAGTGACGACGGTCACGTTGGCGATCCCGCCGATGTTCTGCAGGAGCACGGTGCGCCCGGGACGCGCCAGCAGGCAGTGGTCGACGTAGGCCACGAGCGGCGCGCCGCCGCCGCCGGCGGCGATGTCGCGCGTGCGGAAGTCGGCGACGACGATCCGCCCGGTGCGCTCGGCGATCACGGCCGGCTCGCCCACCTGGAGCGTCGACGGGCGGCCCATGGTGCGGTCGACGTGGAAGATCGTCTGGCCGTGGCTGGCGACGAGGTCGACCGCCTCGAGGCCCACGCCGGCGCGGTCGGCGACGGCGCGCGCCGCGTCGGCGAACACCTCGCCCAGCTCGAAGTTCAGCTCGCAGGCGTCGCGCACGCCGCCGTCGAGGGCCTCCTCGATGCGGTCGCGGACGCCGGGCGGGAAGGGCAGGGTCTCGAAGGCCACGAGGGCCACGCGGGTGGCGGCCCCGCTGCCCGAGACCTCGACCAGGGCGGCGTCGATGCCGTCGAGCGAGGTGCCGCTCATGAGGCCGACGATCGTGCGCGTCTCCTTGCGCGCGATCGCCGCCAGCTCGTCGATCCGGCTCACGCCCCGGCCTCCAGCGCGCGCCGCAGGTGCCCGCCGTGGGCGGCGAGCCGCGCCCGGGCCCCGGCGGCGTCGACCCCCAGGCGGCCCATGGCGATGGCGGTCTTGGCCTCCCAGGCGGCCGCGAGGAGCAGGTCGCCCGCGCGCGCCTCGTCGCAGCGGACGAGCGCGGCGACGATCCGGCGCGCCCGGGCGCGCAGCTTGGCGTTGGTCGGCTGCACGTCGACCATGAGGTCGTCCATGACCTTGCCGGCCAGGGCCATGGCCCCGGTGGTGATCGCGTTCAGGGCGCACTTCGTGGCCGTGGCCGCCTTCAGGCGCGTCGAGCCCGAGAGGAGCTCGGGGCCCGTGTCGAGGACGAGCGCCACGTCGAGCTCGAGCCCGGGCGGCGGCGCGGCGCAGGCCACGAGCCCGCGGCGCGCGCCCGCGCGGGCGGCCGCGTCGAGGAGCCCGAGCGCCCAGGGCGTTCGGCCGCTGGCCGCCACGCCCAGGACGAGGTCGCTCGGCGTCGGCCCGAGCGCCTCGAGCGCGCGCGCCCCGGCATCCCGATCGTCCTCGGCCCCCTCCTGCGCCTCGAGCAGCGCCGCCGCGCCGCCGGCGATCAGGCCCACGACGCGGTCGGACGAGAAGGTCGGCCGGCACTCCGCCGCCTCCATGACCGCCAGGCGCCCGCTGGTCCCGGCGCCGCC
>JAHBXY010000169.1 GCA_019636275.1 Planctomycetota bacterium | reverse complement strand
CGAGGTGGACCTGGGCCTGGCCCTGGCGCTCGGCGACGACCCGCGTGCCGGCCGCGACGCCCTCGCCGCCTGCCGCGACGCCGTGGTCGTGCGCGACGCGCGGGGGCGGGTCGTGGGCGAGGGGCGCCTGGTCGAGCGGCGGCTGGCCGGGCCGTTCGAGGGGCGCGTCGAGGGACGCGTCGTCGCGCGCCACGCGTGGGTGACGACCGTGCGCGGGACCGACGGCGTGGCGCGGGCCTACGTCGACGTGGCGCCGGCCGAGGGCGAGGCGCGCTTCCACGTCGTCGAGGGCGACCGGCCGCCGGCCGGGCGGGTGCCCGAGTCCGAACGCACGCTGACGCTCGAGGGGCGGCGCGACCCGCGCGTCGTGCTCGGGCTCGAGCGGGCGACGTGGGCCGTGTGGGTCCGCGAGGGCGACCGCCGCCTCCTGGCGACCGCGGCCCTGCCCGACGTCGGCGCGGCGCGGGCGCTCCTCGCCGGGCAGCGGCCGGGCGGCTGGCGCCGGCTGGCGGCGTCGCTGCCCGGCGAGCCGCTGGACCTCGACCTTCGCCGCTGGGACGCCGACCTGCGCCTGCTCGAGGTCAAGCTGGCGCTCGAGCGCTGGGACGAGGTGGCCTCCGACCTGCACCTGCGCGCGCTGCTCGGCGGGCCGCCCGTCCCGCCGGCGCTCGAGGAGCGGCTCGCGGCGATCCGCCGGGCGCTCGCGGCGCGGCGCTGACCGCGCTCACCGCTTGATCTGGGAGCGAAGCGAGCAGATCGAGCGGTGGCGCATCCCCGAGCGAAGGCCGCGAAGCGGCCGGAGCGAGGGCGACAGGTGCCTCACTGCGGATCGGAGCAAGGGTCCCGCTCCATGACGTGGACATCATGACAGCGACGGCCGCTGTGAGCCTCACCACCCGAGCAGGCGGGCAGCGGCGAGCAGGGCCGGCGGGAAGACGAGCGCCGCCGTCGCGGCGGCGGCGAGCCCCTCCGAGGTGAGCCGCGCCGGGCGCGGCAGGGGCCGCGGGGCGGGCGGCAGGCGGCGCCAGCCGACGGGGGGCTCGGCCGCGTCGGTGCCGTCGGACGGGGTGAGACCCAGCCGGGCGGCCGCCCGCGCGAGCGTCTCGCCCTCGGCGCGGGCGGCGAGGGCGCGCGCCACCTGCGCGTCGGAGAGCGCCGCGACGGACGCGCCGGGGACGGCCGCGTAGGCCGGCCGGCGGTGGCGCTCGACGAGCAGGCGCAGGGCGCACGCGAGGTCGTCGACGTTGCCGGGCCAGGGTCTGGCGAGGGCGTCGAGCGCCGCCGGCCGCAGGCGGAGCGGCAGGCCGTCGACGCCGCGCTCTTGGCGCAGGAGGTGGGCGCAGAGCGCCGGGAGGTCCTCCAGCCGCTCGTGGAGCGGCGGCAGGTAGACCGCGGCCAGGTCGTCGGGGAGGTACCACGGGTAGAAGCGCGGGAGCGCCCGCGGGTCGAGGGCCAGGAGGACGCGCGGCGGCCCGGCCGTGCAGCGGCCTCGGAGGCCGCCGGTCCGCGTGGTGAGCGCCGACCCGATCCGCGCCTGCGCGACCGGGTCGAGCGCGTGCGCGTCGGTGATCAAGAGCGTCCCGCCGTCCGACAGGAGGCCGCGGGCGCCGGAGAGGGCGTCGACCTGCGCGAGGGCGTCGCGGGCGGCGCTCCACACCGTCAGCGGCCCGGTCGCCGGGCGGGCGCGATGGAGGAGGCGGGTGGCAAGTTCCTTGCCGGTCCCGGGCTCGCCCAGGAGCAGCACGGGCCGCCGCGGGTGGTCGATCAGGGCCGCGAGCGCCGCGCGGGCGCGTCGCATGCAGGGCGAGTCCCCCACCAGGGCCGCCAGGCGTGGGTCGTCGTGGGCCACGGCCCCTCCGGTCGCGCGCTCCGCCCCGGGGCGCGTCGAGGCGTTCGACACCGGGCCGGGCCCGGCGTCACCCGCGCCGGCTCACCAGATCGCCGGCCAGGCGCCGCAGGCCGCGCAGCCCTGCGCCTCCTCCCAGCAGGCGGCGTGGTGCGGGGCGCGGCAGGCCAGGCAGGCCACGCCCTCGCGCGCGCCGAGGGCGCCGCACCGCCGGCACTCGGCGCCCTGGCCGAGCGGCGGCGGACGGCGGGCGGGGGCCGGCCTCCGTCGGGCGGCCGCCGCGCCGGCGCCGCCGGGCGAGCGGGTGGCGCGGGCCAGGAGGGCCCCGAGCGTGGCCAGGGCCACGAAGGCCAGGAGCGCCCACTCGACCGCGGTCATGCTCCGATGGTAGAGGCCAGGCGGGAAACGGGCCACGCTGGCGCCGTGGACCCTCCAGGGCGGGCCGACTTCCGCCGGGGATCCGGTCCTCGGCCGTGCGACCCGCGCGCGCGTCCCGCTCGCCCCGTCGTGCGGAGCACGAGGTCTCTCGGAGCGCCTGAAGTCATCGGCCAGGCTCTGCTCGCGAGCCTCCGCCCGGAGCACCGACCGAGGCGAGGCGGCGGAGGCGAGGCGGCGCGCGCGGGCGACCTCGTATCGGCATACTTCGGCTCGGGCCTGTCTTCAAACACACAATCTGTGATCGACACGCTCGAACCCGCGTGGAATGCAACCACAAGCGAGGCGAGGGCGACGAGGCTGAGCCGCGGCGGCGATGCGCGCGGGCGACGACGTAGCGACCTACTTCGAGCCCGCGCGCGCGCCGCCGCGGCCAGCATCGTCGCCCGCAGCCGTCGAGCACACCTCAACGGACGATGCGCCGCTCCATGGCGCGGATCGCCCACCATGTGACGAGCGTCGTGACCACGAGCAGGTAGGGCAGGCACACCCACACGAACGGGACGCACACGCCCGGGCCGAAGACGAGCAGGCGGTTGAGCTCGGTCACGTGGAACAGCGGCAGGGCGTAGGCCACGTGCCGCAGGCCGGGCGGCAGGTCGGCGACGGGGAAGACCATGCCCGAGAAGAGCGCCAGGGGCGAGAGGACGCCGGTGATGTAGAAGTTGAAGTTGTTGAGGTTCTGGATCGCCGCCGTGACGCGCAGGCCGAGGGCGCCGAACAGCACGCCGCAGAGGAGGCCGACCAGCGGCACGAGGGCGGCCGTCGGGCGCAGGGCCACGGCCCAGCCCTGCGCCACGCCGAAGGCCATGAACACGAGCAGCACGCCCGAGGTGAAGCACAGGCCCTTGATCCCGCACCACAGGACCTCGCCCAGGAAGGCGTCGGCGACCGTGAGCGGCGTCGAGAGCACGGCCTGGTAGGTGCGCTGGTAGACGAGCCGCACGTAGGTGCCATAGGTCGTCTCGAACGAGGCCGTGAACATGGCCGTGATCGCCAGCGCCCCGGGGCCCATCCAGGCGGGGAGCGGCAGGCCGGCGAAGCCCTCGGTCACGTGCGCGCCGAGGCCGATCCCTACCGCCATGAGGAACAGGAGCGGCTCGAGGAACGCCGGCAGCGAGTTGGCCACGAGCGTCGACGAGAAGACGAGCGCGTGGCGGCGCACGACCGCCCACAGGCGCACCGGGCGCGACGGCGGCGCCAGGGGCGGGCCGCCGCGCTCGAGCAGGGCCGGCGGCCCGGCGCCCGAGCCCTGGGGGGCCGGCTCAGGCATCGAGGCTCCTCCCGGTGAGCTTCAGGAACACGTCCTCGAGCGAGGCCAGGCGGAGCTGCGCGCCGCCGGGCGCGCGCTCGGCCTGGAAGCGGCGCAGCGGGCCCTCGTCGTCGTGGAACAGGTAGACGCGGTCGCCGTGCTCCTCGGTCAGCCGGACGTCGCGGGCCAGCTCGCGCCAGGCGTCGTCGGGCTGCCGGCTGCGCGGCAGCTCGAGCACGAACCGGGGCAGGTGCTCGCGCACGAGCGCCTCGGGCGCCCCCTCGGCGATCAGGCGGCCGCGCTCGAGGATCCCCACGCGGTCGGCGAGCTGCGCCGCCTCCTCCATGTAGTGCGTCGTGAGGAGCAGCGTCAGGCCCTCGGCCTTGAGGGCGCGGAGCGCGTTCCAGATCGCGTGGCGGATCTGTGGGTCGAGGCCGGTCGTCGGCTCGTCGAGGAGGAGCAGCTCCGGCGCGTTGAGGAGGGCGCGGACGATCGCCAGGCGGCGCTTCATGCCGCCCGACAGGGCCATGATCGGGGCGTGACGGCGCTCGCCGAGCTCGAGGAACCCCAGCAGCCGGTCGATCCGCGCCTCGAGCGCCGGGCCGCCCAGGCCGAAGAAGCCGCCGTGGACGCGCAGGTTGGAGACGACGTCGAGGTCGGCGTCGAGGTCGTCCTCCTGCCCGACCACGCCCAGGCGGGCCTTGAGCGCCGAGGGCGTCGCGGCCGGGTCGAGCCCGAAGACGGTCAAGGCGCCGCCGTCGCGGCGGGCGAAGGCGGTCACGAGCTTGAACAGCGTCGTCTTGCCGGCGCCGTTCGGCCCGAGGAGGCCGTAGCACTCGCCCGGCCGGACCTCGAAGCTCACGCCCGCGACGGCCACGGCGTCGCCGTAGCGCTTGACCACGTCGCGCGCCTCGAGGACCGGGGTCATGGTCCGACGGACTATACGGCAGCGACGGGCGCGGGCGTGGCGGGGGCGGGCAGCTCCACCCAGAACGTGCTCCCGCGGCCCGGGGCCGTGGTCACTCCGACCCGCCCGCCGTGCGCCTCGGCCAGGCGCCGCACGGTCGCGAGGCCGAGGCCCAGCCCCGCCCCCGCGGCCTGCGGGCCGCGGACGTGGGGCTCGAAGGCGACCGTGACCAGGTCCGGCTCGAGGCCCGGCCCGGTGTCCTGGACCTCGAGCCGAACGAGGTGCCGGTTTCGCGCGAGGGCGCGCACGACCACCTCCCGCCGCGGCGCCGCGCCCATGTGCTTGATCGCGTTGCGCACGAGGTTCGAGAGCAGGCTGAGGAGGACGCCCTCCGCGCAGGCGACCGGCCGCGTCGCGTCGACCTCGGCGCGCAGGGCGATGCCGCCGGCGTCCGCGTCGGACTCGGCGTCGGCGAGCACGGCGGCGACGGCCGGGGCGACCTCGCAGCGGGCGTCGGGCGCGGGGCGGGCGCCGGCGCGGGCGAACTCGAGCAGGTCGCTGACGACGCGGTCGACCCCGTGCATGCACCCGCGCGCCCGCGTCAGGGTGCGCGCCGCGGCGGGGTCCTCGCCGCAGCGGAGGTCGAGCGCGTCCAGGGCCAGCGACACGCCGCCGAGCGGCCCGAGGACGTCGTGGGCCACGCGGCCGGCGAAGGCCTCGAGCTCGTCGACCCGGCGGCGCAGCAGGGTCGCGTTGGCGTCCTGCAGGCGGCTGTGCTGGTCGACGCCGCGCACGACCGCCACCGCGGCGGCCACGGTCAGGAGGACCGCCACGCCGTCGAGGGCCAGGAGGAGCGAGAAGGCGCGGTCGCGCATGCGCGCGATCTCGGTCGCGTCCGCCTGCACGGCGCGGGCGTTGAGGTCGATCGTGCGCTCGAGGTCGTCGCTGGTGCGGTCGGCCAGGACGTCGAAGGTCGCGACGAGCGCGGCCTCGGCGGCCGCGGCGTCGCGGCGCTCGACGCAGTCCACCACCGCGTCGATGGCCCTCTCGAGCTGAATCAGGTCGCGCTGCACCGGCGACCACAGCGCGCGCTCCCCCGTGAACGCGGGCAGCGCGAGGTAGGCGTCGACGTCGGTGTCGAGGCGGCCCCGGGCGGCCTCGATCTCCTGCCGGAGCTCGGCGGGCGCGCGCTCGTCGGACCGGAGGACCAGCGCGGTCAGGAGCGCCTGGATGTGGCGCAGCTCCGCGGCCGCCCCCGTCAGGTGGCGGATGCTCGGGGCGCTGTTCGTCGCGATGTTCGTCGACCTGGGCTCGATCGACAGCGCCCAGAACTGGGAGATCCCGGTCGCCAGCAGGAAGGTGACTGTCACCCCGGCGAACGCCATCGGAATCGACCGCGTGATCATCCTCCGCCCTTCGCGCGCCCCGGCCGCGCCTGGTCCCACCGTCATGCTCGCGCCGCGTGCAGCCGCGTCAACGCGTGCAGCGGCGTAGGATGTGCTACCGGAGGCGCCCATGACCCTGGCCCGCTGCTCGCTCCTCCTCGCCGCGGTCGGCTTCGCCGCGTTCGGCGTCTGGCTGCTCGTCGCGCCCGAGGCGCTCGGCGAGGTCGGGGTCGTGCTCTCGACGCCCGCCGCCCGGGCCGAGATCCGCGCCTTCTACGGCGGGCTGGAGCTGGGCCTGGCGGCCTTCTTCGCCGTCGCGGCGACGCGGCCCGCCTGGTTCGCGCCGGCGCTCCTCGCGCAGGCGCTCGGGCTCGGCGGGGTGATCGTGGGGCGGCTCACCGGGGTCGTCGTCGACGGGGCGACCGACCCGTTGCTGCTCTCGCTCATGGCCGCCGAGGCCGGGGGCTGCGCGCTCGGGGTCGTGGCCCTCGTCCGGTTGCCCGGCTCGGCCGCGCCGTCAACGGGCGTGTAGTTCAGCGGCTCTCGAGGGCGTCGACGAGCCCGCGCCGCGCCGGCCCGCCGGCGCCGGCCAGGCCTCGAGGTCGCGGGCGCGCCAGGCGCGCGCGGCCTCGTCGGGCCTCGGCGGCGCCGGGCGACGCGTCCGGGCAGTCGCGCAGGGCGGCAGCGCCGCCGCGAGGACCACCGCTGGTCGTCGTAGGCCTGGAGGCGGTTTGGGCGAGGCGCGGCCGTGCCAGTCGAGGGAACCGGCGCGCGCGGTCGCAGCCAGCAGGCCGGGGACGTCGGCACGGTCGCCCCACGGGTCGCCAGGGGCGCCGGCAGCCGCGCCAGGGAGCAGCCAGGGCAAGGTGGGCGACGCCATCAGGGCGGCGCCGCCCGGCGGCGCGCCGTAGGCAGCGGCGGTGATCAGCGTCGGCCCGGCGCGTGTGTGGGCGGCGAGCGCCGCTTTCGCGCGCGCACCGACCACCTCGTCCTCGGCGGACGATTATCGGCCCAGGCGTCGACCGAGCCGTGGCGGCGCACGGCGTCGTCGCGGAGGGCCGGCGCGCGCTCGAGCGCGGCGCGGGCGGCGCGCCGCTCGTCGTCGAGGAGCTTGGCCCGGCGGGCGATCTTCTCCAGGCGCTCGCGCAGGCGCGCGTCCTCGATCACGGCGCCCGTGAGCAGGTGGTCGCGCCAGGCGGTCCAGGCGTCGCCGTAGCGCGCGGCCGCCGCGGCGACCTCCTCGCGGCTCGTGGCCGCCGCGACCTCGCGGCCGAACGCGCGCCCGGCCTCGGTCAGCGCGGCCCGGGCGGCCCGCTCGTCGAGCCACTCGCGCGCGCGCTCCTCGATCGCGTCGGCCAGGTACAGGACGACGGTCGTCTCGAGCACGCTGTAGACGAAGCCGGCCACGCCGCCGGCGCGGGCCACCGTCCCGGCCGAGCGCAGGCTCCTCACCCAGCGCAGGCCCGAGACGCCGGCGCGCACGGCCGTGGACGACAGCCCCAGCGCCGCGACCGACAGGGCGAAGGCCTGGCCGTCGAAGGTGCCGCTCGCCAGGTCGGCCGCGAGGAGGCCCGCGGCCAGGCTCACGTTCGCGCGCAGGACCTCGCCCACGAACCCGGGCTTGAGGTGGCGGTGCAGCGCCCGCGAGAAGGCCACCTCGCCCGCGCGCGCGCCGACGGTGAAGGCGCCGTAGTGGACGAGGAAGTCGGTGGTGAGGATCCCCTCGAAGAACTCCTCGACGCGCAGGCGGTCGCCCGTGCGCGCGACGACGGCCAGCTCCTTGAGGAACATGGCCATGGTGAAGCGCAGGAGCCCGGCCCCCTCGCGCAGGGCCGTGTCGCGGGCCACCTCGCCCCAGCGGAGCGAGCCGTCGGGGCGGCGGTGGCGCTCGAAGGCCGCCGCGCGCGGCGCCTCGCGGGCGAGCTGGCGGCGGACGCGCGCCTCGACGCGCTGGAGCTCGGCCTCGAGCCGCGCGGCGAGCGCCGGGCTGTGCGCGCGCAGGGCCTCGACGACGGTCTCCCGCGTGCGGGCGAGGTAGCGGAGCTGGCCCTCGGGCGGCCAGCCGGACATGTCGTTTATGTTGTCGATCCGGTCGTGGAGCTTGAGCCAGCGCGCCCCCTCCGGCGACCCGGCGAAGCGCGCGTAGTAGGCGCGGTCGCGGGCCAGCTTGTCGCCGCCGAAGCGCTCCACGGGGTCGAGCGTGACGGCGTGCACGAGCTCGCTCACGCGCGCGCCGAGGCGGCGCGTGATCTCCGAGCGGGGGACGCGCGTGTCCTCGACGACGTCGTGGAGCACGGCCGCGTGGACGGCCGCCGGCTCGACGCCCGGCGTGGCCAGCATGGCCCGCGCGACGCGGAGCGAGTGGAGCAGCGCCGGCTGCCCGCCGTCGCGGGTCTGTCCGGCGTGGGCGTATCTGGCCAGCGCCACGGCCTCGGCGAAGCGGGCCGCCTCGGCGGGCGACAGGCGGCCGCGGGAGAAGGCGAGCACCTCCTCGACCTTGACGGCGACCGCGCGCTCGGGGTCGATCCGCGAGGCCACGCGGTCGATGCTGCGCTCGAGCGCGCGGCCGAGCTCGGCGTCGACCTCGTGGGCGCGCGCGTGCGCCTCGCGCGCCCGGCGCACGGCGGCCGCGTCGGCGGTCAGGCGGCAGCTCAGCCAGGGCCACCACGGCGGCCGCGGGGGCTCGTTCAGGCCGCGCCAGACCTCAAATCTCCAAGCGGGCGCGGGCGACCTGGGGCGAACGCCGCCGGCGGCGGGGGTGCGGCGGACCTCGGCCGGCGTGGTGCGGCCAGAGGCGCATCGAGAGCGCCAGCACGCAGCCCGCGCGCTCGCGGCCCGGGCCGGACGGGAGGGCCAGGGCGGCCTCGAGCCGGGCCGCGTGCTCGCCGCCGAGGCGCTCGACGGCGACGGCGACGACCTCGGGGTCCTGCGCGCGCGCGGCCCCAGGGAGGGCGCAGGCGAGGGCCAGCGGGAGAGCGAGGAGCAGCGGGGCGCGGCGACGCATCGGCGGGAGGTGGAGCCTACCACACCCGACCTGCGACGAATGATGCGCTCGCGAGGGGCGGGCGATCGAAGGGAGTCCCGGACTGGCACGATCTGTCCCGCTCCGCCCGTCCCCATCGCTCGCTCGGGCGGGTCGCGGCCTACTGGCGCAGGCGCGGGTCGAGCGCGTCGCGGAGGCCCTCGCCCAGGAGGTTGAACATCGTCACGGTGAAGAAGATGCAGACGCCCGGGAACCAGACCAGGTGGTAGAGGTTCTCGTTGATGTAGTTGCGGCCCTGGCGCAGGATCTCGCCCCACGACGCCGTCGGCGGGGCCACGCCGAAGCCGAGGAACGAGAGGCTCGACTCGACGAGGATCGCGCCGGCCACGCCGAAGCTGGCCGAGACGAAAACAGGGGCGATCGCGTTGGGCAGGATGTGGCGGAAGATGATCCGCGAGTTCGAGAGCCCCAGCGCGCGCGCGGCGGCGACGTAGTCCTCGGACATGCACTTGAGGAACTCGCCGCGGATCAGGCGCGCCACGCCGGTCCAGTTGATCAGGCCCAGCGCGACCATGATGTTGTAGATCGACGGCTTCTCCCACAGGGCCACGATCGTGATGATCAGGAAGAACGTGGGGAAGCAGATCACGATCTCGATCAGGCGCGAGATCGCGATGTCGACCCAGCCGCGGAAGAAGCCGGCCAGGGCGCCGATGATGATCCCGATCGTCACGTAGATCCCGACCGAGACGATCCCGACGCTGCCGGCGATCACGGTCCCGTGGATCAGGCGCGAGAGGACGTCGCGGCCGACGTCGTCGGTGCCCATGACGTGCTTCGGAGGCACCTCGAAGCGCAGCGTGCGCCCGCCGATGACGAGGACGTCGCCGGCCTTCAGGACCACCGGCGTCTCGCCCACCGGCTCACCCCGGATGGTCGCGCTGCCGCCGCCGCCCTCCCGACCCGCCTCGCTCAGCGACACGCCCCAGAAGCCCGGCGTCGTGCGCGCCGTCAGCTTGCGCAGGAGCCGGGCCAGGAGCCCGCGCGAGCGCGGCTTGCCGTCGTCGACCTCGGCCGGCGGCGTGTAGGAGACGACCACGCCGCCCAGGTCGAGCTGCGGGTCGACCGAGCGCAGGCGGGTCCACTCGTCGGACCACACGCTCTTGGGCACGAGCTCGAGCGCGCGCCCCTCGCCCGGGCCGTCCATGACGCGCAGGTGGGCCACGTCGGCGAACGGGAGCTGCTTGATCGCGCTCGACGTCTGCTTGTAGTAGTAGGGGATCGGGGCGCCGAGGTACCAGTCGCCGCGCGCCTTGCCCTCGGGGCCGTCGATCTCGCGCTTGATCGCCGCCCAGTCGGGCAGCGTCCGCCCGCCCGGCCGCGGGATCTCCTGCGCGTCGGCGTAGGCCGGCGAGAAGAAGCCGCTCGAGCGGCGCAGCGCCGCCGGGATGTCGAACGGGATGGGGATGTTCTCGTCGAGGTAGTCCTTGAACGCCGGGAAGAACCAGCGGCCCTGGTAGCTGGTCCACACCGGCTTGTCGTTGGCGAGCAGCGGCGAGAGCACCGACAGGAGGCCGATCAGGACGAGCGACGTGGCCGCGATCATGGCCACGCGGTCGCGCTTGAGCTGCCGCCAGGCGACCGCCCAGGCGGACACGCCCTTGTCGAGCGCCAGCTCGGTCATGGCCGCGACGGTCGCCTCGGAGGGGGCGTCGGCGGGCTGCTCGGGCTGCCCGGGCTTCTTGGGCTTCTTGGCGTCGCTCACGTGGCCGTCACCCCTCGAGCGAGATCCGCGGGTCGACCACGGTGTAGAGGATGTCGGAGAGGAGCATGCCCAGGAGGACCAGCACGGCCGAGAGCGTCGTGAAGGCCATCACCATGTTGTAGTCGCGCGACAGGATCGCATCGATCGACAGCTTGCCCATGCCGTTGATCGTGAAGATGTACTCGATGATCACCGACCCGCCGATCATGGCCGGCAGGAGGCTGGCCATGAGCGTGACGATCGGGATGAGCGAGTTGCGCAGGGCGTGCTTGAAGATCACCGTGCGCTCGGGCAGGCCCTTGGCGCGGGCGGTGCGGATGTAGTCGCGGCGGATGATCTCGAGCATGCCCGAGCGGGCGTAGCGCGACAGGCCGGCGAGCCCGTTGTAGGTGAGGCAGATCACGGGCAGGACGAGGTGCCACGCCCAGTCCTTGAGCTGCCCCCAGTAGGTGAGCTGCTCGTAGCGCTCGCTGTGCAGGCCGACGCCGTCGAACCACTCGAAGTGGGCCGGGCTGGCGAAGTAGAAGAGCAGGATCGTCGCCACCCAGAACGAGGGCGCCGAGTAGAGGGCAAAGAGCGAGATGCCGACGACCCGCTCGTCCTTCTTGCCTCGTCGCACGGCCGCGTGGATGCCGAGCGGCACGGCGATCAGGTAGATCAGCGCCAGGCTGATCATGTTGAGCTGGACGGTGACGCCGAGCGCGTCCCAGATCTTCTCGCTCACGGGGACGCGGTACTTGAGCGACTCGCCCCAGTCGCCCTGCACGACCCGCCCCAGCCACATGGCGTACTGGATCGGGATCGGCTGGTCGAGGCCCAGCTCCTTCTTGCGCGCCTCGATCATGGCCTGGCGCTCGGCCATGGTCTGCGTGGCGCCCGCCGTGGCCCCGGCGCCCATGCCGCCGCCGCCGCCGAACTCGGCCTCGATCGGGTCGCCGGGCGCGAGGTGGCTGATCACGAACACGACGATCGTGATCCCGAACAGGGTCGGGATCATGAGCAGCAGGCGCTTGATGATGTAGGTCGTCACCGGGCGGCGGGGTCCTGGCTACTGGATCGGCGACTTCGGGTCGACCCACCAGTAGGTCGAGCGCATGCCCTTGTGCCGGACGACGACGTTCTGGAAGCGCTTGTGGGCGAGCACGTGGACGCGCCCGTGGATGAGCAGCGTCAGCGGCTGCTCGTCGTGCAGGAGCTGGTAGAGCCGGTGGTACATCGGCACGCGCTTCTCGCGGTCGAACTCGCGCCGCATGTCGGTGAGGAGCGTGTCGAGCGCGGGCGAGTGGAAGCCGGGCGTGTTGCCGCCGCGGGGCACGTCCTCGCTGCTGTGGTAGTCCTGGTAGTTGTCGATCCAGGGGTCCGAGAAGCTCGAGTAGAGGCACATGGCGTCGAAGTTGCGCTCGTAGAGGTGCTCGATGAACACGCTCCACTCCATGGGGCGGATCTCCATGCGCACCCCGACCTTCGCCATGTTCTCCTGCACCTTGGAGCCGATGCGCTCGTACTCGACGATCCCCGAGGGGACCTTGAGGACGAACTCGAGGCGCCGCCACTTGCCGTCGACCAGCTTCTCGAGCACGCCGTCGCCGTCGTTGTCGACGAAGCCCGCCTCACGCAGGAGCGTGGCGGCCTTCTGCGGGTCGAACGCGTGCGGCTCGAGGGCCTTGTTGTACTCCGGGTAGATGGCCTTGTTCGGGCAGGTGGCGATCGTGCCGTCGTTGCGCCACAGGTCGCGCAGCATGCCGGCGCGGTCGACGAGGTGCGTCATGGCGACGCGCACGTTCTTGTCGTCGAAGGGGAACTTGCGGCAGTTCCAGACGATGTAGTTGAAGCCCAGCCCGAGGTGGTCGTAGGTGTAGTAGTTGTAGTTGTCGGCGATCACGCGCTCCTTCGAGAGGCTGTCCTGCCACTCGTCGAGCTTGACCACCTGCACGTCGATCTTCTGCTGCCGCACCTGGTTCAGGATCGCCAGGTGGTCGCTGATGAAGCGCACGCGCCGGGTCTCGATGTTCCAGATGTTCGGGACGACGCGCAGGCGCCAGTAGTCGGGGTTGCGCTTGAGCGTCAGGCTCTCACCCGGGATCCAGCCGTCGGCCGGGACCGAGTAGGGGCCGGTGCCGACGCAGGGGCGGCGGATCTCGTTGAACACGCGCCCGAAGCCGTCCTCGCCCGGGACGACCGAGAACTTCTGGATGCCCTTCTGGCGGGCCGTCTCGGTGACCTGCTGCTCGTACCAGTGCTTGGGGATGATCCACAGCGAGTTGCCGAAGACGTAGAGGCTCTTCCAGTAGGGCGTCTTGAACTTGACCTGGACCGTGTGGCTGTCGACCTTCGTGACCGACTCGACGTCGACGTAGGCGCCGCGGTGCGCGTCGGCCTTGACGTTCTTGTCCTGGATCACGGCGTAGGTGAAGGTCACGTCGTCGGCCGTGAACGGCGCGCCGTCCGCCCAGGTGACGCCGCGGCGCAGGCGGTAGACGTAGGTCAGCTCGTCCTTCTGCTCCCACGACTCGGCCAGCATGGGGTCGAGCTTCGTCGGGTCCTGCTCGCTCACGGTGAAGAGCGTCTCGAGGACGTTCATCATCACCTGGCGGGTCGCGCCTTCGCTCGTCGTGTAGTAGTTGAGCGTCGACGGCTCGCTCATGGCCTCGACGTAGGAGCCGCCGATCACGGCCTTCGGGTCGGGGCCCGGGACGCGGTCGCTCGTGCCCATGCCCTCGGTGTTGGTCGCGCCCGACCCGGGCCGCGACGTCTGCTGCGCCGGCTCCTCGACCGCCGGGGCGGCCGGCTGCGTGGGCTGCTGCTGCTGGGGCTGCTGCGGCGCGGGGCCATAGGCCTGCGGCGGCATGGGCATGGGCACGTACGCCGGCTGGGCCGAGCGCAGGGCCTCCTTCAGCTCGTCGACGGTGCGCCGCTGGTCCTGCAGGCGGCGCACCTCGCCGGTCAGGTCGCGCAGGAGCTGCGTCTGGGCGTCGAGCTTGGCCTGGATCGCCGTGCTGTTCGCCTGCTGGTGGCCGTCGGCCACGTCGAGCGCGCGCACGCCCACGAAGATGAGCACCATGAGCAGGCCCGTCAGCACGAGCTGGAACGTGCCCAGGGAGGCGAGCTTTTCGGTCCGGTCGTTCATCGTCCCTCGCTCGGCCACGGGCCTCGCCTGGAGCAAGGGAGGGCCGCGGGCCTCGTGGAAGGCCGGACACGTTCTCAGGAGATGTGCTGATGCGCAAGGCACCGTTAAGATCCCCGCATGAGCACCTCGCCCGCCCCGACCGCGCTCGCCGTCGAGGAGCAGCAGCTCCGCTCGGCCGACCAGACCGCCCTTTGGACCCGCCGCGTGCGCCCCGAGGGGCAGGCCCGGGCGCGGGTGGCGTTCGTGCACGGGTTCGCCGAGCACGGCGGGCGCTACGTGCCGACCCTGCGCTGGTTCGCCGCGCGCGGCTGCGAGGCCTACGCGCTCGACCTGCGCGGGCACGGCCGCTCGGGCGGGCGGCGGACGTTCGTGCGCCGCTGGGGCGACTTCCTCGACGACGTCGAGGCCTACGTGCTGCATGTCGCCGCGCACGGCGAGGGGCCGCTGTTCCTGGTCGGCCACAGCATGGGCGGGCTCGTCGTCGCGCGCACCCTGCAGGAGCGGCGCCACCGGCTGCCGGCCCTGCGCGGGGCGGTGCTCACGTCGCCGTTCCTGAAGGTGAAGATGCCCCTGCCCGCCTGGAAGACGGCCGCCGGGCGCGTGCTCTCGCGGTGGCTGCCCTGGTTCCGGATCCCGGCCGACCTCGACGTGGCGCAGCTCAGCCGCGACCTCGAGGTCGGGCGCGCCTACCTGGCCGACCCGCTGGTGGAGCGGGGCGCCACGGCGCGCTGGTACACGGAGGCGATGTCCGCGCAGGAGGCGGCGCTGGCGACCGCGTCGGCGCTCGACCTGCCGCTCCTCTTCATGCACGGCGAGGACGACGGCGTGGTCGACGTGGAGGGCACGCGGCGGCTCCACGCGGCCGCGGCGAGCCAGGACAAGGAGCTGCGCCTGTGGCCCGGCGCGCGGCACGAGCTGTTCAACGAGACCAACAAGGAGGAGGTCTGGGCGCACCTCCTCGGCTGGGTCGAGCGGCGGCTGTCGTAGGGTTTTGTTAGGCTCCCGTCGTCGGGCCGCGGACCTCGGGCGCGGGCGACGGAGCGAGCGCAGGGCTACAATGCTGGAAGCGAACGTCAGCGTGCCCCGGCCGGCGGCCGGGGACACGGAGGGCCACGCCTCGGAGGGCCTCGTGATGGACCAGCGGCAGGTCGTCCCCGCCCACCCCGTCGACTACCCGGAGAGCGACGGGATGCCGATGGCCGAGACGGACGAGCACGCGGACGCGCTACGCGCGGCCGTGGAGACGCTCCGGGAGCACCTGGCGAGCGACCAGGTCTACGTGTCGGGGAACAACTTCGTCTACTTCACCGAGGGCGAGCCGCGCGATGTGGTGAGCCCGGACTGCTACGTGGTGAAGGGCGTGCCCATGCGCCAGCGCCGCACCTTCAAGACGTGGGAGGAGGGCGGGCGGCGGCCGTGCTTCGTGCTCGAGATCACCTCCCGGGGGTCGCGGACGGAGGACCTGGGCCGGAAGATGTCGATCTACCGCGACGACCTCCAGGTCCCGGAGTACTTCCTCTTCGACCTGAGCCGCGACTGGATCGAGGCGGGCCTGCGCGGCTTCCGCCTCGAGCGCGGCGTCTACCAGCCGATCGAGCCCGGCCCCGACGGCCGGCTCGAGAGCCGCGAGCTGGGGCTGGAGCTGGCGGCGCACGAGCGCAGGCTGCGCTTCCACCTCCCCGGCCGGGCCGAGCCGCTGCTCACGCCGAGCGAGCGCGCGGCGCGGGCCGAGGACCGGGCGGAGCGCGCCGAGGCCGAGCTGGCGCGGGTGCAGGCCGAGCTGGAGCGGCTGCGGGGCAGGCTCTAACGCGCCGGCCGCGGCCGGTTCTGCCCCTGGAAGGCGATCATCCACTGCGGGTAGGGCAGGGGCAGGGCGCTCACCTCGTCGAGGCGCCGCATGGCGTCGTCGCCGAGCGCGAGCTCGGCGGCGGCGAGGTTGTCGTCGAGCTGCTCGCGCGAGCGGGCGCCGATGATCACCGACGTGACCATCGACCGCTTCAGCACCCAGGCCAGCGCCGCGCGGGCGGGCGTCGTGTTCAGGCCGCGGGCGACGTCCTCGAGCACGTCGAGCACCTTCTCGCCCCGGACCTTGTCCACCGGCGGGAACTGCCGCTCGCCGCTGCGGCGGCCCTCGCCGCCGTGGCGGTACTTCGCCGACAGGTAGCCGCCGGCGAGCGGCGACCAGGGGAGCAGGCCCACGCCCTCGGCCTCGCACAGGGGCACGAGCTCGAACTCGATCTCGCGGCCGACGAGCGAGTAGTAGGGCTGGAGGGTGACGAAGCGCGCCCAGCCGTTGGCCTTCTGCAGCTCGAGGGCCTTGGCGAGCTGCCAGCCGGCGAGGTTCGACGCGCCCAGGTAGAGCACCTTGCCCTGGCGCACGAGCAGGTCGAGGGCCTCGAGCGTCTCCTCGAGCGGCGTGAGCGGGTCCCAGCCGTGGACCTGGTAGAGGTCGATCCGGTCGGTGCCCAGGCGCTTCAGGCTGGCCTCGCAGGAGGCCAGGACGTGCCGCCGCGAGAGGCCCACGTCGTTTTGGTCCTCGCTCATCGCGCCGCGGACCTTGGTCGCGATCACCGCCTGGTCGCGCCGCCCGCGCAGGGCGCGGCCGAGGAGCACCTCCGACTCGCCGCGCGAGTAGACGTCGGCCGTGTCGAAGAAGTTGACCCCGCGCTCGATCGAGCGCGAGATCAGGTCCGCCGCCTCGGCCTCGCCCAGGCTGCCGACGCCCCAGTCGTTCTTGCCGAACGTCATGCAGCCGAGGCACAGCTCCGAGACGAGCGTGCCGGTGCGACCGAGCAGGCGCATGGCCATGGGGTCTCTCCTGCCGGCGGACTATACCGAGCCGCGCCGCGGCAGGGGGGCGCACGAGCCGACGCCGCGCCGTGCCGGGTGCGCTACGCTGAGTTGAATGCGCTGCCCGTCGTCTCCGGCCTGTTCGTCGTGACCGCCCTGGCGGAGATCGGCGGCTGCTACCTGACCTACCTGTGGCTCAGGAAGGCAGCCTCGGCCTGGCTCCTCGTCCCGAGCGCCCTGTGCCTGGCGCTGTTCGCGTGGCTCCTGACCCTGCACCCCACGGGCGCGGGGCGGACCTACGCGGCCTACGGCGGCGTCTACGTGGCGTCGTCCGTCGTGTGGCTCTGGGCGGTCGACGGGCAACGGCCGGACCGCTGGGACCTGCTCGGGGCCATGCTGTGCCTGGTCGGCACGTGCGTGATCGCGTTCGCGCCGCACGCGCCCCTGACGGAGTGAGGGGAATGGCGTCCTGGACCCACGCGTTCTCCTCGACGGGGCGGGGTGGCCTGCGATGATCGCGGGTCGCGCCCTGGTCGCCCTCGTCCTCTCTGCGCCGGCGCCGCGTCGTGCGCGTCGGCGCCGCCGCCGGTCCCGCTCGAGGAGCGCTCGCCGCCCCCGCCCGGAGGAGCAGAGCCCGTGAACGATCCCTGCGTCTGCTCGCTCGACGACCAGGAGCTCACCGAGCGCGAGCGCTGGCTGGCCCCGTTCGCGGCGGGCGCCGAGTCGGCCGCGGACCTCGAGGACGGCTTCGAGCTGCGCTTCGGCGGGACCTGGGGCGCGCGCCTGCTGGAGCTGATCGAGCGAGAGCGGGCGTGCTGCACCTCGCTCGTGTTCGAGCTGCGCTTCGAGCCCGACGCGGGGCCGATCACGCTCCGGTGCCGGGGCGACGCGGCCGCGACCGGCTTCCTGCGCGCTCGCCTGGCTCCGACGCGCTGACCTCGGTCGCGAACGGCGCTCGGCGGCCGAGCCGCCGAGCGCCGGTCGCCCCGCGCGCTACCGGCGCCCCTGCTGGGCGAAGTAGCTCGTCATGAGGTTCCGGTAGTTCGGGATGTGCTCCGAGAGCAGCGTGCCCAGGCCCTCGATGTCGTTGCGCCAGTCGCGGTGCAGCTCGCAGGCGACGCTGAACCAGTTCATCATCTGCGCGCCCGCGTGGGCCATGCGCGTCACGGCGGCGTCGCGGACGGTGGGGTTGAACGTCCCCGAGGCGTCGACGACGACGAACACCTCGTAGCCCGCCTCCAGGGCCGAGAGCGTGGGGAAGGCCACGCACACGTCGGTGACGACGCCGGCGATGATGAGCTGCCGCCGGCCCGTGGCCTCGATCGCGCGCACGAAGTCCTCGTTGTCCCAGGCGTTGATCTGGCCCGGGCGCGCGAAGTACGGGGCGTCGGGGAACATGGCCTTCAGCTCGGGGACGATCGGCCCGTTGGGCCCGTCCTCGAAGCTCGTGGTGAGGATCGTCGGCAGCTTGAAGAACTTGGCCACCGCGCCCAGCGCGAGCACGTTGTTCTTGAACTCCGACGGGGCGTGGTCCTGGACCAGCGAGATCAGCCCCGACTGGTGATCGACGAGCAGCACCGCCGCGTCGTCCTTCGAGATCCGCCTGTACTTGAACCCGTTCGCCACGTCGACCTCCTCTGACCTGCAGCTGGATGATGCGCTCGCGAGGGGCGGGCGATCGGAGCACGACCCGGACTGGCACGATCTGGCCCGGTCCGCCCGTCCCCATCGCTCGCTCTGGCGAGCTGAAAACGTGCATCGATTCGGTAGTTCTCGATCCGTCTGTTCGCGCCTCGCGCGAGCGAGGGGAATGGTAGGCCGGCCGTCGCTCGGGATCGAGCCCTCTCCGCGCGACGGACCGTCCCGCCGGTGGGACAATGCAGCCCCCGGTGGGAGGCGCCATGGACCTCAACGAGCTGGTGGTGTTCGTCGAGGTCGTGCGCGCCGGGAGCTTCACGGCGGGGGCGCGGGCGCTCGGCATGCCGAAGTCGACCGCCAGCCGGAAGGTCTCGGAGCTGGAGGCGCGCCTCGGCGCGCAGCTCCTCGTGCGCACGACGCGGCGGCTGCGGCTGACCGACGTGGGCGCCGCCTACTTCGAGCGCGCGGCGCGGGTGGTCGCCGAGGCGCGCGCCGCGGACCGGCTCGTGGCCGACCTCCACGCCGACCCGTGCGGCCGCCTCCGCGTGACCGCGCCGCTGACCTTCGCCTTCCTCGGGCCGATCGTGGCCGAGTTCCTCGCCCAGCATCCGGCCGTCCAGGTGGACCTGGTCTGCACCGACCGCGTCGTCGACCTCGTGGCCGAGGGCTTCGACGTGGCCGTCCGCGCCGGCCGCATGGCCGACTCGTCCCTCGTGGCGCGGCGCCTGGGGACCGTGCAGCGCTTCCTCGTCGCCGCGCCGGGCTACCTGCGGCGGCGGCCCGCGCCCCGAGCGCCCGCGGACCTCGCCGGGCACGACACGATCCTCTTCGGCGGCGGCGACGAGGGGACGACGTGGACCCTGCGCGCCGGCCGCCAGCAGGTCGAGGTCGCGCTCCGGCCGCGGCTCGTCGTCAACGACTACGACATGCTGCGCGAGGCGGCCACGGCGGGGCTGGGGATCGCGCTCCTGCCCGACTACGTGTGCGAGGAGCGCCAGCGCCTCGAGCGCCTCCTCCCGGCGTGGACCGCGCCGGAGGTGCCGATCCACGCCGTCTACCCGGCGGGCCGGCAGACGTCGCGGACGGTCGCGGCCTTCCTCGACCAGCTCAAGCGGCGCTTCGCGCCGCGGCGCTGAACCGTCCCGCCGGCGGAACGGTGCGTGCCGCGACGGGCGGCTAAT
>JAHBXY010000168.1 GCA_019636275.1 Planctomycetota bacterium | reverse complement strand
GAGCGGGCCCGCGCCGAGGCCGACGCCCTGCGCCCCGCCCACGAGGCGCAGGCGCGGCGCGCGCGGACGTGGCAGGCGCTCGGGCAGGCGGTGGGCTCGCACGACGGCAAGAAGCTGCGCTCGTTCGCGCAGAGCCTCACGCTCGAGGCGCTGCTCGAGCGGGCCAACGACCACCTCGCCGCGCTGGCGCCGCGCTACCGCCTCGAGCGCGTCGAGGGCGAGGACCTCGAGCTGCAGGTGCGCGACCGCGACCTCGGCGGCGAGGTGCGCGCGACCACCGGCCTCTCCGGCGGCGAGGCGTTCCTCGTGTCCCTGGCCCTGGCCCTGGCCCTCTCCAGCCTCTCGGCCGCCGGCACGCGCGTCGAGTCGCTGTTCATCGACGAGGGCCTCGGCGCCCTCGACCCCGACTCGCAGGAGCAGGCGCTGGCCGCCCTCGACGCGCTGCAGGCCACGGGGCGCCAGGTGGTGCTCGTCACGCACCTGCCGGCGATCGCCGAGCGCGTGGGCCTCGGCGTGCGCGTCGTGCCGCAGGGACAGGGGCGGAGCCTCGTCGAGGTCGGGTAGCCTCGGGGCGGAGGGGCGGATGACCAGCAGCTCCGACTCGATCTTCACCGCGGAGGGCCTCTCGGCCCGGATGCTCGGGAGCTCCCACGGGACCCGGAGCTACGGCGAGGGGGAGAGCACGACCCGCTGGGAGGGTCGGCTGCGGCTCGAAGGGCGCGAGGGGCGCGAGGGTTGGCTCGAGCTCGCCGTGTCGGGCTGGTACACGGCGTCCGACCGCCACGACCAGGAGTCGCAGACGGTCGAGGTGCACCTCCCCGGCGGCTTCTCGTTCGAGCTGTGGAGCGAGTTCGACTACGAGAAGTACAACCACGCCCGGGACCACGACCGCTGGGCCGACCTCGCGCCGGTCGTCGCCCACCTGCGCGAGCTGGGCTGGGACGTCGACGCCGCGCGCGTGAAGGCGTTCGTGCAGGCGGCGGCGTACAAGGTGCGCTCGGGCTGATCGCCCGTCGGACCCCCGTGCGACGATCCGCTGCATGGACCCGGCCCTGCTCCACGCGGCCCTGCTCCCCTGGTTCGACGCGGCCGCCCGCCCCCTGCCCTGGCGCACGACGCGCGACCCGTACCGCGTGTGGGTCAGCGAGGTCATGCTCCAGCAGACGCAGGTCGACACGGTCCTGCGCTACTACGAGCGCTTCCTGGCCCGCTTCCCCACCGTCGAGGCCCTGGCCGCCGCCGACGACGAGGACGTGCGCGCCCTGTGGTCGGGGCTGGGCTTCTACCGGCGCGCGAGGAACCTGCACGCGGCCGCGCGGCGCGTCGTGGCCGAGCACGGCGGCGTCGTCCCGCGCGACCCGGCGGCGCTCGGCGCCCTGCCGGGGCTCGGCCGCTACACCGTCGGCGCCGTGCTCTCGATCGCGCACGACGACGCCCTGCCGCTCGTCGACGGCAACGTGGCCCGCGTGCTGGCGCGCCTGTTCCGCGTGCCCGGCGACCCGACGGCCGGCCCCGCCCTGCGGCGCCTGTGGTCGCTCGCCGAGCGCCTCGTGCCCCGGCGGCGCCCGGGCGACTGGAACCAGGCGCTCATGGAGCTCGGCGCCACCGTGTGCCGGCCGACGTCGCCGCGCTGCGAGGCCTGCCCGCTGGCCGCCTGGTGCGAGGCGCGCGCGGCGGGCGAGGTCGAGCGCTTCCCCGAGCCGCGGCGCCGGGCGAAGGTCGTCGCCCAGCGCCGCGCGGCCGTGTGCCTCGTGCGCCCCGACGGCGCCTTCCTCCTCGCCCGCCGCCCCGACGACGGCCTGCTGGCGGGCCTGTGGGAGCTGCCGGCCGTCGACCTCGCCCCGCGCGAGCGCCCGGCGACCGCCGCGCGCCGGCTCGCGCGCTCCCTCGGCGCGGGCGACGCGCGCCTCGTGCGCGTGGGCCAGGCCGAGCACCAGTTCACGCACCGTCACTGGACGGTCGACGTGTTCCGCGGCGACGCGTCGGTGACCCCCGGCGCCGGGCGCTGGGTCACGCCGGGCGACCTCGAGGCCCTCGGCGTGCCCACGGCCTCGCGCAAGGTCCTCGCCGAGGCCGGCGTGCTGGCTATCCGCCCGGCAGCGGCGTCAGCACGACCACGCTGAAGCCCACCGCGGGCCCCGCGCCCGGGTTGTGGTACGAGTGCGCCTGGTCGCCCGGGAAGGCGGCCACGTCGCCCGCGGCGAGGTCGAAGCGCTCGCCGGCCACGTGCAGGCGCAGCCGCCCCTGCTCGCAGCACAGGTACTCGTGCGTCCCCGGCCGGTGCGGCACGCCCGGCAGCCGCCCGCCCGGCGCCAGGACGACCCGGTCGATCTCCATGCCGGGGATCGGGTGCGGCAGGAGCTTGTGCACGCGCACGAGCCCGCCCGCCCGCTCGCGCACGGGCAGCGTCCCGCGCGGGAAGAGCTGGCAGGGCGCCCGCGGCGCCGTGAGCAGCTCCTCGAGCGAGAGCTGCAGCGCCTGCGCCAGCCGCCCGAGCACCGAGAGCGTCGGGTTCGCCGCGCCGGTCTCCAGGTTGGCGACGGTCGAGCGCGGCACGCCGCATAGCCGGGCGAGCTGCTGCTGGGTCAGGCCGCGGCGCTCGCGCACGAAGCGCAGGTTCTGGGCCAGGTTGTGGGCCAGGGCGGCGGTCGGGTCGGTCGCGCTCATGCCCACGGTATGGACGCCTGCCAATGCGTTGTCAATCCGGTCGGTGAACTGGCGCGGCCGTGCGACCCTCCTCATGCCGGGAGAAGGAGCGACCGCCATGACCGTGAAGCACCTCGACCACCTCAACATGACCGTCCACGACCTCGAGGAGACCGCCGCCTGGTACGGGCGCGTCTTCGGCTTCGTCGTCGTCGAGCGCGGGCGGTCCCGCGACGGGACCCCGTTCGCGATCCTGCGCAGCGGCGAGGCCATGCTCTGCGTCTACGAGCACCCCGAGCGCGGGCGGCTCACCGACGAGGCGCGCGACGACCTCCCGGTGCACGGGCTGTCGCACTTCGCCCTGCGGATCACCGACGGCGCGGCCTGGGAGCGGACCGTGGCCGCGCAGGGCCTCGAGGTCCGCTACGGCGGCGCCGTGCGCTGGCCGCGCTCGACCTCGTGGTACGTGTGCGACCCGAGCGGCTACGAGCTCGAGGTCGTGCTCTGGAACGACGACACCGTCCGCTTCGCGGGCTGACCACCGCGGCGCCGCCTCCCGGGGTAGAACGCTCCCCCGGGAGGCAGCGCCATGACCTACGAGACGATCCGCGTGGAGGTCGGCCCCGACGACGGGGTCGCCCTGCTCACCTTCGACCGGCCGCAGGCGCGCAACGCCCTCAACGCGGCCATGGTCGGCGAGACGCGCCGGGCGATCGACGACCTCGCCGCGCGCGGCGACGTGAAGGCGCTGATCCTCACCGGCGCGGGGGAGAAGGCCTTCGTCAGCGGGGCGGACATCGCCGAGCTGCGCGACCGCGACCGGCTCGACGCCCTGCGCCGGATCAACTCGGGGCTGTTCCGCGCGCTCGAGGCCCTGCCGTTCCCCACGATCGCCGCGATCCGCGGCTTCGCCCTGGGCGGCGGCTGCGAGCTGGCGCTGGCCTGCGACCTGCGCGTGTGCGGCGAGGGGGCCCGGCTCGGCCAGCCGGAGGTCGGCCTGGGGATCCTCCCCGGCGCCGGCGCCTGCTACCGCCTGCCGCGCCTGGTCGGCCCCGGCGTGGCCAAGGAGCTGATCTTCACCGGCCGCGTGATCGACGCCGCCGAGGCGCGGGCGATCGGCCTCGTGAACCGCGTCGTCCCCGACGGCGAGGTCCTCGACGTCGCCCGCGCGATCGCGGCCGAGATCGCCCGCAACTCGGCGCTCGCCGTGCGCCTGGCCAAGTCCGCCCTGAACCTCGCCCACGAGGGCAGCACCGACGCCCTGCAGGCCTTCGAGTGCACGGCGCAGGCGGTGCTCTTTGAAGATGAGGAGAAGCGCCGGCGCATGACGGCCTTCCTGGAGAAGCGCGCCCACCGCCGCCCGACGCTCGCCGTCGGCGGGCTGTGCGAGGCGCCCGCCGAGCTCGGCCGCGAGGAGCTCGCGCGCCTGCCGGAGGCCGAGCAGGTGCCCGACGTCGGCGCCGTCGTCCCGGGCAAGAAGGGGCGCGCGGTCCGCCTGGCCGGCGTCCTCCGCGCCGCCCGGCCCGCCGAGGACGTCACGCACGTGGCGCTGAGCTCGTCCGACGGGAAGGCCCGGGCCAGCCTGACCCTCGAGGAGGCGGCGCACGCCGTCGTGGTCTACGGCCTGCGCGACCAGCCCCTGCCCGAGGACCAGGGCGGGCCGTTCCGGCTGCTCCTGCCGCCGGGCGGCGACGCCTGCCGCAACGTGAAGCACGTGGCCCGGGTCGAGCTCGCGCGCGAGGCGGCGGGCGACCTGTGCGGCCACACGCCGGAGCAGCACGCGAAGATGCGCGGCGCGTGACCCTCCTGGCGCGACGCCCGCTCGCGCTCGCGCCGCGACCGGCGTAGCATCCAGCCGCATGCGCCGCCCGCTCACCGCCGCGCTCCTCCTCGCCGCCCTCGCCGCGCTCGTGCGCGCGCCGGCGGGCCACGCGCGGCCGGCGAGCGCGGGCGCCGCGTTCGACCGCGACGTGCGGCCGTTCCTCGCCCGGCACTGCGCCGGCTGCCACGGCCCCGACGACCCCGACGGCGGCCTCACGCTCACCGGCCGCGGGCCGGACGACCTCGCGCGCGACCCGGCCACCTGGCGCCTGGTCCTCGAGCGCGTGCGCGCGGGCGACATGCCGCCCGACGACGCGCCGGCGCGGCCCTCGGCGCTCGAGGTCGACCACGCCCTGGCCGCCCTCGAGGACGCGCTGGCGCCCGTCCTGCGCGCGCGCGCCGAGGACCCGGGGCGGGTCACGCTGCGCCGCCTGAACCGGGCCGAGTACCGGCACACGATCTTCGACCTCCTGGGCGTCGTCGTCGCCGAGGGCGACCTGCCCGAGGACGAGGTCGGCTACGGGTTCGACACCGTGGGCGACGTGCTCACGACCCCGCCGCTGCTCGTCGAGCGCTACCTGGCCCTCGCCGAGCAGGTCGCCGCGGCGGCCGTCCGCGACCTCGCCCCCGTGCGCGCGCGCGTGCCGGCGAGCGAGTGCGAGCGCGAGGGGCGGGCCCGGCCCCTGCGCGACGGGTTCACGCTCCTGGTCACGAACGGCGCCCTGGTCGCGCCGGTGACGGTGCCCGCCGCGGGCGACTACGCCGTGCGCGTCCGCGCCTACGGCCAGCAGGCCGGCCCGGACCCGGCGCGCCTCGTCGTGCGCCTCGGCCGCCGGCAGGTCGCCGCGCACGACGTCCGCGCCGTGGCCGACGCGCCCGAGGTCTACGAGGCCACGGTGAGCTTCCCGGCCGCCGGCCGGCACCTGGTCTCGGCCGCGTTCGTCAACGACTACTGGCAGCCCGACGCGCCCGACCCGGCCCAGCGCGACCGCAACCTGGCCCTCGAGTGGGTCGAGGTCGAGGGGCCGGCGCGGCCGCTCGAGCCCACGCGCCTGCAGCGCGCGCTCGTCCCCCGCCGCCCCGCCGCGCCCGACGACGTGGCGCCGGCCGCCCGCGCCGCCCTGCGCGCCTTCCTGCCGGCGGCCTTCCGCCGCCCGGTCGACGACGCCGAGGTCGAGGCCTACGCGCTGCTCGCGCGCGACGTCGCCGCCGACGGGACGTTCGAGCAGGGGCTGCGCGCGGGCCTCCAGGCGGCGCTCGTCTCGCCGCACTTCCTCTACAAGGTCGAGGTCGACCCGGACCCGGCGTCGCCCGCGCCGCACCCGGTCACGGAGCACGAGCTGGCCGTGCGCCTCGCCTACTACCTGTGGAGCGGCCCGCCCGACGAGCGCCTGCGGGCGCTGGCCGACGCGGGGCGGCTGCGCGCCGGGCTCGCGGGCGAGGTCGACCGCCTCCTCGACGACCCGCGCGCCGGGCGCTTCGTCGAGCAGTTCGTCGGGCAGTGGCTGCAGCTCCGCCGCCTGGCCGACGCCAGCCCCGACCCCGACCGCTTCCCCTGGGACGAGGGCCTGCGCGAGGCCATGCGCCTCGAGTCGGAGCTCCTGTTCGAGGCCGTCCTGCGCGAGGGGCGCGGCGCCCTGGACCTCCTCGACGCGCCGTTCACCTTCGTCGACGAGCGCCTCGCCCGGCACTACGGGCTCGACGGCGTCGCCGGACCGCGGCTCCGGCGCGTGGCGGCGCCCCCCGGGCGCGGCGGCCTCCTCGGCCACGCCGGCGTGCTCACGGTCACGTCGAACCCGACGCGCACGTCGCCGGTGAAGCGCGGCAAGTGGGTGCTCGAGGTGCTCCTCGACGACCCGCCGCCGCCGCCCCTGCCCGGCATGGACAGCCTGGACGAGGCCCACGACGCGGCCCGCCCGCTGACCCTGCGCGAGCGCCTCGAGCGCCACCGCCAGGACCCCGCCTGCGCGCGCTGCCACCTGCGCATGGACCCGCTGGGCTTCGGCCTCGAGCGCTTCGACGCCGTGGGCCGCTGGCGCGACGACGACGAGGGCCTGCCGCTCGACGACCGCGCGACGCTCGGCGCGGCCACGTTCGAGGGCCTGCCCGGCCTCCAGGCGCACCTGCGCGGGCGCGGGCGCGACGTCGTGCGCGCGCTCGCGGGCAAGCTGCTCGTGTTCGCCCTGGGCCGCGGCCCGGCGCCGGGCGACGACGCGGCGCTCGACGACCTCGTCGAGCGGACCGGGCCCGTGTGGCGCCTGCGCGACCTGGTGGCGGGGATCGTCGACACGCCGGCCTTCCAGCGCCGGCGCGGAGGTGAGCGGTGAGGCTGACGCGACGGACGCTCCTGCGCGGCGCGGGCGCCGCGGTGGGCCTGCCCCTGCTCGACGCCATGCTCCCGCGGGCCCTGGGCGACGGCCCGCCCGCGCGGCCGCTGCGGCTCGTGTTCGTGTTCGTGCCCAACGGCGTGCACCTCCCCGCCTGGCGCCCGCCCGACGAGGGCCCGCTGGGCGCGCTCCCGTCGATCCTCGAGCCGCTCGAGGCCCACCGCGAGCGCCTGCTCGTCCTCTCCGGCCTGACCCTCGACGGCGGCCGCGCCCACGGCGACGGCCCGGGCGACCACGCCCGGGCGGCGGCCTCGTTCCTCACCGGCGCCCACCCGCGCAAGACGCGCGGCGCCGACATCCACGCCGGCGTGTCGGTCGACCAGGTCGCGGCGGCCGCCCTCGGGCGAACGACGCGCTTCGCCTCGCTCGAGCTGGGCACCGAGCCCAGCGCGCAGTCGGGCGCCTGCGACTCGGGCTACAGCTGCGCCTACTCGTCGACGATCGCCTGGCGCGACGCGCGCACGCCGCTGCAGAAGGAGGTCTCGCCCCTGCGGCTGTTCGAGCGCCTGTTCGGCGACGGCGACGCCCTCGCGCCCGAGGCCCGCGCGGCGCGCGACCGGACCCGGCGGAGCGTCCTCGACCTGGCCGAGGGCGAGGCCCGGCGCCTGCGCGCGCGCCTGGGGCAGGGCGACCGGCGCAAGCTCGACGAGTTCGCCGCCTCCGTGCGCGAGGTCGAGCGGCGCCTCGAGCAGGCGGCCGCCCCGGCGGCCGACCGCGCGCCGCCGGCGCGCCGGCCGGCCGACCTCGGCGAGCACCTGGGGCTCCTCTACGACCTGACGCGCCTGGCGCTCCACGCCGACCAGACGCGCGTCGTGACGCTCATGGCCGGCAACGCCGGGAGCAACCGCAGCTACGCGGCGATCGGCGTGCCCGAGGGCCATCACGACCTCTCGCATCACGGCCGCGACCCTGACAAGCAGGAGAAGCTGCGCCGGATCAACCGCTTCCACGTCGAGCGGCTGGCTGCCTTCGTCGACGGCCTGGCGCGCACCCCCGAGGGCGACGGCACGCTCCTCGACCACACGCTGATCGTCTACGGCAGCGGGCTCGCCGACGGCGACCGCCACGACCACCACGACCTGCCCGTCCTGCTCCTCGGCGGCGGGGCCCGCGTCGCCGGCGGCCGCCACGTGCGCTACCCGGCCGAGACGCCGCTGTGCGCGCTGTACCTGTGGCTCCTGCGCCGCGCCGGGGTGCGCGCCGACGCGTTCGGCGACGCCGACCGCCCGCTCACCGGGCTGGCGGGTTGACCCGAGGCAGATGGTTCACCACAGAGGAGCAGAGGGAGCAGAGGCCTCTTCGTACCCGTCGCTCGACGCGAGCGAGGTCCTGCGCCTCGGCCCGGACCACGGAGGGAACGAGGGCGCACGACGTTCACGGCTGGCGGGTTGACCCGGGGGAGATGGTTCACCACAGAGGAGCAGAGGGAGCAGAGGCCTCTTCTTACCCGTCGCTCGATGCGAGCGAGGTCCTGCGCCTCGGCCCGGACCACGGAGGGAACGAAGGCGCACGACGTTCTCGGAGGGCACCACCCTCACGTCCCCTCCGTCTGAGCGCGCCGACAGTTGCTTGATCGACGAGATCAGCCCCCGTCGACCCTCGAAGGATGTGAAGGACACGAAGGCCGCGCGGGGGCTGACGGAGGCCACGTCGTTCGAAGCCACGGATCGGACCAGGGCGCGGCTCCTCGGGGCCGACGCCATCCCGGGGGCGCAGGGCGTCGACGGACGGGCGAACCACCACCCGCCCTCTGCTCCTCTGCGGTGATCATCCTCTCGGTGCCACGAGCGCCCGCATGGAACGCGGAAGGGCGGGCGAAGCACCACCCGCCCTCTGCTCCCTCTGCTCCTCTGCGGTGATCATTCCTCTCGGCGGCCACGAGCGCCCGCATCGAGCGCGGAGGGGCGGGCGAAGCACCACCCGCCCTCTGCTCCCTCTGCTCCTCTGCGGTGATCCTCCCTCGCCACCGGGCGGCTACGGATGCTCGTGGATCTCCTCGTCCTCGTCGTCGATGCCGAGGGCGTGCGGGTGCCCGGGGTGCTCGTGGCCGTGCCCGTGATGGTGGTCGTGGACGTGGTCGTGCCGCTCGGGGAGGGCCGGCAGGTCTGCGGCGTGCGCCTCGGCGGCGCGCGTGGCCGCGCGCTGCACGTCGGCCAGCGGCACGTCCTTCTCGCGGGCCAGCCGGGCGCAGTCGTCGTGCTCGGGCTTGGCCGTGACGCGCCCGTCCGGCCGCGTGGCCAGCTTCACGCGCACGAGGCCGTAGACGGTGCTCACCTCGACCGTGCGCCGCGGCAAGGTCGTGCGCGCCTCGCGCCGGCGCCGGACGCCCAGGCTGCTCCCCTGGAGGATCAGCGCCTCGAGCGCGCTGGCCCGCGCCGGCTCGCACAGGACCGTGAGCAGGAGGCCCGGGCGGCCCTTCTTCATCACGACCGGCGTGAGGAACGCGTCGAGCGCGCCGCGGCGCAGGAGGCTCTCGGCGAGGTGCGCCACGCGCTCGGGCGTGTCGTCGTCGACGTTGGCCTCGAGGACGACGACCTCGCCCGGCGCCTCGTCCACGGCGGCCCGGCCGAGGAGCACGCGCACGACGTTGGGCGCCGCGCCCTCGGGAGCCTCGCGCGTGCCGGCCCCGTGGCCCACGCGCTCGAGCCGCAGGGCCGGCGGCGGGCCGAAGCGCTCGGCCAGCGCGCACAGGAGCGCCGCGCCCGTGGGCGTCACGTGCTCACGCCCGCCCTCGCGCCCCTCGACGAGGGCGCCGCTGGCCTCGGCCAGCCGCAGGACGGCGGGCGCCGGCAAGGGCAGGGTCCCGTGCTCGGCCGCGATCGTCCCGCGCGCCAGCGGCAGGGGCGAGCACTCGACGCGGTCGACCCCGAGGAGCTCGAGGGCCAGGCAGGCGGCGGCCACGTCGACGATCGCGTCGATCGCGCCGACCTCGTGGAAGTGGACGTGGTCGGGCGTCGTCCCGTGGACCTTCGCCTCGGCGGCCGCCAGCGCCTCGAAGGCCCGACGCGCGCGCAGGTGCGCCCGCGGCGGCAGCGCCGCCTGCTCGAGGAGGCGCAGGACGTCCGCGAGGTGGCGGTGGGGGGCGTCGGTGCCCGGCGGGACGCGCACGTCCACGTGGCAGGCGTCGAGCCAGCCGCTGGCCTGGCGGCGCGACACGGCCAGCTCGAACGGCTCGACGGCCAGCCCGGCCAGCCCCCGGCGCAGGGCGTCCTCCGGGGCGCCCGCGTCGAGCAGCGCCGCCGTGAGCATGTCGCCGGCGGCCCCGCCGACGAGGTCGAAGTAGGCGATCCGCACCCTGGCCTCCAGCCCGCCTCAACATACGGCCCCGCCAGGGGCGACGGGGAGGTCGCAGGGCGGTGACCGGCCGATGACTCAAACCCGCGATGGTCGACCGGTGCGAGCTTGACGGGTCTCGCGCCGCAACTCTACAATCCCGCCCCACTTCGGCTGGACCGCTCGCGCGGGGTCCTTCCGGGGTCGAGCCTCAGTTCGGTTTGGGAGGAGTCCTCATGCTGTCGACCTGGCAGCGCGCCCTCGCGGCGTGCGCCCTGGCCGCGATCCTGCTGACCCCCGGCGTGGCCCGGGCGCAGCAGCCCGACCAGGAGTTCCGCAACGGCGTGAAGGCGTTCGAGGAGGGCCGCTTCGAGGAGGCGGAGGTCCACTTCCGCAACGTCCTCAAGTCGCAGCCGAGCCACGAGCAGGCCCTCCGCTACCGCGACGAGGCGGGCTACCACTTCTGGGTGCGCGTCCTGGCCAAGGGCGGGCGCCTGGCGACGGTCGCCCAGCGCGTGCTCAAGGCGGCCGAGGAGGCCGCCGTCCGCGAGCGGCAGGACCAGGGCAAGCTGCGCCAGGACATGGCGGGCCTGTGGTCGGACGACTTCATGACCGAGGTCGAGACGACCGAGCGGCTGGTGGCCCTCTACGGCCACTACGTCGTCCCCGAGCTCGTGGCGGTCCTCTCCGACCGGCGCGAGGAGGACCGGCGCGTGCGCGCGCTGCAGCTCCTCAAGCGCCTCGGCGACGAGGCCACGCTGGCCGTGATCGAGCTCCTCGAGGCCGAGGACATCACGCTGCAGCAGAACGCCGCCGTGGCCCTGGGTCACATGGGCGACATCCGCGCCGTGCCGCCGCTGCGGCGCCTGGCCGACCGCGCGTCCGACCCGCACGTCAAGGAGGCGGCCAACCGCGCCGTCTCGCAGCTCGGCAACATCGAGGGCTCGACGGCCGACGCCTACGCGCGCATCGCGGAGGAGTTCTACCGCGAGAACCCCATGTTCATGACCCACCGCTACCGCGAGTACGTGGTCTGGCAGTGGCAGCAGGACCGCCTCGGGCGCCGCGACGTGCCCCGGTTCCGCTGGAACGAGGAGGTCGCCGAGGAGTACTGCTACGACGGCCTGTCGGTCTCGCCCGACCACCAGGCGCTCTGGACGCTGCTGCTCAACGTCTACGCCCAGGAGTGGACCGAGATCGACGAGACGCTCCGCGTCGCCCGCCAGGTCAAGGACGCCGGCGGCGAGTTCGACGACGACGAGGTGTCGCGGCTCGAGCAGATGCAGGAGCAGCTCGCCAAGGTGAAGATGCTCGTGGCCAGCCGCGGCGCCGAGGGCGTGCTCTCGGCCCTCGGCAAGGCGCTCGCCGACCAGCGCGCGCCCGTGGCCGTGTTCCTCATCGAGCGGCTGCAGGAGCTGAACATCGACCCGGCGCTCCTCTCGGGCGGCGGCACGGTGAGCTTCCTCCCCCCGCCGGAGCGCGCCAGCGGCGCCGGCAGCCAGCCCCGGCGCCCGCCCGGCTGACGCCCGGCGGCAGCCGTCGCAGCCGACAACATGTAGCCGACCCGGCCGCCGCCGGCCCGCAGCCGGCGGGCCCCAAGCCCACGCCGGTCCGCGACCCCGACGACGCCCCGCCGCTCGACGACGACGAGCCGCGCCCCCGCAACCGGCCCGGCCCGCGCCGGGTCTCGCAGGGCCCCTCGGCCGCTGACGAGCGCTACGGCTACCGCGGCCCGCTGTTCGGGATCGACGGCCGGGCGCTCGGCGCCAGCGGCTCGACCGGCGAGCACCTCACCGGCGGCCAGGCGCTCGCCGCGGCGCTCAGCTACGGCGACAAGCGCGTGCGCTACGCGGCGGCGATCGCCCTGGCGCAGCTCAACCCGGCGACCGACTTCCCCAACAGCGGGCAGGTGATCACGAACCTGATCGACTGCCTGGGCGAGAGCGGCCAGCGCGTGGTCCTCGTGGTCGAGAAGGACCGCAACCACAGGAACCGCATCGTCGGGCTCCTGCGCGAGCTGGGCTACATGGCCTTCGGCGTGGAGAGCGGCCGCGACGGCCTCATCCGCTCGAAGACCTTCCCCTCGCAGGACCTCGTGATCGTGTCGAGCGAGCTCAACACCGAGGGCGACCCGGCCCGCGGCGAGGACCCGCTCGAGTTCGAGTTCATCGACGAGCTCAAGCGCGACTTCCGCACCCGCCACACGAAGGTCATGGTCCTGGCGCCGGACGCGCGGCACCAGGTCATGCAGCAGCTCGTGGACGAGGGCCGCGCCGTCGACGTGATCGACCCGGACGTCGACCGGGCGACCCTCGCCGACAAGCTCACCCGGGCCTTCGGCAGCGACGCCGACCAGCGCGACGAGAAGTCGCGCTCGGACAAGATCTGCGCCCGCGCCGCGCTGGCGATCGCGGGGCTGAAGCCCGGCCACACGCGGATCGACATCACGCAGGCGGCCCAGCCGCTGGCGGCCAACGTCAAGCGTGACGCCGGTCGCCCCGACGACGTGCGGGTGGCCTGCCTCGAGGGCCTGGCGGCGGTCGGCCCGGCCGGGCGCGGGACGCTCGAGGTCCTCACGCGCGAGTTCACCGACTCGATCAACTCGGTCGAGGTCCGCCGCGCCCTGGCCAAGGCCATGGGCGAGGTGTGCAAGGGCCAGCCGATGCCCGAGGACAGCTTCCGGGCGCTCCTCGCGGCCTGCGGCGACGAGGACCGCGAGCTGCACACCAACGCCGGCTACGCGCTCGGCAAGGCCAAGCTCACGGGCGCGCAGGCGCTCGAGGTGTTCCGGGCGCAGCGCCTCGAGTAGGTCTTCGATGAGCGATGCGCTCGCGAGGGGGGCGCGGTCGGCTGAGGACCGGGCCATGGTGCCCGGCCCGCTCCGCGCCTCCCCAACGCTCGCTCTGGCCCGTCGGCGCGAACTCGCGAGGGGGGCGCGGTCGGGTGAGGACCGGGCCATGGTGCCCGGCCCGCTCCGCGCCTCCCCATCGCTCGCTCTGGCCCGCCGGCGCGAGCTCGCGAGGAGGGCGCGGTCGGCGTGAGGACCGGGCTCCGGCGCCCGGCCCCATCGCACGCGCTCATTGCCGCAGAGCGACCCGGGTCGAGCCGCGCTCGACCGGGTCGCGCTCGTTTTCGGCGATATCATGGTCCGCCGAGGGTGTCCGCGCGGGAGCGCGTGCGCCCGGAGGAACGAACACCCATGAAGAAGCGAAGCGGCGGCAAGGCCCGCGCCCAGGGCGCGCGGCCGGCCAGGTCGTCGTCTCCCAGGTCCCAGGACGCACCGACGGGCGAGGCCTCCGGTCCGACCGGCGGCCCGGAGCGGCTGCAGAAGCTCCTGGCGCGCGCGGGCTACGGCTCGCGGCGCAAGTGCGAGGAGCTGATCACCAACGGCGGCGTGACCGTCGACGGCAAGGTCGTGACCGAGCTGGGGAGCAAGGCGGACCCGGCCGAGCAGGACGTGCGCGTCGAGGGCCGGCGCCTGCGCGTCGAGACGCCGGTCTACTACCTGCTGAACAAGCCCAAGGGCGTCCTGTGCACGGTCCGCGACCCGCAGGGCCGCCGGACGGTGCTCGACCTGCTCCCCGAGCGGCGGCGGATCTTCCCCGTCGGCCGGCTCGACGCCGAGTCGCGCGGAGCGGTGATCCTCACCAACGACGGCAGCTTCACGAACCTGCTCACGCACCCGCGCTACGGCGTGGAGAAGACCTACCTGGTGCGCGTGCGCGGCGAGGTCGACGACCAGGCGGTCGAGAAGCTGCGCCACGGGATCTGGCTGGCCGAGGGGCGCACGCTCCCGGCGCGCGTGTGGGTGATGAAGCGCAAGTCGGGCGAGACCGAGCTGGGCCTCGGGATCTCCGAGGGCAAGAACCGGCAGGTGCGGCGCATGCTCGCCAAGCTGGACTACAAGGTCCTGGCGCTCACGCGCACGCGGATCGGGCCCCTGACCCTGCGCGGCCTGGGCGACGGCGCCTTCCGCGAGCTCACCAAGGACGAGGTCCTCTCGCTGAGGAAGCTCGCGCGCAAGAACGCCCAGGAGCCGCAGACGAAGCCCCGGGCGCGGCGCACGCGCGCGCGCGCGCGCGGCAAGCCCGACCCGGCCCAGACCGCCCCTGCGCAGCGCTCGAGCGACTGACGCGCAGGCCGGCGTGAACTTCCTCGCCCACCACCACCTCGACCGGGCGCGCGGCGACCCCTGGTTCGCGGCGGGGGTGGCCGTGCCCGACCTGTGGCCGCGCTTCCGCCGGCGCGGCCGGCCGGGCGCGCGCCTCGAGCCCCTGCGCGTGGCCCCGGGCGTCGACGGCGGCGACCCGGAGACCGCGGCCTTCGCGGCCGGGCTGGCCCGCCACGACGAGGTGGACCGCGCCTTCCACGGCTGCGCGGCCTTCCGCGCCTGGCGGCGCGCGGCGGCGGCGCGCGCCGAGCCGCTCGTCGGCCGGAGCGCCCGGGCGGGGCTCCTGGCGCACGTGGGCGTGGAGCTGGTCCTCGACCGCTGGCTGCTCGTGCGCGACGCGGCCCTCGGGGGCGAGCTCTACGCGCTGCTCGAGCAGGTGCCGCCGGCGGCGCTCGAGCGCGCGCTCCTGGCCCTGGGCGTCGACGCCCGCGGCTTCGCGGGCACGTTCGAGGGCTTCGTCGCCGCGCGCCATCTGCTCGCCTGGACGGCGCCGGAGGCGGTCGCCGAGGCGCTCGCGCGCACGGTCGCGCTGCTCGGCCGGCCCGGGCCCGGCGCCGGCGCCCTGGGCGGCTTCGTGGCCGACGTCGAGGCGGCGCTCGCCCGCGGCCCGGCGCGCCCCGAGGCCGTCGCGGACTGGGTGTTCGTCCCCGCTTGACCGCGGCGCCCCCGGCGCGGTCCGATGGCCCCGTGACCGAGCCCGCCGCCGACGACGCGCCGCCCCCGCCGCCCGCCCGCCCCTCGCGCTGGCGCCTCGTCCTGCTCGCGGCGGTGATCGCCGCCACCTACGTGGTCGGCCGGGCCACCGGCGTGACGGAGTCGCTCACGCTCGAGGGCGTGCGCGACGCCGTCGCCGGCGCCGGCGCCGTGGGCGTCGTCGGCTTCGTCGCGCTGTTCGCCGCGGGCGAGCTCGTCCACGTGCCCGGCCTCGTTTTCGTCGGCGCCGCCGTGGCCGTGTGGGGGCCGGCGCAGGGCGGGCTCGTGGCCGCCGTCGGCGCGCTCGTGTCGCTCGTGACCAGCTTCGTCTTCGTGCGGGGGATCGGCGGCAAGGCGCTCGACGGCGTGCAGAACGGCCTGGCCCGGCGGATCCTCGGCCAGCTCGAGCGGCGGCCTGTGACCACGGTGGCGCTGTGCCGCGCCGTGTTCGTCCTCTCGCCGCCCGTGACCTACGCCTTGGCCCTCTCGCCCGTGCGCTTCCGCGACTACCTCGTCGGCTCGGCGATCGGGCTGGTGCCGCCCGTGTCGATCGCCGTGGTCGTGTTCGACCGCCTGCTACGCTAACAGGATCGGCGCGCGCGCCACGTCAGTCCCGCAGGAAGTGGCAGGTGTAGCCCCGGGGGTTCTTCTGCAGGTACTTCTGGTGGTAGTCCTCGGCCGCGTAGAACGGCCCGGCCGCGACGACCTCGGTCACGATCGGCGCGGGCCACTTGCCCGACGCGTCGACGCGCGCCTTCACGGCCTCGGCGGCCACGCGCTGCGCCTCGCTCGTGTAGAAGATCGCCGACCGGTACTGAGTGCCGACGTCGTTGCCCTGGCGGTTCAGCGTCGTCGGGTCGTGCATGCGGAAGAACCAGCGCTCGAGCAGGTCCTCGTAGGTCAGGACCGCCGGGTCGAACACGACCTCGAGCGCCTCGGCGTGGCCCGAGCGCCCGGTCTTCACCACGTCGTAGGTCGCGTCGGGCACCCGGCCGCCGGTGTAGCCGACCCGCGTGCTCAGGACGCCCGGGATCTTGCGGACGATCTCCTCCATGCCCCAGAAGCAGCCGCCGGCGAGGACGGCGCGCTCGCTCGTGACCGGGGCGACGGAGTCGGTCGCCGGCGGGTCTCCGGCGCCCGAGGTGCACGCCGACAGGAGCAGGGCCGCCCAGACGGCCCCGACACGGGTGGTCGTGGTCATGCCGCCGATTCTATCCCTCGCGGTCCTGTGCGCGCAGGCACTTGCGACTCGATCTAGGTGCCGCGGCGCGGACGGACAAGGAGGGGGTGGAGCCGTCGCGTCCGGCCAGAGGACCCCCGTCACGGGGTCGCGCCGGGCGCGCAGGGGGCTCTCACCGGAGGCGGACATGACGAGCAGCAGGTGGACCCTGGCGGCCCTGGCGGCCGTGCTGGCGGCGACGGGGTGCGGCGGCGGCGGCGGGAAGACGAGCACGCGGCGGCAGGCGTCGACCGCCCCGGCGACGAGCGGCACGCCGACCACTCCCCCGCCGACGACGCCGACCCCCGGCGCGCCCGCCGACCTGGCGGCCGGGCCGGCGAACCCTGGCCCGGGTCAGGTGGCCGCGAACACGGCGATCGTGGCCCTGCAGGCGCGGGTCACGGCGCACGGGGGCCCGCTGGCGCTCGACGCCGTGACGGTGGGCCTCGTCGGGACCGGCGCCGCGGCCGACGTCGCCCTGGTGCGCGTCGTGCGCGACGTCGACTCGGACGGCCGCTTCGACGCCGCCCGTGATCAGGACCTGGGCCAGGTCGCCGCCGCGCCCTGGCGGGTGACCTTCGCCCCGCAGAGCCTGCCGGCCGGCGGCGCGGCGGACCTGCTCGTCCTCGTGACCTTCCGCGCCGGCGCCCCGGCCGGTCGCGCCGTCACGGCCACGATCGCCGGCGCCGACGTGAGCGCCGGCGGCGTCGCCGTGACGGGCACGGCCACGGGCGCCCCGGTGAGCGTCGCCGCGGCGCCCGCCCGGCAGGCCTGGCGGACGCTCGCGGCCATCCCCACCCCGCGCGCCGACGCGGCCGCCGTGGGCCTGGCGACCACCGGCCTCGTGCACGTCGTCGGCGGGCAGCAGGCCGGCGCGCCGACCGCCTCGCACGAGGCCTACGACCCGGCCACCGACCGCTGGCGCGGGCGCGCGCCGCTCCTCGTGCCGCGCCGCGGCCACGCCGTGGCCGCGCTCGGCGGGCGGCTCTATGTCGTCGGCGGCCGCACGGCCGCGGGCAGCGCGCTCGACTCGGTCGAGGAGTACGACCCCGCCACCGACACCTGGCGCCTCCTGCCGGCCCTGCCCCTGGCGCTCTTCGACTGCGGCGCCGTGGCGCTCGGCGGCGAGCTGTGGGTGGTCGCCGGCACCGAGGGCGTGACGCCCCACCGCGGCACGTTCATCTGGAGCCCGGCCGCCGGGACCTGGCGGCAGGGGCCCTACGTGGGCGTCACGGGCCGGGCGATCACCGCCGACTCGACCTACGTGGTCGGGTTCGAGACCCCCTCGCAGGTCTTCTGGGGCCCCGGCGGGCCGGGCTCGACGATCCCCGTCCCCGGCGGCTTCGCCCAGGCGGCGACGGTGCTGTGGGACTTCCCGGCCGAGGGCCTCGCGGTCCACGTCGGCCAGCGCGCCTACCACGTGGGCGGGCGGCGCGCCGGGGCGCTGGTGGGCGAGCTGCGCTCGATCGAGGTCGCCACGATCTCGGCCGGCGGCTACCCCGAGACCCACGCGGCCTTCACCCAGGCGCGCGAGCGGCCGGCCGTCGCGGCCCACGGCGGGACGATCTACGTCTTCGGCGGCGACGGCGCGGGCGGCGCGCCGGTCGCGGCGACCGAGGCCTTCACCCCCTGACGATCCACCCCGGTGGCCCTGCCGGCGTTCCTGTCCGGCGCCGGCGGGGCTACCATCCTCCCCGTGGAGCTCGACGCGGCCTTCCCCGAGACGACCTGGGGCGTCGTGTGCGCCTTCCGGCCGCGCGACGCCGCCGAGCGCCGCGCCGGCATGGAGACGCTCTGCCGGCGCTACTGGGCGCCGATCCACCGCTTCGTGCAGGCCGCCCTGGCCCTCCCGCCGGGCGACGACGCGGGGGACCTGACGCAGGACTTCTTCGTGTGGCTGCTCGAGGGCGACGTGCTCGCGCGCTTCGTCCCCGAGCGGGGGAGCTTCCGCGCCTACCTCAAGGGGCTCCTGCGCAACTACGCGCGCAACGCGGTGCGCGCGGCCCGGCGCGAGAAGCGCGGCGGCGGCGCGCGCCCGGTGCCGCTCGACGACCTGCCGCAGGACCCGGCCGACCCGCGCTGGGTCGAGGCCGAGCGCGCCTTCGACCGGGCCTGGGTCGAGGAGGTCACGGCGCGGGCGCTCGAGCGCGTGCGCGCGAGCCTCGAGGGCGGCAAGCACGCCGTGCGCTGGGCGCTGTTCCAGGCCTACGACCTCGCCGACCGCGACGCGCGCCCCTCCTACGCCGAGCTGGCCGCGCGCCACGGGCTCAAGGAGAAGGACGTGTCGAACCACCTGCAGGCGGCGCGCGAGCGGCTGCGCCGCGAGGCGCGCCTGGAGCTCGGCGACACGGTGGCCTCGCCCGAGGACCTCGAGGACGAGTGGCGTGCCCTCGTCGGCTGACCGGGCCCTGGCCGGGCGGGCGCTCGAGGCGCTCGCTGCCCACGAGCGCGCCCGTCCGCCCGGCGCGCCCGAGGTCGAGGCCGACGACGCGCCGGAGGCGCGCTACGAGCGCCTCGAGCTGCTCGGCCAGGGCGGCATGGCCACCGTGTGGCGGGCGCGCGACCGGCTGCTCGGGCGCGAGGTGGCGCTCAAGGTCCTGCGCCCCGAGGTCGCCCACGACCCGCTCGGGCGCGAGCGCTTCCGGCGCGAGGCGCAGGCCCTGGCCCGCCTCGAGCACCCGCACCTCGTGCGCTGCCACGAGCTCGTGGAGGTCGGCGGCGCGCCGGCGCTCGTCCTCGAGCTCGTGCGCGGCGAGCCGCTCTCGGCCGCGCTGGCCGGGGGGCGCCTCGACGTCCGCCGCGGCGCCGCGCTGCTCGAGCAGGTCGCCCGGGCCGTGCACGCCGCCCACGAGCAGGGGGTCGTCCACCGCGACCTGAAGCCCGCCAACGTCCTCGTCGGCGCCGACGGCGCGCCGAAGGTGGCCGACTTCGGCGTGGCCCTGCTCCTGGGCGGCGAGACCCGGCTCACCCGCACCGGCGCCCTCGTCGGCACCTGGACCTCCATGGCGCCCGAGCAGGTCCTCGGGCGGGGCGAGGTCGGCCCGGCCACCGACGTCTACGCCCTCGGGGTCATGCTCTACGAGCTGCTCGACGGCGCCCCGCCCCTGCACGACGGCCCGCTCGTCGACCTGCCGGCGCGGATCGTGCGTCGCCGGCCGCGCCCGCCGCGGACGGCGCCAGACACGCCGCCCGGCCTCGCGCGCGTGGCCCTGCGCGCGCTGGCCAAGGCGCCGCG
>JAHBXY010000167.1 GCA_019636275.1 Planctomycetota bacterium | reverse complement strand
AGGGCGTCGATCCGCCGCGCTTCGTCGAGGGTCGCCTCGAGCTCGGCCTTGGGGAGCGGCTGGGACGAGGCGGAGCCTCGGCGCGAGGTCGTCTTCATGGACCCTCCTTCGTGCGGTGTGGTTGGTGGTGGTTGCGGGAAGCCTGCGCGGGCCGAACGGCCAATGCGCCACGCCAGCAGGAAATGATACCGAGGCCAGCGCCTGATTGCGAGTTTCAAATGTGTGCATTATGCGGCTCGCGCTGGGTGCGAATCGAGTCAGGGCGCCGGAGGCGAACTGTGATCTCGTCCACGCGAGTCGCGTTGGTGGGCGATCGGCCGGCGGCCTCCGGTCTCGGAGCAGCGCTCACGGTGACAACCACCATTCCGCCGCCGTCGGCGGTCGCGGGCCGACGGGGCGGCCTCGAGCCCGTGCTCACAGGCGCCAGCCACTCGACCACCCTCCTCGAAGAACCGCGGGCCGGCGTCCAACCCCGGCACCGTGCTCACGGGCGCCAGCCACTCGACCACCCTCGTCGACGAACCCCGGGCCGGCGTCCAACCCCGAACCGTGCTCACATGCGCCAGCCACTCGACCGCCCTCGTCGACGGACCGCGAGCCGACGTCCAGCCTCGCACCGTGCTCACGGGCGCCAGCCACTCGACCGCCCTCGTCGCCGAACCGCGGGCCGACGTCCAGCCCCGGGACCCGTGCTCACACGCGCCAGCCACTCGACCGCCCTCGTCGACGAACCCCGGGCCGACGTCCAGCCTCGGTACCGTGCTCACGGGCGCCAGCCACTCGACCGCCCTCGTCGACGGTCGACGGACCCCGGGCCGACGTAAGCGTCCGGTGGAGCCGGGCTGCGCAGTTCAGCCTCCGTTCGCGACCATGCGGCCGGAGGTGTGCGTGAAGCGTCCAAGGAGCGAGAGGGCGAAGTTCTTCGCCAAGCTGCTGGCCGAGCAGCAGGCCAGCGGCATGCCCGTGACCGCGTTCGCGCGGCAGCGTGGAGTCGTGCCAAACCTCTTCTTCTGGTGGCGGGCCAAGCTTCGGCGGCTGGACGCGCGGGACCGCGAGGCCGCCAAGGGCGAGATCAAGCCCAAGGCGAAGAGAGGGAAGAAGGGCACCAAGAAGCCCGTCTTCCTGCCGGTGCATGTGGTGGAGCCCGGCAAGGAGGAGTCGCCCCGCCCTCCCGGCGGCGAGTCGGGCTACAGCCTGACGGTGAAGGGCGTCGCCTTGACCCTCCCCGAGCGCTTCGACGTGGACCGGGTCGTCGCGCTCGTCCGGGGGCTCGCGTCATGCTGACGATCGGACCTTCGGTCAAGGTCTACCTGGCCCGGGGGACGACCGACCTGAGGAAGTCGTTCGACGCCCTCGCGGGCGCAGTCCGCGAGACGCTCGACCAGGACCCGCTCTCCGGTCACCTGTTCGTGTTCCTCGGACGGCGCCGGCATCTGGTCAAGATCCTCTACTGGGACGGGAGCGGGTTCTGGCTCCTCGCCAAGCGCCTCGCGCGAGGCACCTTCGCCTGGCCGGAGCCCGGCGACGAGCGCCGCGCGGTCGAGCTCCGGCACGACGAGCTCGGCGCGCTGCTCGGTGGGGTGGACCTGGGACGGACGACCTGGCGCCCGTGGTGGCGCCAGCCGTCCGGCGCGCTGCCCAGCCGCCACCCCCGCCAGGGCTCACCGGCTGACCGATTCCGGGCGTTCGTCTCCGGATCGCGCCACATTCGTCGTACGTCGCACGCCGCGACGGTCTCCCGGACGGGCGGCGTGCGTGCTTGTAGCGTGGCATCGCGCGTGCACGGACCATGGGCACCATGACCCAAGAGACAGAGCTCGAGCGCCTGAAGGCCGCGATCGCACACCTGACGACGGAGCGGGACGCGCTGACCGCCGAGCGCGACGCCGCCCTCGCAGCGAAGGCCAAGCTGGAGAAACAGGTCTCCCAGCTCGAGCACAAGGTCGACGAGCTGCTGCGGCGGCTCTTCGGACGCTCGTCCGAGAAGATCGACCCGGCTCAGCTCTTCCTCGAATTCGCCCAGAGCGAGGCCGCGAGCGACCTCCCGAAGCCGCCCCACGCCGGCGAAGCGCCGGACGGGGAAGTGCCCGACGAAGGGACGAAGAAGGGCGCGGGCAAGAAGAAGGGGCACGGCTGGGGGAAGCTGCCGAAGAGCCTGCGCCGCGAGACGGTCGAGCTCCTTCCGACGCCCGGCGAGCTCAGCTGTGGCTGCTGCGGCGGCGAGAAGAAGTCGATCGGATCGCCCGAGATCACCGAGCGCTACGACTACACCCCCTCGTCGGTCTTCGTCGTCGAGACGGTGCGCCACCGCTTCCGCTGCCCGAGCTGCCAGGACGGCACGGTGATCGCGCCGCTTCCGCCGCCTCCGCTCGCGTCGACGCTCGAGAGCGAGAGCGACCGGGGGCGCGCCGAGGCCGGCCTCCTCGCCCAGATCGTCGTGTCGAAGTTCTCCGACCACCTGCCGCTCCACCGGCAGGAGTCGATCCTGTCCCGCGAGGGCGTGCACTTGAGCCGGTCCACCCTGGCCGACTACTCCCATGGAACGGCGAGGTTGCTCCGGCCGATCGCGGGGGAGGTGTGGTACCAGGTGCTCTCGCGCCCCGTGATCGGCCTGGACGAGTCGAGCGTCCTCGTGGTCTTCGACCGGAAGGACCCGAAGAAGGGCACCCGCAAGGCGCGGATCTGGGTGTATCGCGGCCTCCCGGGTGAGGTCTACTTCACGATCACCGAGACGAAGGCCAAGGCGGACGTCGGCGGCCCGCTCCAGCTGCTCACCGACTATCACGGCTACGTCCAGGCCGACGCCGCTGGCGCCTTCGACGACCTGTTCACGGACGGCCGCCGGATCGAGGTCGGGTGCAACGCGCACGCGAGGCGGAAGTTCTACGAGGCGAGGAAGTCGAGCCCCAAGGAAGCGGCCTACGCGCTGGCCACCTACCGCAGGGTCTACGAGATCGAGGCCCGCGTCCGTGACGCTCTGTCCGTGGAGCGGCTCGAGGCCAGGCAACGAGAGACCAAGCCGCTGCTGGCGGCCTTCGACGCGTGGCTCGACGAGCTCGCGGCTTCGCCGGCGCTCGTGCCGGGCACCCCGCTGGCGACCGCGGTCGGCTACGCCCGCAACCACCGGATCGCGCAACGCCGCTTCCTCGACGACCCGCGCCTCTCGCCGGACAACAACGCGGTGGAGCGCGCCCTCCGCTTGGTCGCCGTGGGTCGGAAGAACTGGCTCTTCGCCGGCAGCGAGCAGGCAGCCTTCGACGCCGCGACCCTCTACACGCTCGTCGCGGGCTGCAAGGACCTCAGGCTCGAGCCCTGGGCCTACCTGCACGACGTGACCAAGCGCCGCGCCGCAGATCCAGGCGGCTCGGCGGCAGAGCTCACCCCCCGGGCCTGGTGGGAAGCTCGATCAGCACGATCCTGACGGCCTGAAAGCTGACCTCAGCCCGCTCGCCAGCGCGCCCACCAAGCGTCGCTGGCTGGCGGCACGTACGCCGCCGTGCTCGCCGACCGGAGGGATCGGTCCGGCCCGCCGCGGGCGAGGCGCAGGGACGCTCGTCCAGCCCGGCTCCACCGGACGCTTACGGGCCGACGTCCAGCCCCGGGACCCGTGCTCACACGCGCCAGCCACTCGACCGCCCTCGTCGACGAACCCCGGGCCGGCGTCCAACCCCGATCCGTGCTCACATGCGCCAGCCACTCGACCACCCTCGTCGACGGACCCCGGGCCAACGTCCAGCCCCGCGGACCGTGCTCACACGCGCCAGCCACCCGACCGCCCTCGTCGACGGACCCGGGCCGGCGTCCCGCGCCCGCGACCTTGCTCACGGGCGCCAGCCACTCGACCGCTCGTCGTCGGACCGCGGGCCGACGTCCAGCCCCGGCACCGTGCTCACGGGCGCCAGCCTCTCGACCGCCTCGTCGACGAACCGCGGGCCGGAGTCCCGCGCCGGCACCGTGCTCACGGGCGCCAGCCTCTCGACCGCCCTCGTCGACGGCCCGCGGGCCGACGTCCAGCGCCGCGGTCGTGCTCACGGGCGCAAGCCTCACCACGGTCCTCATCGACGAACCGTGGGCCGACGTCCAGCCCCGGGACCGTGCTCACGGGCGCAGCCTCTCGACCGCCCTGGTCGTCGGACCGCGGGCCGATCTTCCTCGCGGCGTCCCGCTCGATCCGCGTCAGGTGCTCGGCGGGCGCGGGTTTCGTCGTTGCCCCTCGTCGTCGATCCGCGCCGTCGCGCCCCGTCGGCGCGCTCACGAGACCAGCCCTTCGGCGGTCGGTTGGGGCCGAGCGGCTCACACGCGCAAGCGAGGCGCGGGCCCGCGTCACCACCGCCGGTGGAAGGCCCAGGCCTCGACGACGAGGACGAGCACGGCCAGCCCCGCGAACCAGGGCGCGACCTCCGTGGGCCGGGTGCTCGCGGCCTGGGTCGTGACCAGCACGTCCCCCAGCTCCAGCGTCGCGCGCGGGGCGATCCGCACCTCCTCGGGGGCGCCGAGGTTCACGCAGAAGCGCTCGACGCGGTCGCCGGCGTGGACCTCGTAGACGCCCGTCTGGTCGGTGCCGGCGACGTAGGCCTGGCCGTCTCGCGCCGGGACCGCCTCGCGCCGCCCGTCGGGGCGCACGAGGACGACCTCGGTCACGTGCGCGGCCACGGGCACGGTCAGCGGGTCGCCCGCCCGAAGGCCACCGCGAGCCAGCTCGTCGCGCAGGCCGGCAAGGACCACGGCGTTGCGGGCGAAGATCGGGAAGGACGCGCGCAGGGGCCAGGTCGAGCCGTAGAGGTCGAAGCCGACCAGCGTGCGCGTGGCGGCGCCGTCCTGGTAGGCGGCCACGAGGACCACGGGGCCCCCCGACGCGTCGGCCTGGACCAGCGCCCGCGCGCCGGGGCCCAGCTCGAGCGGGCGCGTGGCCGCGACCTGCACGTCGTCGAGCTCGACGAACTCGAGCAGCGGGTCGTCGCGGTCCCAGCCGGCGACGCGCGGCCGGGTCACCTCGTCGCCCACCCCGACCGGGCCGACCGCGGCCCCCGGGTTGACGACCAGGCAGTCGCGCGGCGGCAGGGCCGCCGGGACCCAGCCCTCGAACACGTAGAGGCGCAGGGCCGGGTCGTCCTGGTAGGTCTCGGGGGTCATGACGCGCAGGAGGCCGCCCGCCGCCTCGAGCGCGCGGGCGAGCGCCGGGCTCTCGCCCGCCGTGACCAGGCCCACGGGCACGCCGCGCTCCTCGGGGATCAGCGCCCAGGCCACGTCGTCCTCGGGCAGCACGTCGAGCGGGCGCCCGTCGGTGCCGCGCGCGCGCAGGGCCAGCGGTCCGGGGGGCAGGCGCGCCTCGATCACCACCGGCCGGTCGCTCCGCGGCGGCACGGTCACGCGCCGCGCGGCCACGACCAGGCCGTGCCGCTCGAGGCCGAGGTAGACGTCGCGCTCGACCTCGCCGGCGTTGCGCACCGAGGCGAACACCTCCCACGCCAGGGCGCCGCCCTCGGTCGTCGGGCCCGGCCCCGCGCGCGGGCGGACGTCCACGGCGATCACGCCCACGTTCTCGCCGGTGCGGCCGAACGCGTGGAAGCGCAGCGGCGCGCCGAGCGTCACCGGCGGCGGCGGCGGGAAGGCGCCGTCCGAGAGCAGGTGCACCTCGGGCTGGCCGGGGCCGCTGCGCGCCGCCGACGCGGCGAGGATGAGCGCGTCGTCGAGCTGGGTGCCCGTGTGCCGCGGCGCCAGCTCCCACAGGCCCCGCGCCAGCGCCGCCGGGTCGGACGTCCAGGGGACGACCGTCCACGCCGTGCGGTCGGCGGCGATCACCGTCGCGTGGTCGCGCGGGCCGAGCGAGCGCACCAGCTCGAGGGCCGTCGCCCGGGCGGCGTCGAACCGCGAGCGGCCGCCGTGGTCGCGGGCGAGCATGCTGGCGCTCGTGTCGAGCACGATCACGTGCGCCACGCCGTCGCGCGCGTCCGCCTGCACGACCGGCCGCGCCAGGGCGTAGGCCAGCGAGGCCAGGACCAGGAGCTGCAGGAGGAGGACGAGGTTGCGGCGCAGGCGCTTGAAGGGGCTCGTCGCCTGCTGCTCGGCGGCCACCACCCGCCAGAAGGCCACGCTGCCGACCCTCCGCAGCGGCCGGCGCGACTTGAGCACGTAGAGGAGCAGGAGCGGCAGGGCCAGCGCCCCGAGCGAGAGGCCCAGCGGCGCGGCGAGGCCCACGCCCTGGAGCAGGCCGAAGCCGAAGAAGGGCAGGGTGACCGCGCCGAGGAGCAGGAGCGCGGTGGCGACCGAGGCCGCGGCGTCGCGGATCATCGCACCAGCGCCCCTCGGCGCAGGACGCCGAGCACGAGCTCCTCGAAGGGCACGTCGGTGCGGGCCAGCGCGTAGCCCAGCTCGGCCCGCCGGCAGAACGCGGCGACCTCGGCGAGGAAGCGCGCGTGCGCCTCGCGGTAGGCGCGCACGGCCGCCTGGTCCATGGCCACGCTCAGCACCTCGCCCGTCTCCGCGTCCTCGAGGTCGACGTCCTGCCCGACCTCCGGCTCCGCCTCGTCGGGCGACACGACGTGCAGGACGAACGGCTCGTGGCCCGCGCCGCGCAGGCGCCGCAGCGGCTCCTCGTGGCCCTGCGGGTCGAGCAGGTCGGTGACGACGATCACCACCCCGGTCGTCGGGCGCCGGGCGACGAACGTCCGCGCCGCGTCGCCGAGCGACGTGCGCCCGGCGGCCTCCCCGTCGTCGCCGAGGAAGCGCAGGAGGCGCAGCAGGGCGTCGCGCCCGCGCAGCGGCCCGAGCTGCGGGCTCAGCTCGCCGCCGCGGAAGGCGCGCACCGTCACCCGGTCGCCCGCCGACAGCCCCACGTAGGCCAGGGCGGCGGCCACGTGGCGGGCGTAGTCCAGCTTGCTCGGCCGCCCCGTCGCCGGGTCGGCGCCGGTGCCCATGGACGCGCTCTGGTCGACGAGGAGGTGCAGGGCCAGGTCCTGCTCCTCGACGTAGAGCTTGAGGAACAGCGTCTCGAGGCGCGCGTAGGCGTACCAGTCGATCCGCCGCGTGTCGTCGCCCGGGCTGTAGCCGCGGTAGTCGGCGAACTCGACCGCGCCGCCCTGCCGCTTCGAGCGCCGCTCCCCCAGCCCCGCCCCGCGGAGCGTGCGCCGGGCCACGACGGCCAGCCGCTCCAGGCGGCGCAGGAAGCCCGGGTCGAACGTGGGGGCGGCGGACACGCGACCAGTCTAGCGGCTCGCGCCGCCGCGTCGACTCGGAGCTCACGCGCGCTACTCGTCGCGCAGGGCCAGCCGGTCGAGCTCGTACTTCTTCACCTTGTAGCGGATCGCCCGGAAGGTGATCCCGAGCAGCTTGGCCGCGTTCGTCAGGTGGCCGTGGGTCTGCACGAGGGCGGCCTGGATGTACTGCCGTTCGATGTCGGCCAGCGCCGCCTCCAGGTCCATGCCGCCCGGCGGCACCTCGACCGCCCCCGACGTGGCCGGCGTCGCCACCCCGCCGACGAGGGCGCTGCTCGGGCGCGGGGCGCCCCCGCCCGAGAGCAGGAGGTGCTCGGGCCCCACCAGCTCGCCCTGGCACAGGGTCACGGCACGCTGGACCGTGTTCTCCAGCTCGCGCACGTTGCCCGGCCAGTCGTGCGCCTCGAGCCGCTGCTGGGCCTCGAGGGCGATCCCGCCGATCGACTTGCCCTGCTTGCGCGAGTAGCGGGCCAGGAAGTGGGCCGCGAGCAGCGGGATGTCCTTCTTGCGGTCGCGCAGCGCCGGCAGGCGGATCGGCAGGACGTTGATCCGGTAGAACAGGTCCGCGCGGAAGCGGCCGTGCGCGACCTCCTGCTCGAGGTCCTTGTTCGTCGCGCAGATGAAGCGCACGTCGACCTTGCGCGGCGCCGTGCCGCCGACGGGCAGGATGCGCCGGTCCTCGAGGACGCGCAGGAGCTTGACCTGTGTGCTCGGGCTCAGCTCACCGATCTCGTCCAGGAAGAAGGTCCCCTGGTCGCACACCTCGACCAGGCCCTTCTTGTCCACGTAGGCGCCCGAGAAGGCGCCCCGCAGGTGGCCGAAGAGCTCGCTCTCGAGGAGCGTCTCCGAGAAGGCGCCGCAGTTCACCGACAGGAACGGCCCGCCGGCGCGCAGCGAGGTGTAGTGCACGGCGCGCGCCAGGAGCTCCTTGCCGGTGCCGCTCTCGCCCGTGATCAGCACCGTCGAGTCGGTGGGCGCGACGCGCTTGAGCACGTCGAGCGCGTCGCGGATCGCCGGCGAGTTGCCCAGGATCTCGGCGGCCGCCTCGCGCCGCTCGGCGCGGCTCAGCGTGGCCCGCTGCGCCAGCGCGCGCGACACCACCTCGCGCACCTGGTCGTTGTCCTCGAACGGCTTCTTGATGAAGTCGTACGCGCCCAGGCGCATGGCCTGCACGGCGTTGTCCCAGGTCGAGTAGGCCGTGATCACGATCACGGGCACGAGCGGGTCGTGCGCCTTCATGGCGCGCAGCACGTCGAGCCCGCTCTCGCCGCCCAGGCGCAGGTCGAGCAGGACCAGCTCGGGCGAGCCCTCCCGGAACGCGGTCAGCGCCGCGTCGGCGCTCGCCGCCGTCATCACCTGGTGCCCCGACCGGGTGAGGAGGATCTCGATCATCTCGAGCAGGCTGCGCTCGTCGTCGACGACCAGGATCTGGGCCACCGCTGCACCCCCGGGCGGAGGGATTATGGCGCGCCGGGGGCCCGGAGGCACGGGCCGGGGCGCGTTCGCCGGCCGCGCCGGTCACCGAGGTGATCCCCGTCCGCGGGGCCGAGCCCGCGCGCGCGCCGCCGCGGTCGGCATCCCGTAGCTGGAGCCGTCGAGCACCTCAGCTCAGAGATCGGCGCGACCACGTTTCGCTGGTGACCAGCCTTCGATCGGAGCAGCTAGCGAGGCGAGGGCGCGGAGGCCGAGGCGAGGGGGGAGCGCGCGCGGGTCGTATCGATCGCCGGATCCCCGGTGGGCCGCCGGAGCGAGCGGGAGGCCCGCGGCTGCGGACGGCCGGAGCGGTTGGGGCCGCCTGGGCTGCAGCGCCGCAGCCGCGGGACGGAGCTCGCGGAGGCGGGCCACACCGACGACCCGCGCGCGCCCCCCCTCGCCCGGCATCCGCGCCCGCAGCCGTCGATCACACCTCAGCCGTCGATCACACCTCAGGCGAGCGGGAGCTGGATACGGAAGCAAACGCCGCCGAGCGCGCCTCCCTCGCACGAGATCGTCCCCCCGTGCATGCGCACGATCTTCTGGGCGATCGCCAGGCCCAGGCCGTGCCCGGTCGACTTCGTGGTGAAGAACGGGGTGAAGATGCGCTCCGCGTCGGCGGCGGCGATCGGGGGCCCGTCGTTGTCGATCGTCAGGGCGACGGCCCGCCGCGCCTCGACGCGCCGCTCCGAGCCCTCGCTGCGGTGCGGCAGCTCGGCCGGCGCGAGGTCCACGACCAGGCGGCCCCTGCCGCCGAGCGCTTCGACCGCGTTCACGCCGATGTTCATGAGCGCCTGCCGCAGGAGGTCGCCGTCGCCGGTGACCGTCCAGGCGCCGGCGGCCGCCGCGGGCGCCTGCACCTGGATGCCGGCCGCGTCCGGCCGCCGGCGCAGGAGCTCCGCCACCTCGCCCAGGACCTGCCCCACGTCGATCGGCCCGCTGAGCGGCGGGCGCATGCGCGCGTAGTCGAGGAAGTCCTGCAGGAGGCGGTCGAGCCGGTCCGACTCGCGGCGCACGATGTCGGCCAGGCGCCGGTCCGCCGAGTCGGCCGGCGCCTGGCGCGTGAGCTCCTGCACCGACCCGCGGATCGACGCCAGCGGCGTGCGGATCTCGTGGGCGATGCCCATGGCCATCTCCTCGGTGCCCGCCAGGCGCGCCACGCGCCGCTCGGCCTCCTCGAGGCGGCGCTTGAGCGAGAGGTCGCGGAACACGCCCACGACCCCGCGCACCCGGCCCACGCCGTCGTGCAGCACCGTCGTGGTCACGTCGACGTCGAGCGGCGGCCGGCCGCGGATCTCCAGCGTCAGCTCCGCCTGCACGTCGGCGCCGCGCGCGAGCATGTCGAGCACGGCCCGGTCCTCGCGCCGCCGCAGGACCCGGTCGAAGCGCCGCCCGATGAGCACCCCGGGCCCGCCCCAGTTGAGGAGCCGGCAGGCCTCGCGGTTGACGAGCACGATGTGCCCGCGGTTGTCGATCGCCACCAGGCCGTCGCGCAGGCGCTCGATCACCTCGTCGTAGAGGATCCGCGCCGAGCCCACGCGGTAGGGGAGCCGCGCGGCGAGGAGGACGACCCCCAGGTAGGCCACGAACACGGCCACGAGGTTGGCGACGACGCGCCCCCAGCGATGCGGCACGAGCGCGTAGAGCGCCGGCGGGACCCCCGGGAGCCGCAGGTCGCCCAGCGACGCGAACCAGTAGCCCACGGCGATCGAGACGAGCGCCACGGTCGCCGCCGAGGCCACGACCACGCCCGCCCGGTTCGACACCAGGAGGACCGCCTCCAGGATCACGGCGAAGAAGAGCACCGTCGAGCCGGCGTTGAGCACCCCCCCGGTCAGGTAGCAGAGCGCCGCCGCCAGGGCGAAGTCGAGCACGAGCCCCACGAGCACGAAGCGCTCGTGGTCGCGCACCCAGCGGAACACCACCAGGTGCACGGCGCTCAGGGCCGTGGCCAGGACGAGGACGACGTACGCCGCGGCCAGGAGCCGCGGCGTGCCCTCCTCGTAGATGAGGAGGACGGCCAGCGCGACGAGGATGAGCACGACCCGCAGCAGCAGGACGCGCCGCACCTGCTGCGCGTACTGCCGCCGGTGCTCCTCGACGAACGTGATGAGGCCCGGGTCCGGCGCCGGGCCTGCGGCGTCCGCCGGCCCGGTCACCGCCGCGGCGCCCCCGCGCTCAGCCGGGCCGATGCTGCGAGGACGCCGCGCCGCCGCGGCCGGCAACGTCGCCCGCAGCCCTCGCGCGCACCGCTCAGCTCTGCAGCGCCTTCTGCAGGGCGAAGATCGGGAGGAAGATGGCGAGCACCATGCCACCCACGAGCACGCCCATGATGCAGATCATGAGGGGCTCGATGAGCGACGTGAGCTGCTCGACGGCCGCCTCGACCTCGTCGTCGTAGAACTCCGAGATCTTCATCAGGAGCTGCTCGAGCGCGCCCGACTTCTCGCCGATCGCGATCATGCGCGTGACCATGGGCGGGAAGATCTTGGGCCTGGTGGCCAGCGGCGAGGCCAGCGTGTCGCCCTGGCGGACGCTGTCCGACGCCGCCATGACCAGCTCCTCGATGTGCACGTTGCCCGAGGTCGAGGCGACGATCTCCAGCGCGCCGAGGATCGGCACGCCCGAGGAGATGAGCGTGGCGAACGTGCGCGTGAAGCGGGAGATCGAGACCTTCTTGAACAGCGGCCCGAAGATCGGCGCGAAGAGCTTCAGCCAGTCGGCCTGCCGCCGGCCGATGGTCGTCTTCGTGTAGAGGCGCAGGCCGATCCCGGCGCCGATCATGCCCGGCACCCAGATGTACCACTGGTCGAGGAGGAAGTCGGACGTGGTGAGCAGCGCCTGGGTGATCCAGGGCAGCTCGACGCCCATGCTGGCGAAGATCTCCTTGAACTTCGGGATGATCACCAGGAGGAGGAAGAGCACGATGCCGAAGATCAGCAGGAGCGAGATCACCGGGTAGGTCATCGCGCTGACGATCTGCTGGCGCAGCTTCTGCGTGGCCTCCTGGTACTCGGCCAGGCGCACGAGGATCTCGTCGATCTGACCGGAGACCTCGCCCGCGCGGACCATGTTGACGTAGATGTCCTCGAACACGCGCGGGTGCTTGGCCAGCGCCGACGAGAGGTCGGTGCCGCTGCGCACGTCGAGCACGATCTCCTCGAGCACGGCCTTGAACCCGGGGTTCTCGACCTGCTCGGCGAGGATCTCGAGGCACTCGAGCAGCGGGATGCCGGCGGAGATCATGGTCGCGAGCTGGCGGGTGAAGATCACCAGCTCCTTGAGCTTGACCCGGGCGCTCTTGGCCGTGACCTTGCCGGTGAGGAAGGCCTGGAGGCCGCTGACCTCCTGCTTGCCGCGCGCCCCGCCCCCGCTGACCGGGGTGACCGCCATGACGGTCAGCCCCCGCTTGGACAGGTCGCTCGCGGCCTCGTCGGCCGACCCCGCCGACAGGACCCCCTCCTGGCGCTTGCCGGAGGAGTCCTTCGCCTCAAACCTGAACTCGGCCATGCGCTCCCCTCATCCGGGGGCCGCGGCCAGACGCCTTGCGTCCGCTCCGCGACCTCCCCCCTCGGTGGTCGGTGTCACCCGACCTTCCCCACCGCCTCGTGTCGACTCAGCGCGCGCCCGGCTTCGGCCCGACCTTCTGCGCCCCGCCCGCCCCCGGCGTGCCGGGGACGACCGCCCCCTGGGCCTGGAAGGTGCGGACGAAGTCGTCCGGGTCGGAGGTCCGCTCGTAGGCGTCCTGGTAGGAGACGACGCGCTTCTGCACCAGCTGGAAGAGCGACTGGTTCATGGTGGTCATGCCCAGCTTGCCGCTCGTCTGGATGATGCTGTAGATCTGGTGGGCCTTGTTGTCGCGCACGAGCGACCGCACCGCGCTGTTGGCGATCATGATCTCGGCCGCCAGCGCGCGGCCGCGCCCGTCGGCGCGCGGCAGGAGCTGCTGGCAGAACACCGCCATGAGCACGAACGAGAGCACCGTGCGGATCTGCTGCTGCTGGTAGGCCGGGAAGACGTCGACGATGCGGTTGATCGTCTGCACGCAGTCCGACGTGTGCAGCGTGCCGAACGTCAGGTGACCGGTCTCGGCCAGCGTCAGCGCGGCCTCGATCGTCTCCATGTCGCGCATCTCGCCGACCAGGATCACGTCCGGGTCCTGCCGCAGCACGGCGCGCAGCGACTCCTTGAACCCGTGCGTGTCGCTGCCGATCTCGCGCTGGTTCACGAGGCACTGCTTGTTCTTGTGCACGAACTCGATCGGGTCCTCGATCGTGATGATGTGCTCGTTCCGCGTGCGGTTGACGTAGTCGACCATCGACGCCAGCGTCGTCGACTTGCCCGAGCCGGTGGCGCCGGTCACGAGCACGAGCCCCTTGGGCGTCGAGGCGATCTGCGCGCACAGGTCCTCGTTGAGGCCCAGGTCGCGGAAGCCCTTGATCTCGTACGGGATCACCCGGAGCACCGCGCCGACGGCGCCGCGCTGCATGAACACGTTCGTGCGGAACCGGCCCAGGCCGCCGATGCCGAACGACATGTCCAGCTCGAGGTCCTTCTCGAAGCGCGCGATCTGCGTGTTGTCGAGGATCGAGTAGACCAGCTTCTGCGTCGTCTCGGGGTCGAGGATCGCGTGCTCGGTCGAGATCAGCTTGCCGTCGACGCGGATCTTCGGCGGCGCGCCGGCGGTGATGTGGAGGTCCGAGCCGCCGCGCTCGACGAGCTGCTGGAGGAGTTCTTCGACGCTGATCACGCGCGCTCTCCCGTTGCGTGTCCTGCTGCCACCCGACCGGGGTCCGGTCGGAGGGCGCGCCGACCGCCCTCGGCCACGCCGCTGTCTTTTACATCGTCTGGCCTGGCCGTGCCAGCGAGCCAGGGAGCGCGCCGCCCGGGCGGTCTCCCTCCCGACCGCCACGCCCGTCGCCCTCCCGTGTCTAATGCTCGTCGCCCGCCCGGCGGCACGACGCGCCGCGGCGTAGGCGGAGCCGTCTCCTGGAGCCCATGGACGCGATCGCCCGCATGGAGGTGCTCCTCATCGTCTGGCTGACCCTCGTGGGCGCCTGCGTGGGGAGCTTCCTCAACGTGTGCATCTTCAGGCTCCCGCGCCGGTGCCTGAGCGTCCTCCGCCCCCTGCGCTCGTTCTGCCCCGGCTGCCGCCGCCAGCTCACCTGGTCGGAGAACGTGCCGATCGTCTCGTGGGTCCTCCAGCGGGGGCGCTGCCGCGGCTGCGGCGGAGCGATCTCGGCCCGCTACCCGCTGATCGAGGCCCTCACCGCCGGGATCTTCCTCTGGCTGGCCCTGCGCACGCTCCAGGGCCACATGGACGACCCCGGCCGCTGGGCGCTGTTCGTCGTCCACGCCGCGCTCGCCTCGGCGCTCCTCGTGTGCACGGTCACGGACATCGACTTCCGCATCATTCCCGACGAGATCGACGTGCCGGGGATCATCCTCGCCCCGCTGATCGTGCTGGCCCTCCCCGCCGCCTTCGCCCCCGCCGCCCCGCCCGTGGCCCAGGCGGCCGGCTGGCTCGCCGGCCACCTCGACCCGGCCTTCGCCTGGTGGGGGATCGAGGGGCTCCTCCGCCCGCTCGAGGCCCTGGCCGCCCTCCCGCGGACCGCGCCCGGCGCCTACGCGCACGTGGCCGCGTTCGGCGGCGCCGTGCTCGGCGCCGCCGTCGGCGCCGGGTTCATCTACGGCACCGGCGTCGTCTTCACGCGTCTCCTCGACCGCGACGCCATGGGCTTCGGCGACGTGAAGTACATGGGCATGATCGGCGGCTTCGCCGGCTGGCAAGGCGTCGTGGTCACCATGATGGTCGCCTGCCTCGCAGGCTCCATCGGCGGCCTCGTGCACATGGCGGCCTCGGGGCGGCCCTACATCCTCGGCCGCGACCTCGACGACGAGGACCTGACCCCGCTGCGCCGCCTGGCCCTGGCCATCACGGGCGCGCGGGGCCCGGCGGCGCCCGACGAGCGCCTGTCGATCCGCCCCGGGACCGGCCTCCTGGCGCGCTTCGCCACGGGCGACCCCTACATCCCGTTCGGCCCCTTCCTCACCCTGGGCGCCTTCGTGGCGATCTTCTTCCCGGACGCCCTGTTCCGGCTCCTGGCGCCCTGAGGCGGGCTCGACGGCCGCCGGGGCCGGCACGGAGCGCTCTGGACGCGGCGTCGTCACCCCCGGACTTCGGAGCCGCCCCGCCCCGACGAAAGCCTGCTAGCATCCGCGCGCCATGCCGGCCTTCGAGGTGCGCGACCTGGTCAAGCGCTACCCGCGCGCGCGCGCCGACGCCCTGCGCGGCCTGAGCCTCGAGGGGGAGCCCGGGCAGGTCGTCGGGCTGCTCGGCCCCAACGGCGCCGGCAAGACGACCGCCGTCAAGTGCCTCGCCGGGCTCGTCCGGCCCACGTCGGGCCAGGCGCTGCTCCACGGCGAGGACGCGCGCGCCCCTCACGCGCGCCGTCACCTGGGCTACCTCCCGGAGGCGCCGCGCTACGCGGCCCACCTCACGGCGGCCGAGCTGCTCGACCGCGAGGGGCGCCTCCTCGGCCTGCCGCGCGCCGAGCGCCGCGCCCGGACCGCGACGCTCCTCGACCGCGTGGGCCTGACGGGGCAGGTGTGGTCGCGCCTGGTGAGCACCTACAGCAAGGGCGAGCGCGCCCGCCTGGGCCTGGCGCTGGCCCTCGTGGGCGAGCCGTCGGTCGTGCTCCTCGACGAGCCCACCGACGGGCTCGACCCGGTGGGGCGCAGGGCCGTGCGCGACCTCCTGCGCGCCCTGCGCGACGAGGGGCGGGCGGTGCTCGTCAACACGCACCTGCTCTCCGAGGCCGAGGCCTGCTGCGACCGCGTCGTGATCCTCAAGGCGGGGCAGACCGTGGCCGCCGGCGACACGCGCGCGCTCCTCGCCGACGCCGGGCGCCGGACCGTCTACCGCGCGCGCCTGGCCGCGCCGCTCGAGGCCGAGGCCCTCGCCGCCCTCACCGCCCTCGCGCCCGCCGCCCGCCAGGAGGGGGCCGAGCTCGTGCTGCCGCTCGACGACGCCGAGGCGATCGACGGCGTGCTCGACCTGCTGCGCGCGCGCGGGGCGCGCCTGCGCGAGCTGACCGCGCGGGCCACCCTCGAGGACGTGTTCCTGGACGCGATCGGCGCGGGCGACGCGCCGACGCCCCCCGAGGCGGCGGCGTGAGCCCGCGGACGCAGGCGCTCGTGGCGCTGGCCGGCGACGTCCTCGTGGCCGCCTCGCGGCGGCGGACGCTCTGGTACTACCTGATCGCCTCCACGGCGCTCGTCGGCGCGCTCGTCCTGGGCCTCGACCTCACGCTCGAGGTGACCCGCGCCGAGCCGGCCGGCCCCCTCCCGCGCACGGTGTCGCTCGGCCTGCCCGTCGTGCCCGGCTCGGCGCGAGCCGAGGCCGGCGACGCCGCCGCGCCGCTGCCGGTCGCCGACGACGCGGCCGCGCTCGCCCGCGGCGTGGTCACGGTGCTGCCCGGGCCCGACGTCGCCGAGGTCTCCTCGCTGCGCCTCGCCTACGCCGTGTCGCTCGTCGGCCTGCGCGGCGAGCCGCGCGAGCGGGCCCTCGACCAGGCGCGCGCGACGACGCTCTGGCTCTACGGCCTCACGGTGAAGAGCGACCCCGTCCTCCCGCCGCGCATCTCCGCGGCCTACCTGCTCTCGGCGATCCTCTTCGCCTTCATCCTCGGCAAGGGCGTCGCCTCCTTCTTCGGCCTCGTCCTCGGGCTCCTGGCCACGAGCGACGCCGTGTCGAGCGCGCTCGAGCCGGGCGCCGCGGAGCTGCTCCTCTCGCGCCCGCTCGCCCGCCACGACGTGGTCCTCGGCCGCTTCGCCGGCGCGGTCGCCTTCGGCCTCGTCCAGCTCGCCTGGCTCGTGGGCCTCGCCGTGGCCCTCTGCGGGCTGAAGTTCGGCGTGTGGGTGCCCGAGGCCCTGGCCGTCGTCGGCCCCCTGCTCCTCAAGTTCACCCTGCTCCTGGCCGTGGCCACGGCCGTCGCCGTGGCCACGCGCACGCCCGCCCTCGGCCTCGCCGGCGCCGCGCTGGTGTGGGCGGTCTCGGCGGGCACCGCCTCCCTCCCCGCCAGCGTCGCCCTGCCCGAGCGCCTGGCCGAGGGCCTGGGCTGGGTCCAGCGGGTGGCGCCGCCCGTGACCCACCTCGACGCCGCCGCCGACCTCTCGCTGGCCGTCCCGGTGCTCGACCCGGGCGCCCTGCCCTGGGCGCACTCGACCGCCCTGGCCCTGGGCTGGGTCGTGGCCCTCCTCGGGGCGACGATCGTCATCGTCCGCCGCCGCGACCACTGACCTCGTAACCGACGGACCGGCAAGGCCCGACGCGCCCGGCGCGGTGTGCTAACCTTCCTCCCCGGAGGTCGTCGCGTGCCCTCGCCCGTCCGCGCCCGGTTCGACGCCCCGCCCGAGGCGGGCCCCCGCGAGCAGCAGCCCGCGACGCCGCCGGCGCCGCGCTACGAGACCGCGAGCACCGGGTCGGCCGAGCTCGAGTCGCCCGACCGCGAGGTGTCGATCGACGGCCAGCCCCTGTCGGCGGTCATGAACAGCGCGCTCACCTGCATCGAGGTGCAGCAGTCGCTCTCCGTCGTCGACATGGCCGTCCTGACCTTCGACAACCCGGGCGGCAAGATCTGCGACGCGCCGGCCCTCGCCTGCGGGCGGGAGGTCGAGGTCAAGCTGGGCTACGTGGGGCAGCTCGTCAGCCTGTTCAAGGGCGACATCGTGGCCGTCGAGCCGGTGTTCCCGATCGAGGGCAACCCGTTCGTGATCGTGCGCGCCTACGACCGCAAGCACCGCCTGCGGCGCGGGCGCAAGCAGCGCACGTTCCTGAACCAGAAGGTCTCCGACATCGTCACCTCGATCGCCAGCGAGGTGGGGCTCACGCCCCAGGTCGAGGACACGGAGGTCCAGCACCCCTACATCGTCCAGAACAACCAGTCGAACGTCGACTTCCTGCACGAGCTCGCCCGGCGCTACCACGTCGAGGTGCGCGTGCTCTCGACCGAGAACAAGCTCGTGCTGAAGAAGCCGCAGACCACGGCCGGCGCGTCGAAGACGCTCAAGTGGGGCAAGGACCTGAAGAGCTTCTACGTGCGCAAGAGCGTCGCCAACCTCCCCACGGAGGTCGAGGCGCGCACCTGGGACGTCACGCAGAAGGCCATGACCGCCTCGAAGGCGGACGCGGTCCACGGCGCCCTCGGCTCGAGCATCGTCGACGCGGCGCGAGAGGCGTTCGGCGCCGCGAAGCGGCTCATCGCCGTGCGCCCGACCGTCGAGCCGCGCGAGGCCGCCGCCATGGCCGCGTCGATCCTCAACGAGGAGGCGATGAACGCCTGCAAGGGCCACGGCACCACCGTCGGCGACGCCGCGCTCGTCCCCGGCGAGGTGATCGAGCTCGAGGGCCTGGGCGCCATGTGGTCGGGCAAGTACTACGTGACCGGCGCGACGCACGTGCTGCACCACGTCTCGGGCTACGCGACGCGGTTCGAGGTCAAGCGCAACGCTTAGTAGGTCCAGGGGCCGGGCCCGAGTCATGGCGAGCGGCTTCCCCGCCGGCGTATCCTCACAGCAGTGGACGGCGGCTTCGACCTCGACGCGCTCCTCCGGCCGGTGCGCGCGCAGCGCGCGGACCCGACGGGGCAGGTCCTCTCGGGCTGCCGGCTCGAGCGCGTGCTCGGCCGCGGCGCCATGGGCGAGGCCTGGCTGGCGCGCCGCGAGGCCGACGGCCAGCCGGTCGTCGTCAAGCTGCTCGACCCGGTGGCCCTGGCCGACGCCGAGCGGCGCGCGCGCGCCCGGCGAGAGTGGGCCACCCTCTGCAAGGTGCGTCCGACTCCGCACGTCGTGCAGGTCCTCGGCGTGGACCTCGAGCACGAGCGCCCGCACCTCGTCCTCGAGCTCGTCCCCGGCGAGGGCCTGCACGCCCTCCTGCGCCGGCGGGGGCGGCTGCCGTGGTCCGACGCCGCGCGGGTCGCGCGCGACCTGGCCCTCGGGCTGGCCGCCGTGCACGAGCAGGGCGTCGTCCACCGCGACGTGAAGCCCGCCAACGCGATCGTGCGCCCCGACGGCGCGGCGACGCTCGTGGACTTCGGCCTGGCGAAGGACCTGTTCGCCACGAGCGTGACGTCGCCGCAGATGATCCTGGGCACGGCCGCCTACATGGCGCCGGAGCAGTGGGCCGACGCGGCGACGCGCGACGGGCGCTGCGACCTGTTCGCGCTCGGGGCCACGCTCTACGAGCTCGTCGCCGGCGCCCCGCCCTTCGGCGCCGGCCAGGACCCGGCCGCCGTCGAGGAGGCGGCGACGACCGGCGACTACGCCCCGCTCGAGGAGGCCGCCCCGGGGGCGCCGGCCGAGCTGGCGCTCGTCGTCGACCTCCTCCTCGCGCCCGACCCGGCCTGGCGCTACCCGCGCGCGGACCTCGCCGCCCGCGACCTCGAGGCGGTGCTCCGCGGCGGCGCGTGCTCGGCGCCGTGCCTGCTGGCCGCCGACGGGCGGCGCTGGCCGCTCGTGCGCGGCCGCCGCTGGACGCTCGGCAGCGCGCCCGACTGCCAGGTGCCGCTCCCGCCGCCGGCCAGCCCCCGGCACGCCCAGCTCCGCCGCGAGGCCGCCGGCTACACGCTCGTCGACCTGCGCGGGAGCGCCGGCACGCGCGTGCAGGGCGCGCCGCTCGCCGGTCCGCGGGCGCTCGCGCCGGGCGACGCGCTCGACCTCGCCGGCGTGGCCCTGCGCTTCGTCGACCCCCTGCGGACCGCGCCCGTCGCGGCGACCGAGGTCGTCGACGCGCGGCGCGAGGTCGCGCCGGCGCCCCTGGTGCAGGCGCTCGCCGCCGAG
>JAHBXY010000166.1 GCA_019636275.1 Planctomycetota bacterium | reverse complement strand
CGGCGCGGGCGTCGGGTCGGCGCCGACCGGGGCCGGCGCGGGGGTCGTCTCCGTCTTCGCGGGGGGGGTCTCCGCCTCCGCGGGCGGGGTCTCCGCCGGCGGGGGCGTGACGACGGCGGCGTCCGGGGTCTCGGGCCGCGGCCGCTCGGGCTCCGGGGTCGCCGGGCGCGGCGGGGTCGGCTCCGGCCGCTGCGGCTCCGGGCTGCGCGCCTGCTGCGGGACGTGCTCGGGGCGGTCTGGGCCGATGATGATGGCAACGACGAGCACGGCCGCCGCGGCGCCGACCAGGGCCGGCACCCAGCCGGGGACGGCCGAGCGCGGGCGGATGCGCGCGCGGCGCCGGCCGCTGCGGGCGCCGACCCGCTCGCCCTGACGCTCGTCGACCTTGTGGGAGGCCTCGCGCGTCCAGGCGACGACGTCGCGGCAGGGGGCGCAGGCGAGGACGTGCGCGGCGACGAGGTCCACGCGCGGCGGGCCCAGGGCGTCGTCGATGAACAGGGCCAGGCTCTCGGCGTCGGGGCACACGGCCTTGCCCATGGCCAGGGCGACGGTGTGGTCGTCGTCGACGGCCTCGCGGCAGGCGGCGCACTCGCGCAGATGGCGCTCGAGCGCGCGCCGGTCGCCGGCGGAGACGGCGACGTCGCCGTCGGCGTGGCGGGAGAGCTCGATCGGGTCAGGGCAGGGCATCAGCGCCTCTCGACCAAGGAGAGCAGGGCGATGAGCAACCCGGACAGGTGTTCGAGCGAGCCGAGGTCCCCGAGCTGCTTCTTCAGGCGCTGCTTGGCCCTGAACAGGAGCTGCCCGATGCTGTCAGGCCTTACGTCGAGGTCCTCGGCGAGGTCCTGGTAGGAGCGCTTCTCGTAGAACGCCCCGGTGAGCAGGCGCCGGTCCCGCTCGGGCAGGGCCTCGAGGGCGGCGCTCAGTCGCCCCAGCGCCTCCTGCCGCGCGTCGCCCTGGTCGGAGCGCGCGTCGACGGCGAGATGACTGGTCGCTTCCGGCGTGAGCGCGTCGAGCGACACGGTCTTCGCGCCGAGGCCGGCGCCGCGGCGAGCGATCCGCCGCGCGCGCCGGCCGATCACCACGCCGATCCAGCTCGTGAGGCGGCTCTCGCCGCGGTACGTGCGCATGACGCGCCCGTCGTTCTCGAGCAACCAGGCGAGGATCTCGTCGCGGATGTCGGCCACCTCGTCGGGGCCGGGCAGTCGACCGCCCTGGCCGGCGAGCGCGCGACGGATCATGAAGTCGAGGAAGTTGCCATAGCGGCGCAGGAACTCGGCCCACGCGTCGTCGTCGCCGTCGGCGCAGCGGGTGACGAGCGCGAGGTCGTCGCTCGCGTCGGCGGGAGGTCGCTCACTCAGGCGCACCCGTGCGTCTCCACGCTGACTGACACCGAACGCCGCGCGCGCGCGCGGCGAGGACGATCTTAGCCGCCCGCTCGCGCGCTCACCGCTGGTTCGGCGGCGAAAGGGCGTGGTCTCCGCGCGCGAGGCGCGCGCGTCGGGACACGCAAGTCCTTGCCGTGTAATTGACTAGGCGCATATGGGTTGCACGGTCGCCGAAATCGACTTCGCAGTTGACACGGCATCGGGCGATATGGTCTCTTTCGCGGCCACAACCATCTTCGGGGCGGGACACATCGGACGTGTGTCCTCCACGTTGTGAGGGGCGGCAGGCGCTCCTCGAAGACAAGGAAAGGGGGCAGGATGTTCAGGAAGCTTTGCGCACTCGCTGCTGTCCTGGCGCTGACGTCGGTGACCGCCGTGGGCTGCATCTCGGATCACACGTACGGTTGCGAGCACACCACCGTGGTCGCCGCCGGCAGCCCGGAGGGTGAGATCTACACCCAGCACGGGTGCCCGGATCAGATCATCGAGATCGGCAACTCGGTCGGGCCGAACATCAAGCACTGGAACAAGTATCTCGTCGTGTATCGCATCGCTGAGGGCCACAAGCTGCTCGGCACGCTCATGCAGAGCGATCGGTTCTCGAACATTGCCTATCTCGTGGAGAACGGCAAGGTCGTGAACGGTGGTTACGTCGGTGAGGGCAACGGCAGCGCCATTCTCATGGCTCTGACCGGCGCCATGCACAACCGTGTCCGTGCCGGCTACGGCGGCGACGCGGGCTGGGCCGGCTCGTACGGCGAGTCGGGCCGGGGCAACCACTAAGGCCATCAGGGATACAGGAGAGACACTGTGCGTAAGTTCTTCGCTCTGAGCGCCCTCCTGGTCGCCGCGGCGGCCGCGAATGGGTGCATTTCGACCACGATGTACGGCTGTGAGATCACCGAGACCCTGGCGCCTGGTGCGTCGGAGGGCGAGGTGATCATGAAGCACGGCGCCCCGGACAACATCGTCTACCTGGGCACCCAGTACTTCAACCCGCAGACGGGCGAGCGCGGTGAGGTCGACAAGTACCTCTACGAGTACCGCATCGGTGGCGGCACCACGCTGCTCGGCCAGGTCTTCGCCAGCGACCAGTTCCACAACATCGCCTACCTCATCGAGGGCGGCCGTGTCATGGGCGGTGGCTACGTCGGCGAGGGCAAGGGCACGATCATCCTCGGCAACGACTTCGGCGTCCTCAACACGCCGCTCGGCAAGATCGACCTGCGCTTCGGTGGCTTCCTCCACCCGAAGGCGCGCGCCGGCTACGGTGGCGACGGCAACCCGACGGGTGGCGCCGACGTCCCCAAGAACCGCAACTAGTCCAACCTAGTTCGCGGGTCTGTTCGAGCGCCCCGGTCCTTGTGGCCGGGGCGTTCGTGCGTACGCCCCGGTCCTCGCGGCCGGGGCGTTCGTGCGTACGCCCCGGTCCTCGTGGCCGGGGCGTTCTTCATGCGTCGTCTGGGCGACGACGGGCCCAGGTCACTTCGGGCTGATGAACCCGTTGTAGCGAAGGTCGAAGGTGGCCGGCTCGACCCACGCGGCGACGAGCGCCACGGCGACCGCCAGCACGAGCACGAGCAGCAGGCGAACGAGACGCATCGCAGGAGACCTCCGGTCCCCCGCGTGCCGTTACCGCGATGCTACGAAGTCCCTGGTGGCCCGGCAGGCCGATCCGCGGAACGTCTGTCGGCTACTTGGCCTGCGCGATCAGACGCTCGAGCGTCGCAGGATCGACCTGGTGCAGGCCGAGACGGCGAATGACCTCGATCTGCTCCTGCTCGCGGACCCGCGCCCGCAGGTCGGGCTCGAGGTTCTTGTCGCAGTGCGGGCAGGCGAAGCCCTTGATCGGGAACGTCTCGCGCAGGAAGTCGAGCGTCACGCCGGCGCCCTTCTCCGGCGGCGCCTCGGACCAGAACTTCGTCACCGTGCGGCCGAAGAAGACGATGTCGCGATCGCTGAGGGCGGTCTTCTCGCCCTGGCCGCGCTTCTTGAAGTTGACGTAGGTGCCGTTGGACGAGCCCATGTCCTCGATGTGGAGGCCGCCGCCGTCCTTGACGATCCGCGCGTGGAAGCGAGAGACGCCGGGGTCGTTGATCTTGACCAGGCAGCTCTCGTCCTTGCCGATCTTGGCCTCCTCCGAGAAGTTGAAGGTCTGGCCGGCGTGGGCGCCGCTGAGGATCTCGAGTGTCGGCACGGGGCTCCTCTGGGTGCTCCCTCTGGGTGATGATCGATCAGCGGGCCTGAGCGATGAGCGCGAGGAGCGCGTCCTTGCCCAGGACGCCGAGGCCATGGCGCCGCAGGGCGGCGACGCGCCCGGCGTCGTCGGTGGTCCCGGGTTCGATGCCCAGGTCCACGCTCCTGAACGCGGCCGCCCACGGCCCGGCGGCGTCGAGCTTGAGCTTCTTCGTCGCCGGGGTGCCGGCGGCGCCCCTGGGGGGCGTCGGCGGCGCCGGGGCCGCCTTGGGCGGGGCCGGCGGGGGCGGCGGCGCCGGCGGGGCGCCTGCGGCGTCGCCGAGGATGTCGTCGCCGAAGAGGTCGTCGAGGAAGTCGCCGCCGCCCGGCGCGCCGCCGATCTTGGCCGTCCCGCCGGTGGGCTTGGGCAGCGGCGTCGGAGCACGCGGCGGGGCCGCGGCCCCGCCTCGCGCCTGAGGCGCCGCCGGCGCGGCCGCCGGCGCGCCGAAGTCACCGAAGGGGTCGCCGCCGAACGGGTCGGCCGGCGCGGCGCCCATCGGCGGAGCGGCCTGGGGTGCCGGCCCAGGCGGGCTGGCGAAGGGGTCACCGAACGGGTCCGCGAACGGGTCGACCGCGGCGCCTGCCTGGGGTGCGCCCGGCGCCGGGCCGAAGGGGTCGCCGCCGAAGGGGTCGCCGCCGAACGGATCGGCGGCGGGACCGGGACGGCCCGGCGCCGGACCCCGACCGGGCGGCGGGCCGCCGAAGCCGCCGCCGGGCGGTGGGCCGCCGAAAGGCGCCGGCCCCCCCGGGGGCGGACCACCGAAGGGGTCGCCGCCGAAGGGGTCGCCGAAGGGGTCGCCGCCGCCGCCGGGCGGCGGGCCGAAGCCGGGCGAGGGCCCGAAGGCCGGGGCGGGCGGCGGGCCGCCGAAGGGGTCGCCGAAGGGGTCCCCGCCGAAGGGGTCGCCTCCGGCCGGCGGAGGCCCGCCGCGGCCGGGCGCGGCGGACGGCGGGCCGAAGGGGTCGCCGAACGGGTCGTTGCCGAAGGCCGGCGCGGGGCCACCGCGGGCGGGCGGCGCCGAGAACGGGTTGGCAGCGGGCTTCGGGTCGCCGTAGTCGATGTCGAAGTCGAACGGGTCGTCGTTGCGGGGCATGGTGCTCCTGCTCAGGTCGGTCGCGGGTCCAAGCGCGCCGTCGCGCGCGCCGCACCCGTTCCGACTCGCACCGCGGGGTCGCCTCACCCGGTCCGTCTCGGCGTGGCCGCTCCGGCGCCCACGACGAACCCGGCTCCCGCCCAACATGCTGGGGCCTGAGCGGGAGTTCGTGCGTGAGGGTAGCACCCTGCCTGGTACGCCGCAAGGCAAGCGCCCGCGGGCGCCTGCGCGCTCGGCGAGCGCCCGCGCGGGCCCGACCAGGTGCGCCCCGAGTTTGACATTCCTGCAGGCCCATGGTAGCTTCTCGCGCCCTCAAGTCTTTGCAGCGCATGGGTCTCCGACGATTTCTCGGAACGGACGGCGGCTCGCCCGACCCGCACGACGGCCCGAAGCGAAGGACGCAATGACCGAGAACGCCCAGGCGACGACGCGCGCGCCGATCCGGCTCCAGCCGGAGGACGTCCTGTTCTTCAACCGCCAGCTCGCCTCCATGGCCCGGCTCAACATGCCGATCGCCAAGGGGCTGCGGATCCTGGCCCGCGAGATCAAGGACGACAGCTTCCGGCGGCTGGTCGAGGAGGTGCAGCACGACCTCGACGAGGGGCGGAGCCTGCAGGAGGCGCTCTCGAAGCACCCCGAGACCTTCTCCAGCCTGCACCTCGAGATCATCCGCGCGGGCGAGTCCACCGGGAACCTCGCCGTGATCCTCGACGAGCTCAACTCGCACACCGAGGCGATGAGGCGCGTGAAGACGCGCGTGGTCGAGGCGATCACCTACCCGGCGGTGATCTCGACGGCGATCTTCCTCTTCGTCCTCTTCTTCCTCGTCTTCGTCGCCCCCCAGTTCGAGGAGATGCTCGTCAAGCGCGACGCCCTCGCCGGGGCGGTCGAGGCGTCCCCGGGCGAGCCCGGGCTGAAGCTGCCCACGAGCACGCGGGTGCTCTTCGCCGTGAGCAACGTGGTCGGCGTCCAGGTGCTCGGCTTCCCCGTCGTGGCCCTGGGCATCGTCGCCGCCGTGGTCGTCCTCGCCGGCTTCGGCCTGCGCAAGGTGCGCCGCATGGGCGAGGAATACGACGACGTGCTCCTCTCGGTGCCGCTCTTCGGCAAGCTGTTCGAGCGCGCCGCGCTGATGAAGGTCACGCGCACCATGCGCGACCTGCTGCTCAACGGCGTCTCCATGGTCGAGGCGCTGCGCCTGACCGGCCGCACGGTCGGCCAGAACCGCATCGCCCGCAAGCTGGACGAGCTGCGCGCCGCGGTCGAGGAGGGCGGCTCGTTCTCGCGCAACCTCGCCGGGGGTGACGTCTTCCCCGAGACCATGGTGTGGAAGCTGCAGATGGCCGAGGAGAAGGGCATCATCGAGGAGGCCCTGGCCGAGCTGGCGCAGGAGTTCGACCTCGCCGTCGACCAGCAGACGACGCTGATCACGAAGTTCCTCTCGCCGCTGCTGCTGATCTTCATGGGCGGCGTCGTGTTCCTCATGTTCCTGGCCTGCTTCGTCCCGCTCACGAACATGTACGGCGGGTGAGCGCGTGCACCTCGACGAGCTGCGGCGCGCGTCCCTGCCGGACCTGGCGCGGCACATCCAGGGCGTCACCTCGAAGGACGCGTTCCGCATCTCCGAGGTGTGCGACGTCCTGCTGAAGAAGGCGGTCCTGGCCCGGGTCAGCGACGTCCACATCGAGCCGACCGTGCGCGGCTCGCGGGTGCGCTACCGCATCGACGGCGTGTTCCAGGACGCGGCCTACCTGCCGGTCGAGCTCCACGAGCAGCTCGTCTCGCGCGTCAAGGTCCTGGCCGACCTCCTCTCGCACCGGCGCGAGATCGTGCAGGAGGGGCGCATCAGCCTCGAGGCCGGCGAGGGGCGCACCGACCTGCGCGTGTCGGTCGTGCCGACGGTCGGCGGCGAGAAGGTCGTCGCGCGCATCTTCTCCACCGAGGCGTCGCTCTTCCGGCTGGAGCAGATCGGCTACGACCCGGCCATGCAGCGGCGGATCCGCAACATCATCTTCGACCTCGAGGGGCTGTTCCTGCTCACGGGGCCGTCGGGGTCGGGCAAGACGACGACGCTCTACGCGCTCCTCAACGAGGTCGCCCAGGAGCTCGACGCCTACGCCTCGATCATCACCATCGAGGACCCGGTCGAGTTCGAGTTCGGCCTGTGGTCGCAGATGCAGGTCAACCGGCAGGTGGGGCTGGACTTCGCGGCGGGCCTCAAGGCGGCGCTGCGCCAGGACCCCGAGGTGATCATGGTCGGCGAGATCCGCGACGTGGAGACGGCCGAGGTGGCCCTCCGCGCCGGGCTCACCGGGCACCTGGTCCTCTCGACCTTGCACTCGGGCTCGGCGCCGGAGACGGTCACGCGCCTCGTGAACATGGACCTCGAGCCCTTCGTGGTCGCCTCGGCGCTCACCGGCACGATCGCGCAGCGCCTGGTGCGGCGGCTCTGCGGCGGCTGCAAGGAGCAGATCGACTTCGACCCGAGCAAGCTCGACCTGATCCGCCGCCTCTACCGCGGCGGCGACGCCGAGGCGCTGTCGTTCTACCGGGGCAAGGGCTGCGAGGCCTGCCAGTTCACCGGGTTCGCCGGGCGGCTGCCGCTGGCCGAGTTCCTCGACGTCGACGAGGAGGTGCGCGGGCTGGTGCTGGAGAAGGCGCGCACGAGCACGATCCGCCGGCACCTAGTCGAGCGCGGCTGGCACACGCTGCTCGACGACGGGCTGGCCAAGGCCGCCCAGGGCCTGACGACCTTCGAGGAGGTCCTGCGCAACGTGAGCCTCAGGGAGGCCATGTGAGCCGGCGCCGTCGTCGGTGTGGCGCGCCCGCCGCGGACGGCGGCCGCGGGGGAGTGGCCCTGGCCGACTTCGTCACGGGCATGCTGCTGCTCGCCAGCGCCCTGGGCGCGTTCGCGGCGATCACGCGCACGAAGTTCGACGCGATCGCAGCGAGCGACCAGCACGCTCGCGCCGTGGCCGCCGCCGAGGAGGCGATCGACCGCGTGCGCCTCGAGGGGCTGCCGCGCCTGCCGCACGGCGACGCGGACGCCGACGGCTTCCGCCTCGTCGCCGCCTTCACGCCCGCCGCCGGGCACGGCCTCGCCGGCGCGGCGGGCCGCGTCGAGGCGCGCGGGCTGCGCCTGGCCGAGGGCGACGCGCAGGGGCTGTTCGAGGTGCGGGCGGTCGTGAGCTGGCAGGACGGCCCGGGGCGGCGCGCCCGCGTGCGCCTGTCGACCGTGTCTTCCGCGCCGACGGGCGCGCCGGCGGGGGAGGGGCGGCGATGAGCGCGCGACGGCGGCGCGGGACGACCCTCGTCGAGCTCATGGTCTACCTGGGCCTGATCTCCTCTGCCATGGTCGTCCTGGTCGGCCTCGAGGCCATGTCCCGGCGCAGCCTGGCCCTGCAGCAGGCGCTGATCGACATCGAGCTCGACGCCTCGACCCTGCTCGGGGCGGTGCGCCGCGACGTCGAGGCCGCGCGGCGCCTCGAGCTCGACCGCGGCGCGCTCGTCGTCGTCCGCCACGACGGGGTGACCGTCCGCTACGAGGCCGGGCAGCGGGTCGAGGGCGAGCGGCGGGTCGACCACCCGCGCAACGCCGAGCTGCGCGTGGCGCTCGAGGCGGCCCCAGGCGGATCGCCGCTCGTCGTGGTCGAGGCCGTGTTCGCCGAGCAGGGCGGCGCGGGCGCCGTGCGGCGGACCTTCCGGCGCGTCGCGGCCCCGCGGGGGGAGCTGACGCCATGAGGCGCGCGCGCGGTCGCCGCGGGGCGACGTTCACCCTGGTCGCGCTGGCGACGTCGACGCTCCTGCTCGTCAGCGCGGGGATCTTCCTCCGCTCGGCGGGGCACGGCGTGCAGCTCGCCGGCCTGTCCGGCCGCCGGAGCGCCGCCCGCGAGGCGGCCTTCGCCGCCGTCGCCTGGGCGGCGCGCGACGCCGAGGCGGCCGGCCGCGTCGAGGGCCACGGGGCCCTGCTCCTCGACCAGGGCCTCCGGGCGACGGTGCGCTACGCGCCGGCCGGCGCGGACGTCGACGACCTCATCGTCTCGGTCGAGGTCGCCGGGCTGCTCGACGACCCGCCGGTGGCCCTCAGGGCGACGCTGGCGCGCCGCGACGGGCGCTACGTCCTCGCGCGCTTCGAGTGAGGCGCCGTCACCGCGACTCGAGCGTCCCCGGCCGCAGGCCGGCGCGCTCGATGTGGAAGATCTTGGCCGCGGCGATGTGCTGCGAGTCGGTCAGCGCCCCGTCGCCCATGAGCAGGGTCCCCAGGCGCACGAGCTCGCCCGAGCGGGCGTAGAGGTCCTTCTGCCGGCGCAGCGCCTCCTGGACGCGCGGCTCGGGGCAGTAGCCGCTGTCGACGATGATCTGCGCGATCCGCTTGTCCTCGTCCCGGCCCAGGCGATAGACGACGGCCCGCTCGAGCCCCCGCGCCTGCTCGCGGGCCAGGACGCCGCGCGCGACGAGCGCCTCGGCGAGCGGGCCGCCGGCGCGGCGGGCGTCGTCGGCCTGCTCGCGGGTGAACAGCCGCTGCTGCATCCCGATCTGCACGAAGAGCTGTTCGCGACCGGCGGCGTCCATCGGGCGCCCTAGCCGCCGAACTGCTGGCGGAGCGAGGCGAGGAGCGAGGCGCGCACGCGCTCGCGCACGCCCTCCGCGCCGCCCGCGGCCGTGTACTTGAGGAAGCCCAGCTCGGCGACGCCTCGGAGCGACAGCACCACGCGGCTGGCGTCGCTCACGACCGAGGCGTCGAAGCGGGAGCCGTCGCGCTGGCCGACGAGGCGCATGCGCTCGCCCTCGCGCAGGATCTGCACGCCCCACTCCGGAAAGCGGTTCTTCGCCACGTCCTGCGCGAAGCGCTCCAGGTCAGCGGCCACCTCGTCGGCGGGCCGGGCGTGCGTGAGCTGGATCTCGATGCCGTCGAGCGATACCTGGGGCAGGGCGGCTCTCCCCGGGGACGCCCGCGGCGGCCCCTTCGACCTGGGCTGAGCGGCCGATGTTACCAGGGCGCCGGCCGCCGGTGTGCTACCGGCCGCGGCGCGCCGGGCCGGCCTTCTTCGTCTTCTTGCCGACCTTCTTCGCCGGCCTCGGGCGCCGGGCGGCGGCCTCGTCCTTCGCCTCGGCCTCGACGCGGAAGGCCGACGGGCACAGGTCGTTGACCGGGCAGGCGTCGCAGCGCGGCCGCCGGGCCACGCACACCTGCCGGCCGTGGAACTGGAGCAGGTGGCAGGCGCGCGTGCGGCGGGGCGCCGGCCAGCGCGCCTCGAGGTCGGCCTCGACCTTGGCGGCGTCGGTCTCCTCCGTGAACCCGAGCCGCGCCGAGAGCCGGAGCACGTGGGTGTCCGTGGCCACCCGGTCCGGGTGGCCGAACGCGTTGCCGAGGACCACGTTGGCCGTCTTGCGGCCGACGCCGGGCAGGGCCACGAGCGCGTCGAGGTCCTCGGGCACCGCGCCGCCGTGCCGCTCGACGAGCGCCTGGCAGGTCGCCTTGACCGCCTTCGCCTTGTTGCGGAAGAAGCCGGTCGGCTTGAGGTCGACCTCGAGCTGGTCGAGCGGCGCCTCGGCCCAGTCGGCGGCCGTGCGGTACTTCGCGAACAGCCCGGGCGTGACCGTGTTGATGTGCTTGTCCTGCGCCTGCGCGGCGAGGATCGTGGCGATCAGGAGCTGCAGGGGCGTGTCGAAGTCGAGCGCGCAGCGCGCGTCGGGGTAGGCGCGCTCCAGGCGGTCGAGGACCTCGAGGGTCCGCCGCCGCTCCGCGGGGCTCACCGCGGCGCGCTCGCCCCGTAGCGGTCCTGGTAGGGCCCGGCGAACTCGAGCAGCTTCGACTCGACGAAGCGCCGCGAGCGGTCGAGGTTCACGTGGTCCTTCGGGAAGCTCACGTAGTCGTAGCGGCGCGCGAACACGTCGTCGAGCTGCATGAACGACTCGATCACGATCGCCTGCTGGCTGTCGCTCAGGCGCGTGCGGAACTCGATCCAGCCGACGATCGTCCCGCCGGCATCGGCGAACTCGAAGCGCCGCCCGCGGAAGTCGACCGACTTCGGCTCGCGCATGCGGGGGAAGCGCTCGCGCAGCCAGCCGCCGCGGTGCTCGAGGACGTTGAGGACCTTGAGGAACTCGGCCTCGAGGGCCGCGTCCTCCGCCGCCAGGCGGCGGCGCTGGACGTCGCGCTCCTCGGCCTCGGCGGAGGCGTCGTGGAGGACGTCGCGATCGAACTTGCGGGTGAACTCGCCGCGCTCCGTCACGGGGGGCACTCTACCACGGTCGCCGACCCGCCGAGAAGCGGCTTGGCCGGCCGGCCGCCGCTCGGCCTCCCGGGGGGCTCCCCCCACCGCCGAGGGACGGGGCGGGCGGCGGGCTACCGCGTCGCCGGCCCGAAGCGGTATCGTGACCCCATGCCGCGGGTCATCGTCATGCGCGGGGGGCTCCACCACCGCTTCCACGACCTGCGCGGCCCGCGCACGCGCATCGGCGCCCACGCCGACAACGACATCGTCGTCGAGGGCGACCCTGACGTCTCGCGCTGGCACTGCACGATCGCCGAGAGCAAGGGCGCGTGGGCGGTGCGCGACAAGGGCTCGCGCACGGGCACGTTCGTCAACGGCACGCACGTGAGCGAGTCGGCGACCTTGCGCTATGGCGACCGGATCCGGCTCGGGCAGACCGTCGTGCTGTTCGTCCCCGGCGGGGGCAAGGACGACGACGTCACGGCGCGCCGCCTCTCCAACCTGTTGATCCTGCAGGAGATCAACAAGGAGCTCAACAGCGAGACCGACCTGTCGGTCCTGCTCGAGCTCATCATGGACACGGCGATCCACCTGATCGGCGCCGCCCGCGGCTTCCTGATCCTCGTGCGCGAGCAGCAGCTCGAGTTCAAGGTCGCGCGCAACATCGACTACGGCGTCGTCCAGAGCCCCGAGTTCAAGATCTCGAACTCGGTGATCCGCCGCGTCGTGAAGTCGGGCGAGCCGGTCCTCACGTCGAACGCCCAGTTCGACCTGCGCGACCTCAAGAGCATCGCCGCCCTCGAGCTCCGCTCGCTCCTGTGCGTGCCGCTGCGCGCCCGCGGACGCGTGATCGGCACGCTCTACCTCGACTCGCAGTCGAACACCGGGCAGTTCGACGACGAGGGCCGCGACCTGATCATGGCCTTCGGCGACCAGGCGGCGATCGCGATCGAGAACGCGCGCCTCCTGCGCGAGGCGAAGGAGAAGGAGGCGATCCTCTCCGAGCTCCGCGTCGCCAGCCGCATCCAGGTCGCCCTCCTGCCGCGCGGCGACCCGGAGGTCCCGGGCCTCGAGCTCTCGGGGCGCATGAAGACCGCCCAGCAGGTCGGCGGCGACTACTTCGACTACATCTGGGGCCCGACCGTCCAGGGCGTGCGCAACCTCTACGTGGCGATCGGCGACGTCTCCGGCAAGGGCGTCCCGGCCGGCCTGGTCATGGTCATGGCCCGGAGCGTCCTGCGCTCGCTCGTGGCCCGCGGGGGGCTCCCGCGCGCGGTGCTGCGCGAGACCAACGCGATCCTCAAGCAGGACCTCAAGCCGGGCATGTTCATGTCCCTGCTCCTGGCCTACATCGACGTGGCCACCGGGCGCCTCCTGCTCGCCGGCTGCGGCCACGAGCGGCCCCTCGTGTTCCGCGCGGCCGACCGCTCGGTGGAGAGGGTCGACACGGGCGGGCTGGTCCTCGGCGTGGTCGCGGACATCGGCCCGCATCTCGAGGAGCGGCGCCTGGCGCTCGGTCCGGGCGACCAGATCCTCTTCTACACGGACGGGGTCACCGAGGCCGTCGACCCGCAGGGCGCGCAGTTCGGCATGGACCGCCTGACGGCCGTCCTGAGCCAGAACGGCCACCTCCCCCCGGCGAAGCTCGTCGCCGCCGTCCTCGCCGCGATCGAGGAGCACTCGGCGGGCGCCGAGCAGCACGACGACATCACCCTGATCGCCGTTCGTGTGATCGCGGCTGCGGGCGAGGATGGCGGGCGCTGCGGCGCTCAGGCTCGCTAGGCGGCCCTGAGGCCGCCGTCGCTCGCCTTCGCGCCGCATCGCCTCGCCCTCCTCGCCCTCGCCTGAGGCTCTTGCTGCGGGAGCCCGGGGCGGTGTGCTCGGGGGCGCGCCGGGCGGGACACCGGTGAGAGGGCGAGCGGGGAGTAGAAGGACGACCGGGTGCGGGCCGCAGCGGCGCAGTCCGCTGCGCCGAGGGAGGCGACGACCGCCATGGCGGCGGTCGTGACCTGCGAGGAACTCGTCCCGGGCTTCCAGCTCCGTCGGCGAAGGCTGCTGCGCCGACCTGCGGCCACCCCCGTGGGGCGGCTGTCCTGCTGAGGAGCTTCTCGCCCGGACTTCCGCTGACGGGCGCAGCCTGCTGCGCCGACGGCGACGATCGCCATGGCGGTGGCTCGTGCCCCTGCCGAGCCGGCGGAACGCCGGACGTCGGGCCTTAACCTGCTGCGCCGGATCGCGGATCGCCGTCGGATCGCCGTCGCGGCGGCTCTGCGCCGCGAAACGGCTGCGCCCCTCCCGCGATCGAGGCGACGGAGGCCCCGAAAACGGGGTCGCGTCGCGCGCGGACCCGGAGGAAGGGCCGGCATCGGCCATCCCTTTCGTTCCACGGTTCGTCGCACCCATCCCTAAGCCCTTTACCCAGAACAGGAATTCCGAATTCTGACGAAAAGCAAGCGAAACGCTGCAGATTCCTGGATTCCATTTGTTTATGCCAACGCCGATCACTAGAATCTGGGCACGCAAGCCTGGGGTTGGGCACTGCTGAGGAGGTTCCCTTGCGCGCTCGCAACGCTCTGACGATCTGCGCTACCCTGCTCGTTCTGACCGGATGCGGCGGCGGCGGCGGGAAGAGCAGCCGCGGGTCGGCCACTGCCCCCGTCAACAGCGGGACGCCCGGTGGCGTGACCTCGGGGACGAACCCCGGCGGCGGCGGGGGCACCACCCCCGTCATCGCGTCCGACGCCCTGATCTCGTCGTTCAACCTCGACGAGCTCATCCACGTCGACGCGGTCACGGGCCAGCCCGGCAACCGCTGGTTGGTCGGCAACGGCCCGGTCGACGTCGCCAGCTGGGGCAACGACGCCTACGTGGCGAACGCCCTCAGCCAGGACGTGACGGTCATCGACCGCCTGGCCAACAACGTCGCCGGGACGATCGACGTCACGTCGCAGCCGATCACCGGCGTGTCGTTCCTGAGCTTCCTGGACTCGATCCTGAAGCCCATGGTCCGGCCGACGGGCATCGCCGTCACGCCGCTGGGGACGAAGGCCTTCTCGGCCAACCTCCTCAACGTGACCGTGATCAACACGACCACGAACCAGCCGACGAAGTCGATCATCGGCATGGCGCCGATCAACCTCGGCAACATCCTGGCGAACCCGAGCGGCGCGCTGAACTCGTTCATGGCGTCGCCCGTGCCCGGCCTCGGCATGGCGAAGGTCGCCTGCAACAACGACGTCGCCGTCGTCACCTGCCTGATCACGGGCAAGCTGATGCGGATCGACGCCCGGCAGGAGCAGGTGATCGACTACATCGACGTCGGCCGCGCGCCGATCGGCGTGACGATCGCCCGCAACAAGGCCTACGTGGCCTGCGCCATGTCGCAGGAGACGGTGGTCGTCGACCTCGTCACCGGCCAGATCCGCGCCCGCATCCGCGGCGGCATGCTGCCGATCGACGCGGCCACGAACATGGCCGAGGACCGGGTCTACGTCGCCAACGCCTTCAGCGGCGACATCTCGGTGATCGACACGGCGGCCGACGTGATCATCGACACGCTCCCCGCCGGCCTGTCGGTGACCTCGCTCCTGGCGCAGATGGGCATCACGCTGCCCGCCACCGGCGGCAACAGCGTCATGAACCTGCTGAACGCCTTCCTCCAGGGCTACACGACCGGCCTGAGCAACCCGGCCTCGTTCGGCAACCTGCTCCTGGGCAGCTCGAGCAGCCTGCTCTCGCCGGGCGCCCTGGTCAACGGCCTCCTGACGGGCTTCCTGGCCTTCGCCGGCGTGAGCCAGCAGGCCCTCAACGGGATCAACCTGCCGGCCTTCGGGATCTGGAGCGTGGCCGTGGCCCACGACCCGAACCTGATCTGCTCGGCCAACGCGATCATGGGCGACATGGCGATCACGCAGGCCCAGTCGCGGTCGGTGAACTCGCTCATGGGTCTGACGGGCCTCGGCCCGGCCGACGTCTCGACGGTCTGGCGCCGCTAGACGTCTCTCGCCTCGCGGACCTCCAAAGCAGCGACGCCCCGGCCTCCGGCCGGGGCGTCGGTCCGTACCCGGCCTCCGACCCCGGGGCCGAGTCCGCGGACTCCGGGCGGGTTCCGGGGCCGGGCGACTCCGGGCGCGTCGGCCGGGTCCGGGCCGAATCCGGCAGGCGGTCTCCGGGAAGTTCCCCGCGGGGCGGGTGAAGGGCCCCCCCGGGCCCACGGTCGCCGTGGACTTACGGCGACAGCGACCCCGGTCCGCGGGGTGCGGAGGAGGTGCGAGCCGATGAAGGTCACGAAGCGCTGCGTCAAGTGCGGGAGCCGGCGGATCTTCTACTCGCCGTGCATCATGGACCGGGGCAGCGGCAACGTGGCCTTGTGCCTGGCGATCGGCCGGGCGGACGCCATCTCGGCCAAAGAGGTGGGGCAGTTCGAGGTCTATGTGTGCCGCCGCTGCGGCTACTCGGAGCTGTACGTCAAGGACCCGCAGAACCTCGTCGGCGCGGTCGGGCACGAGCACGCGGAGTCGTCGGACGAGCTGGAGGAGGAGCAGCCATGAGCGTGGCCGATCACGCCCTCGCCGCCGAGGTGATCCCGGGCGTGCGCGTCGTGCAATTGAAGCCGCACGTCGACGCGCGGGGCCGCTTCATCGAGAGCTACCGGCAGGAGTGGTTCCCGGGGCGGCCGGCGATGGTGCAGGGGAACCGGTCCGACTCGGAGCCGCACGTCCTGCGCGGGCTCCACTACCACCTCAAGCAGGCCGATTACTGGTACGTGCCCGCCGGCCGCGTGTTCGTGGCGCTGGCCGACCTCCGCCGCGGCTCGCCGACCCGCGGGCGCGTGGCCACCCTGGAGCTGGGCGACGGGCGCGACCTGGGGGTCTACATCCCGCCGGGCGTGGCGCACGGCTACTACGCGATCGAGCGGTCGACGATGACCTACCAGGTGGACCGCTACTACGACCCCGACGACGAGCTCGGCGTGGCCTGGGACGACCCCGCGCTCGCGATCCCGTGGCCGCTGATCATGGACGGACCGCCGCTGCTCTCGCCGCGCGACCAGAAGAACCCGCCGCAGAGCGAGCTCGACCCGGCGCGCCTGCCTCCGTAGCAGGGCGCGTCGGGGTCCGACACCTGCGCGCGCGTTCGTCAACCCTCCCGCATGTTCGGGTCGAACGAGTGACGAAGAGCGCGCGCGACCCGACCTGCGCGCGCGCGGTAGAATCAGCGCATCGAGACGAGTCGGTCTGCGCGCGCGCTGCGTCGGAGGGGATCGCTGTCCCGACGACGGTGTCGCGCGCGCTCGCATCGCCGAAGGGGGGCTCCCGTGAGTCGTGTGGAGGTCTCGCCCGCAACCTTGCGGGGGACCGTGGGCGCGGTGATCCACGTCGACCCGGCGCCCGTCGACCTGACGCAGGAGCCGCGTGCGCTCATGGCCGCGGCCGAGGCCGCCGCGGACGGTGCGCCGCCGGCCGTGCTGACGGTCGACGTCCAGGGCGTGGTGACCTACGTGAGCGGCGCGGCCGAGGAGCTCGCCGGCTGGCGGCGGGCCGAGGCGGTCGGACGGCCGCTGGCGCAGCTCGTCGGCGAGGGCCGGAGCCCCGAGGGTGCGGCGGCCGCGGAGGACCTGCGACGGGTGCTCGCCGGCGAGGCCGGGGTGGCCCGTCGGACGCTGCGGCTCGGGGCCGGGCCGGTCGAGCTCAGGGTCGAGCCGATCACGGCGCAGGGCGCGGCCACGCCCGCCGGCGCCGTGGTCATCCTCGCCGACGAGGCGCGGCGCGCGCGGTCGCTCGCGCTCGAGGGCCTCGAGCGGATCGGGGCGGCCGAGTCGGTCGAGGAGGCGGCGCGCGTCCTGGTCGAGGCGGTGGTGCCGGCGCTCGGCGACCTGGCGCTGGTCCGAGTGCTCGAGCGCGACGGGGCCGTGACCGCGCGCACGCACCGCGACCCCGAGCAGGAGGCCGCCCTGTGGGCGCTCGAGCCGCTCCTGCCGATCTTCGGCCCGGCCGGGCCGCCGACCGGCCGCGACGTCCTGCGCCTCGAGCGGCCGCGCCTCGTGACCGGCCTCACCCCGGCGGCCGCCAGCGAGGCGACCGGCTCGGCGGAGGTCGGCGACGTCGTGCGCGACCTGGGCCTCCGGTCGCTCGTCGTCGTGCCGTTCCGCCTCCGCGGCGGCGTCGCCGTGGTGGCCCTCGCGCGCACGGGCGACCGCGAGGCGCTGGCGCCGGCCGACCTCGGCGTCACCGAGGCCCTCGCGCGCCGCGCGGCCCTCGTGCTCGACCGGCTCTGGGTGCAGCGCCGCCTGCGGCAGGCGGTGCACACGCGCGAGCGCATGCTCTCGACGCTGGGGCACGACCTGATCAACCCGGCGGCCGCGATCTCGCTCGCCGCCGACATCCTGATCTCGCGCCTGCCCCCCGAGGGCGGCGGCAACCAGCTCAAGGCGATCCGCCGCAACGCCAACGACCTGACGGCCATGATCCAGAAGATCATCGAGGAGAGCGCGGCGGACGCGGCGACCGACGGCGGCGCGTAGCGCCCCGGCCGGAGACGTCGAGCACACACCTCAGCGCGCATGAAGCCATCGACGCTCGCCCGGCGAGTGCTGGTGGCCAGCCTTCGATCGGAGCAGCGAGCGAGGCGAGGCCGCGGAGGCTGAGGCGAGGCGGCGCGCGCGCGGCGACGTCGTATCGGCATACTTCGAGCCCGCGCGGCCGCCCCGCCCAGCATCCGCGGCCGCAGCCGTCGAGCACACCTCAGGTGAGCGTCCCGAGCGGCCCCAGGTCGAGGTTCAGCTCGTCGGGGGAGATCCCGAACTGCCGCGCCAGGTCGTGGATCGTCTCCTCGAGGCGCATGAGCGCCAGCCCGACGCGCTCGGCCTCCTCGGGCGTGAGCGTCTCGCGCTCCATGCGCCGCAGGGCCTGGCGCTCGAGGAGCTGCCGCACGAAGTCGACCAGCGTGAGCACGAGCTTGAGGACCGCCCGCCGGACCTCCTCGGGCTCGGCGTTCCAGCGCAGCGGCCCGGCGTCGCCGGCCCGCCGCTCCAGCTCCTGCCGCAGGGCCTCGAGCTCCTGCAGCTCGAGGTCGACCACCCGCGACGCCGGGCGCCCCTGGCCCTCCGCGGTCACGGCGCCTCCCCGGCGAAGGCATACGCCGGCCAGGGCCCGCTGACGCGCACGCGGCGCGGCGCGAGGCCCGGGGCGAGCGCCTCGACCTGCGCCCGGTAGCCGTCGGCCGCCCCGCGGTCGACGAGGTGATAGACGCTGGCCAGCAGCTCGCCCGCGCCCGCCGCCGGACGCTCGACCCGGGTCGCCCGCACGCGCGCGCCGAGCGCCTCGAGCAGGCCGGCCGCCTCCGGCACCCCGAGCGCGGCCCGGCGCCGCGCCAGGTAGCGCGCGCCGGGGCCCAGGCCCGTGTCGCCGGGGTCGTCGGCCGCCGGGAGCGCCCCGGTGGCCTCGAGCGGGCCGAACAGGCGCAGGGTCATCTGCTCGCGGCCGCGCACGAGGTCCAGCGCGCGGCGCAGGGCGTCGACGCGCGGGCCGATGCGCTCCGCCAGGGCCGCCTCGTCGGCCGCGACCTGCCCGAAGCGCGCCGGGAGGACGGCGCCGGCCAGCCCCTCGAGCCGCCGCACGGCGGCGTCGTGCTCGCGCAGCGCCGCGGGCGTGGGCGCGGGCGGCGCGCCCGGCAGGGCGCCCACGACCGCGCGCAGGCCGGCCGGGGCCACCAGCCGCAGCGGCTCCCCGGCCAGCCCGAGGCCGAGGTCGTGGCCGACGAGGACCACGTCGTCGACGAACGCGTACAGCCACAGCCCGCCGCTCACGGCGCGTCGCCGGGCGGCCTGGACGGGCGATCGAGGACGCGCTCGGCCGCGCACACGAGGGCCGAGAGCCGCACGTAGATCAGGTCGACGTCGGCCAGGCCGAGCAGCAGCTCGCCCTCGATCACGGCGCCCTTGTCGAGGACGTGGTCGACGAGCTCGAGGAGCGAGGTGTCCGCCCGCTCGAGCAGGGCGTCGCGGCCGACGACCTCGTCGAAGTCGGGCAGGTCGCCCGGGGGGCCGACGGCGCTCACGTCGCGGGCTCCGTCGCCGCCACGGCGCGCGCGGCGCGATACGGCGGCCAGGGGCCGCTCAGGCGGCCCTCGCAGCCGACGGCCTCGAGCCGGGCGCAGGCCGCCTCGGCCTCGCCGAGGAAGCCGGGCTCGCCGGCGCGGGGCACGAGGAAGGTGGCCTCGGCCACGAGGCGCTCGGCGGCCGCCGGGGCCGGATCGACGAACGTGCGCCGGGCGCGCGCGGCGAGCGCCTCGACGGCCGAGCGCGCCTCCGCGCGCACGTCGGCGCTCGCGGCCCGCTGCGCGTCGCGCTCGCGCCGCTTGCGCTCGAGGAACGCTTGCCCGGCGCTCGACGCCGTCGCCTCGGCCGTGGCTGCCTCGTCGGCGCGGGCGCGGGCCGCGACGCGGGCGCGGGCCGGGTCGACGAGCACGCGAAGGGTCCACTCGCGGCAGCCCCGGGCCGCGGCCGCCGCCGCGCGGACGTCCTCGGCGCGGGCGCGCAGGTGCTCGAGCGCGCTGGCGTCGTCGCGGAAGAGGGTGAACAGGCGCAGCGGCACCACCGCCTCGTCGAGCCAGCGCTCGACGACCGCCTCGTGCGCGGCCGCGCGCGCCGCGACCCACTCCAGGTCGCGCAGGCCGCGCTCGACCGCCGCCGCGTCCAGGCGGCCAGCCGGCGCGTCGGCGACCACGGCCCACAGCCCGACGCTCACCCCGAGCAGGCGCGGCGGCCCCAGGTCCGGCAGCCCGCGCGGCACGTCCCTGAAGCCCGGGCGGCGCTCGGCCGCGACGAGGCAATAGACGTAGGTCGCCGGG
>JAHBXY010000165.1 GCA_019636275.1 Planctomycetota bacterium | reverse complement strand
AGCACGAGGCGCGGCCGCGCGTCGGCGTCGACGACGGGCCCCGCGGCGCCGGGCGGGATCTGGAGCGGGACGACGCGCTCGAGCTGCGCCAGCCGCACGAGCACGGCCGCGCCCTCGGTGCGCGGGACGACCAGCGGGCGGCGCGCCAGGTGGGTGAGGAGCGGCACCGCGCGCCGGGGCGCGCGGCCGACGAGGACGATCCCGGCGACGGCGTCGTGCGCGACGCATGCGCCGTCGGCCGGCTCGGGGGGGAACGTCAGGGGCAGGTGGCCCACGACCGCCTCGAGGCGCAGGCCGGCCGGGTCGGGCAGCAGCCGGACGGCGACCTCGCCGCGCTGCACCCGCAGCGGGCGCTCGGGCGCGTCGGCGTCGACGACGCAGGGGGAGCCCTCGAGCGCCTCGAGCGCGCGGCGGCCGTCGACGCCCATGTGCAGGCCCGGGCCGACGTACTCCGCCAGCCGGCCCACGGCGCGGACCTCCGGAGAGGAGCGCACGCGGCCGTAGTAATGGAGCTGCTCGAACGAGACCCGCCGGCCCGGGGTTCAGGTGCCGTCCTTGCGCTCTTGCTGCTCGAAGGGCTCGACCAAGGGCGCGGAGACGCCGGTGAGGCGCGCGCGCCACACGACGCGGCTCGCGCGGCCGCCGACCTCGTCGGCGTCGGCGCCCGGCGCGGTCAGGGCCGCCTCCACGAGCCGCGCGAGCTGATCGACGGGCGACGTCGTCGACGGGGCGGCGAGGGCGGCGGGCGCCTCCAGGGCCGCCGCGAGCGACGCGGCCACCGCCCACTGGTGCTTGCAGTCGCCCTCGTCGTCGGCGTAGGGGCACGAGCACGACCCCTGCGCGTCCTCGTCCGGGCTCAGCCACAGGCGCACGCGGTAGGGCCGCGAGGACGTGCCCTGCACGGCCGCCACGACCTCGTGCGACGACCTCACGCGCAGCTCGTCGATGTCGGCCAGTCGGGAGCGCCCGCGCGACTCGTGGTAGTCGAGGTCGCAGAGGAGCTGCTCCAGCTCCTCGCGCCAGAGCTCCCGGACGTCGGGGGGCCAGACGACGTCCCAGCGGATCCGTGGTGTGGATGAGGCCATGGCCGCGATTGGATACCACGCGGCGGCCACAACCAGCGAGGTGCTCGCGCTGCAGCCGCCAGCGAGGGGGCGCTCGGTGACGCGCGGCGCAACGGCCCGGGGCGGGCGTGGGACGTGCCCTCGCTACCCAGGCGCCTCGGGGAGCAGCTCCTCGAGGTCTCGGAGCAGCCTGGGCACGGCGGGAGCCTGCGCGACCAGCCTGGCGACCTCCTCGAGCACCTTCGGGCCGGCGCCCTCCAGGCGGGCGACGTAGGGGGTGGCCTTCCTCTTGAGCCGCTCGCGGAGCAGGAACGCGACCAGCTCGCGCTTGCCCTCGCGCTTGCCCTCGCGCTTGCCCTCGCGCTTACCGCGGCGTTCGCCCTCGGCGAGGATCTGCTTGAAGACGGTCGACTCCATGAGGATCTCCTGTGGCATCCTATCGAGCCACGGGACGGCCGGGAAGACGTTGCCCGCGAACGTGATGAGGCTCACGCCGAGCTCGGCCCACTCAGGCCTCGAGCAGGCGTCTCGGAGCGCGGCCAGCGCGTCGTCGCTCTGCGCCTCCGTGGCGCCTCGAGTGAAGGGCACCAGCGGCAACAGCCCCGGATCGCCCCGGGCGAGCAGCGCCTCGCCATCGAGCTCCCAGGCGCACACGAGGTCATAGCGGAAGTCGAGCCGTAGCGCTCGGGAGCGGGAGGCGCGCACGACGTACCGGTCCACGGGCTTGCCCTGCTTGCACCCCGGCTTCAGGACGAGCACGAACGGCGTCAGGTCGGGGTAGAGCTCGTGCGCCGCGCTCCAGCGCCGGAACGTGCGCAGAGGCACGTCGTGCTTCCACGCCGCCTCGACCTCGGCGTGGAGCCAGCGCGGCTCGGCGTCGTCCGGGAGCCAGACGCCGAAGAGCTTGTCCATTCGCACCTCTTGGTGCACGACCTCGCTCTCCGCTGGCTCGACGGCGACGATCCGACCGCCCGGAAGCGCCAACCCGAGGACGCCCGCTGGCGCCGTCCGCAGGAGCACCTTCGCCGCGATGTCGAGCTCGCCCACGAGGCACCTCCGCCGGGAGGTCGCCTAACATACGACGAACCTCCGACAGGGCGAGCACCTCGGCTGGCTCAGGTGACGCCCTGGCCGTGACGTCGAGCTCCAGGGGCGCCAAGGCGTGATGGTGCCTGCCTGGGCTAGGGCGAGCCTCTGACAGGGCGCCTCGAGCGGCTCAGGTGACGTCGCGGGGCAGGCCGACGTGCTCGGCGAGGCGGTCGAGGAGGCGCCCCTGGCGGCGGACCTCCTGCAGGATCGCCGCGAGGACCTCGCGGTCGCCGGTGAGATCGTCGTCGGCCGGGACCGTCCGGCTGAGGCCGCGCCGGACGTTCTCGCTCGAGGCGTCGCCCGCGAAGCGCGCCGCCAGGACGGCCGGGTAGCGGGCGGCCGCGGCGCGCTGCGCCTCGACCTCGGCCTGCACGCGGGTCCGGGGCTTCTTGTCGATCACGGGGACCTCCGACGAGGAGGTTCTACACCCGGCCACCGACATCTTCTCCACACCGTCCACAGCCGGGACGGTGGGCGCCGGTGATCAGTGACGGCGGTCGAGGTAGCCCTGGGCGAGCTCGGCGACCTCGGGGGTCGGCGGGCTCGCGGCGAGCCGGAGCAGGGCGCTGTCCCCGCCGGGGACGCGGTCGAGGATCCCGAGCGCTGCCAGCAAGACCGTGCGCTCCGCCGGCTCGGCGGCGATCTCTCGCACGAGCTCCTCGGCGCCGCTGACCGTCTCCTCGGGCCGGCGGTCCTCCAGCTTCCGGAGGGCGACGAGCCGGGCCGTCGGAGAGAGCTGGCGTGGGGTCTTCGGCTTCACGGCCTGGGGGGTGGGAGCCGCGACAGGCGCGGCGTCGGCGACCGGCTGCGCAGCAGGCGGCGGCGCGAGCGTCGTCGGGTGTGGGTCGGTCGGCGTCGTGGGAGTCACCGACGGGTCGGCGACGACGGTCCGGGCGGTCGGTGCCGGCGCCGAGGAGGTGTCGTCCTGGAGCAGCAGGACGCAGGGGACGAGCAGGACGAGGCTCGCCCCCGCGGCGAGGCCCAGCGTACGCAGCTTCATGAGGGCAAATGTCCCATCGGGGCTCGGAACCTTCAAGGCAGCCGCCCGGGCTCGCAGGTCTCCCTGCCCGTGGCGACGTCGCGCGCCCGGGTCGCCCCGATCGCGTGTGGAGAGACTGGTCCGGAATGCGAAGAGGCCGGAACTCACGCTCCGGCCTCTTCGGCGCTTAGAGGAAGGGCCCACGCGTCCTGGGTGGGCCCTCCTCGCCGACAGACTACTGCGAGACCACCAGCGCCGCGGCCGGCTCGACCGACAGCGTGGGCGTCCCGCCGCCGACGCCGCCGAAGGCCGTGCCGCCCGTCGTCTTGCGCAGACGGACCACGCCGTTGCTCCCGGCCGTCGCGCCCGTCCCGCCGGTCACCGCGACGGTCGCCAGGTTGCCCGTGGCGCCGAAGTTGATCGCGGCGGTGTTGGGCGCCGCGAGCGCGTTGACGTCGAACACGCCGCCGTTGCCGCCCAGGGTCGTCCCCGCGCCGCCGCGGAGGTTCGCCGCGAACCGGTTCGGCGCCGTGGTGCCGAAGTTGACGGTCACGGCCGCGTTCGGCACGAGGACGGTGACGAACCCGCCCACGCCGCCGATCGACTGCGGGAAGGTCGAGGCCCCGCCGTCCGCCGTCCAGGTGACGCTCGCGGCGTTGCCGAAGGACGTCGTGGCGCCGCCGCCGCTGCAGCGGACGTTGATCGCCCCGCCGGCGCCGCCCGGCCCGGCGCCGTTGGCGCCGCCCGAGACGTCGATCGACGAGTTGATGGCCAGCTCGCCGAGGTCCTGGCCCTCACCGAAGACCACCACGCCACCGAGGCAACCACCGAGCGGCGTGCCGTTCGCGGCGCGCACCCCGTTGGTGTTGTTGCCGCCGCGGGCCGTGATCGCCACCGTCGTGGCCACGTTCACGACTTGGTTGGCGGTGTTGCCGATGTAGATGCCGCCCTCACCGAGGCCGTTGGAGGCGAGGCGGATCGACGAGGCCGCCGGGAGGCCGCCGCCGCCACGCCCCGAGCCGTCCGCGCTCAGGGCGTAGGTGCCCAGGACGCGGATGCGGGGGTTGCCCGTGGTGCCGGCGTTCGTCGCGCTGAGCAGGATGCGGCCAGCCCAGCCGTTCGGCCCGCCGCCGTCGACCCGGAGGATGCCGGTCGTGTTGGCCGTCTGACCCGGGACCGGGCCGCCGAGGTTGAGGTGCTCGGTACCCGTGCCACCCGTGTGGCTGATCGCGATGTGCCCGCCGTGGCCAGCCGCCGACCCGGTGCCACGGGCGGTGATCTCACCCGCCGTGTGGTTCACCTGGCCGACCGCCGAGATCACGATCACGCCGCCGTGACCGCTACGATTCGTGCCGCTGAGCGTGACGGTGTCGTCGACCGTCTCGTCCTCGTTGCGGATCGTGCCGCTCAGGTTGACCGCGGTCGTGTTGGCGCCCGTGGTCGCGTTGGTGATCTCGATCGTGTCGAGGTCCGCGCCAGCGTAACCGCCGATCATCTTGATCTCACCGGTCGACTCGACCGTGATGCGCCCGACCTGGCCTGCCGGGTTGTTGATGACCTCTAGCAGCATGCTGCCCCGGGTGCTCGGCTCGCCCGCCGGCCGGTCGTTGTCCACCGTGACCTTGCCCTGGACGAGGATCACGCCCACGTCCTCGGTCGAGATCGTCAGCGACTTGTTGCCGCGCACGTTGTTGCCGCCGCCGTCGATGCCGGCATTGTTGCCCGCCGCCGTGATCACGGCGGCCTGACCGATCGTGATGTTCGCCCCGACGTTCGTGGCGTTACCGCCGTCGGTGCGGCTGCCGAAGATAAGGATCCGACCCGGGAAGTTCAGCGGGTTGGTCGTCCCGAGGTCGACCTTGCCCGCGCGGGCGAGGATCGAGCCCGTGATGTTGATCGCATCGCGGGGGTTGCCGGCGAACGTCTGGAGCTGGACGTTGTCCTGCCGGAGCGTGATCACGTTCGACCCGCCATGGCCGCGGACCTGACGGAACAGCGTCACCACGCCGACGCCCGAGTGGCCCGCCGTCGCGCCCGCGGTCGTGTAGGTGAAGTTGTTCGCGTCCGTGACGGTGACCGCCACGCGGGTCTGGTTCACGTTCGCGACCGCCGACGCCACGGTGACCAGGTCATTGGTCCGCGCGCCGTGGTTGGGCCAGTGGACGTTGACCGTGGTCGCGGCGAGGACGGTGACCGAGAAGTTGCCGGTCGCACGGACGACCGCCCCGCCCTTCGAGATGTTACCGCCGTCCGCCTGGAGCGTGCCGGCGATCACGAGGTTCGAGTCGCCCGCCGCGTAGGCCCCACCGGTGCCGCTGCCGCCGGTCGTCGGAATGACCGGCTGAGTGCCGCTGCCGTTCGCGTAGCCCGACGTGACGGTGATCGCGCCGGCACGACCGCCGTTGCGCTGACCCGCGTCGGCGCAGCTGCCGCCGTCCGTCACGACCTTGGCCGTCTGCGTCACGCGAACGCCCTCGCCAGCGAGGATCACGTTCCCGCCGGCGCCGCCCGCGCCCGAGAGGACGCCCGGGGCGGTCTCGAGGGTGTAGAAGCCGCCGCGCGTGCTAATCAGGCCGTTGATCTCGAGCGGGCCGTGGTCGTTGCCGCCGTTGGCCGCAGCGCCGTCGTTCAGGCCCGAGCGGACGGTGATCGTGTTGCCGGCGCCGCCGTTGTTGCTGTTGCCGACCGGCGTCGCCGTGTTCGCCGAGCGAGCGGGCGAGCCGCCCTCCGACAGGAGCACGCTCGTCGAGCCGAGCGTCACGTTCGTGTTGCCCAGCATGTTGATCAAGTTCGCCGCGCCGCCGGTGCCGGTGACCCGGACCCAGCCGCCGTTCGCGCAGGCGACGCCGTTCATGACGATGTTCTGGGCCGAGGCGTCGGCGCTGATCGAGTCGTTCCGGCTCACGTTGATGTTGATCGCGGCGCCGGTGCCGCCGCCCGTGTCACCACCGCCGCCGCAGGCGATCAGGCCCGCGCCCTGCGCGATCGTGATCGGCCCCTGCATCGGGTTGGTGGTGTCGTCCGTGCCGATGCTGATCGCACCCGCGTTGCCGCCGGCGTTGGCCGTCAGCTGCGTCGCGGTGCCGCCCAGCGACTGGCCGCCGACGATCGAGCTCGAGCCGCCGTTCGTCATGAGGACGGGGCGACCCTCGGTGTTGCCGATCGTGATCACGCGACCGGAGATCCCGACCGCGCCGCCCGTGCCCGACGCCGCGTCCAGCGCGTCGCCGCCGCGGGTGTTGATCTGGCCGTAGAGCAGGACGTTGCGCCGGTTGGCAGCGACCGCCAGACCGGAGTTGATCGTGACCGCGCCGCCGTTGGCGCCGGTGCCGGTGGTGTAGCCGACGCCGTCACCGCCCGAGGTCCGGATCACGCTCTGGCCGTCGATGTGGATCTGGCCCGTGTTCTCGGCCGCGGTGCTGTTGCCGAACGTCTGGATCGTCACCGCGCCGCCGGCCGTCGTCGTGCCGCCGGTGCCCGGGAGGGTCACGGCGTTGACCATGCTCGCGCCGCGCGCGTCGATCGTCGTGTTGGTGATGATGATGTTGGTCCCGTTCGAGGCCGCGTTGTTGGCCTGGATGACGACGCTACCCGCCGTGGTGCCGTTGATCGCGGTCGTGCCGGCGCCGCGCACGCCGTTCGTGCGGATGGTGCAGCCCTGGAGGTCGAGCGTGCGGCCAGCCTGGGCGTTGGCCGCCGTGAGCGTGAGCGAGCCCGAGCCCGTGAGGCCGGCGGTCGGCACGTTCACCCTACGGTCCGTGAGGTCGATCGTGCAGTTGATGAACTGCAGGGTCTGGTCGGCGATGATCGTCAGGTTGAACGGCTCCGCGCCGGTCGCGCCGCCGTAGCGGATCGTCACGTTGCGGAACACGACCGGGAAGTTGCCGTTGAAGGTCCAGGTGGTGTTGTTCGCGTTCGTGATGTCGATCGTCGTGCCGACGTACACGTGCGCCTGGGTCATGGTGTGGGTCACGTTGCCAGCCGCGAGGTTGGCACGCGCCGCAGCCGCGTCCGCCTGGTCAGCCGCGACGCCCGCCGCCGCGTCCGCGGTGGCCGCGATCGCCGGCGTGGCCGCGCCGATCGTCAGGCCGCCGAGGTTGCCCGCGGTCGCCGCGCCGTTGCTGTCGTTCGAGCTGATGGTGATGGCGCCGCCGTTACCGGCGGCGGTGTTGTCGCTCTGGTTGTTGCCGCCGCGGGTGTTGATCGTCGGCGTGGAGCCGGCGGTCAGCGAGACGCCGCCCGTGCCGGTGTAGGAGCGACCGCTCGTCGCGCCGACGGCCGTGACGCCGCACGTGCCGGTCAGGGCGCCGGAGGGCAGCTCGTTGGTGAACGCGGCCAGGAAGCGGACGGTCGTCGTCGCGCCGACGGCGAGCGTCGTGGCCGGCTCGTTCTGCATGTAGTTGAGGACGTGCGGGCCGAAGGTCAGGCTGCGCTCGGGCAGGGCGACCGTGTTGACCGGCTCCTGGGTCATGTTCGTGATCGTGGCCTGCAGCTCGACGCCGCTCTGGCCCGGGTACACGAACGACCAGGCGCCGGCGATCGGCCCCGTCTGGGTGACGGCCACCTGGAGGCCCTGGTTGTGGTAGTAGGTCAGCTCGTCGTGGGTGGCGGACCCGTCGCTGGTGCCGTCGGTGTTGACGACGTTGCCCGGGTTCACGACCTGGACGATGACCGTGCCCTCGCCGTTGTTCCCGAGGATCGGGGAGGCGGGGAGGGCGATGATGTCGATTCGCGACTGGTCGTGGAACTGGATGTTCGACGCCGGGATGAGCACGGTGCCGGTCGCCGAGTCGATGGTCGCGACGCTCGGGTCGAAGGTCAGCGTGCCCGTGGGGGCGAGGCGGACCTGCGCGGCGGCGTCGAAGTCGATGCCGCGGATCTGCAGGCGGATCGGCGTGCCGCCGGGCGCGTTTCCGTCGGTCATCGCGGCCTGGGTCGACAGGCTCTGGATGACGGGGGTCCGCCCGCCTCCGCCGATGATCGTCGTCTTCTTGCTGCCGCTGCAGCCAGCGACCCCCGTGGCGGTGCTAGCCACGGCGAGCGCTCCGAGCAGCGCGATTCGAGTACGAGACATAGACATCGTGTCCCCCCTCCCCTTTCTTCGTGTTCGCAGAAGTGCGCGGCCGCCGAGCCCTTGCTAGCTGCCGCGTGTGTGGTTCCTTCTGATCCGGCCTGGATGCGGCCAGCGTTCTACTTGATCGCTCCGCCCGAGTGCAAGAGCCGATCTGCCTTGGAGTCGCACGCGACGGACCCCGCTCGCGGGCCGTCATAACGCTTGGAAAGTCGTTGGCGGATGCCAGTTCTCCGGCAGCGGGTCGAGCCTGTCTGCGGGTTCTTCGGCAGATGGCCGCCGAGCGGGCGCCCGACGAGCGGGCTCGGCTTTTCGTTCGGGAGGAGTTTGGCGGCACAAAGCGCACGAAAACAACAGGTTGTGTTCCGGCGACGGGCGAAGTTCGTCACGCGCACGTATGCTGCAGAACGACGGGGGAACCGGTGGCGTAAGGACATGCACGCGGCGCTGCTCGCCCTCTCGTTCGTGTTGTTTCAGGTCGACCTCGGCCTCGGGTACCAGCCTGACCTCGATCTGCCGGTGCTCCCCGAGAACTACGACCCGGCCAAGCAGCCGCCCCCGCCGGTTCCGCCTGGTGACCATGGCGACCCGCGGGATGAGCCGCCGCCGGTGTTCTATGGCGAAGAGATCCCCACGGAGAGCGCGTCGCTCGTCTACGTGCTGGACTTCTCGGGCTCCATGAGCTTCGGGAACCGCGTGGACACCGCCAAGGCGGAGTTCCGCCGGTCGGTCAGCGAGCTGCCGCCGACGTTCCGGCTGAACGTCGTGATCTACGACTGCTCGATCATCAGCTGGTCGTCGCGGGCGAAGCAGGCGACCCCGGACGCGAAGGCCGATGCGATCCGCTGGGTGGAGTCCCAGCACCCTGCGGGCGGCGGGACGGCCACCGGGCCGGCCGTGGCGCTCGGGCTCGCCGAGAAGGAGAACCTCGCCGTCGCCCTGCTCACGGACGGCGACCCGAACTGCGGCGCCGACCGGCACGAGGGGCACCGGGCCATGATCCGCCACGCCAACTCCCAGGGCGCCGTGATCACGGTGTTCGGGATCGACGCCTGGGGCGAGTACCGCGTGTTCTGCCAGAACGTCGCCGCCGACTCGGGCGGGGCCTACTTCGACGTCCCGTCGACGACGCCGAGCAAGGGCAAGGGCGGCATGTGACCCTGGCGCGCCGGGCTCCCGCCTGCCACAACGAGGGAGCGCGGCGCGGGCGGGCCTCGGCGCGCGTAACCATCGCGGCGGCGGGGCGGCGGCTTGGCCCAGCTCATCATCGTCGAGGGCGAGAACCGGGGGAAGTCCTTCGAGCTGAAGCGACCCACCGAGACCCTGGGCCGCGCGGCCGACAACACGATCGTCATCAACGACCGCCGGGTGTCCGGCAACCACGCCGAGATCGTCCGCACCAAGACGGGCTACGAGATCAAGAACCTCGACCGGACCAAGGCGATCCTGGTCAACGGCGAGGTGTTCAAGCAGACCCGGCTGCAGCACGGCGACTGGGTCACGATCGCCGACACGACCTTCGTCTTCTCCGAGGACTCGGAGCCGCAGCTCGACCGGCTCGAGCTCCAGTCGATCGACACCGACGACCTCTTGCGCTCCCAGATCCACGGCCGGCGCAAGGGCTTCGAGGACGCCGACTCGGTGATCGAGTCGCTCGACCGCAGCAACGTCGTCGACCAGCGCTTCAAGCTGCTCCTGCGCCTGGTCAACCGGCTCAGCGCCACGCTCGACCTGCAGCGCCTGTGCGACAAGCTCGCCGACCAGCTCTGCGAGGCCTTCGAGGCCGACCGCGTCGTGGTCCTGACCATGGAGGACGAGCGGCGCCTGAAGCCGGTGGCCACGCGCTCGCGCCGCGACGCCGACGACGAGACCTACGCGCCGTCGCGCACCGTGATCCGCGAGGTCCTCAACTCGAAGGAGGGCGTCCTCTGCACGGACGCCGTGGACGACGAGCGGTTCCTCTCCGGGAAGTCGCTCGTGGACAGCAACGTCCGCTCGTTCATGTACGTCCCCTGCGTCCACCACTCGCGGATCGTGGCGATCCTGCAGGTCGACAGCTCGCGGGAGCGCTCGTTCAAGGAGGCCGACCTCGACCTGCTCTCGGGCATCGCGCAGTTCGTGGCCGTCCTGATCGAGAACTGCAAGGTCTACCGCAAGGGGCGCGAGTACAACCAGCAGCTCTTCCACCTGTCGCGCGCGACGCAGCGCCTGTCGTCGATCCTCGACCGCGACCAGATCCTGCGCGAGGTGGGCCAGATCGTCACGCGCCTGCTCGGCTGCACGAAGGCCGGGATCCTGCTCCTCCACGACGACGGGCGGCTGCACCTCGAGTCGGTGCAGGGGATGACCAAGGAGGTGTGGGCGGCGATCAGGAAGGAGAACACCGAGATCGGCGAGCGCTTCTGCCGCAAGGTGGTCGAGGACGGGCGACCGCTCCTGGTGCAGGACATCAAGGAGCTGGGCTACGAGTCCAACGCGCGCTACGCGACGCGCTCGTTCCTGATCGTGCCGATCGCGTCGAAGACGCAGGCCCCGTCGGGCGAGGAGATCACGAAGGTCCTGGGCGTGATCACGGTGACGGACAAGTCCGAGACGAAGTCCATGGCCCGGACGTTCTCCGGTAACGACCAGAAGATCCTGGACATCCTCGCCGGGCAGCTCGCGATCGCGCTCAAGAACGCCGAGCTCTACGAGAAGGCCACGGTCGACGGGCTGACGAAGGTCTACCTGCGCCGCCACTTCGAGCAGCGCCTCGAGGAGAACCTCGTCGAGTGCGCGCAGAACGCCGTGCCGCTGTCGCTCCTGATCCTGGATATCGACCACTTCAAGCACACGAACGACACCTACGGCCACCAGGCCGGCGACGAGGTGCTGCGGACGCTGGGCGCGCTCCTCAAGCGCTGCGTGCGCCCGCAGAACGACACGGTGGCGCGCTACGGCGGCGAGGAGTTCACCGTGATCCTGCCCGGCGCTGACGGCGCGCTGGCGCAGAAGGTCGCCACGCGCATCCTGCGGGCGGTCGAGACCGAGCGCTTCCAGATCGGCGACGACCGCGAGATCCAGAAGACCACCTCGATCGGGATCGCCACCGTCATGCCGGGCGAGCGCGAGACGATGGCCCGGCTGATCAAGAAGGCCGACTACGCGCTCTACGAGGCCAAGGAGACCGGCCGCAACCGCGTCGTGCGCTGGAGCGACGAGCTCCTGCAGAAGCTCCGGCGCTCGGCCAGCGCCCGCGTGCGCCGCGAGGGTGAGCCGGGCGAGTCGGAGCACGGGGGGAGCGCGCTGCCGGGTTAGCGCCGTTGCTTCGCGAGCTCGTCGCGCATCTCGGCCAGGGCCCGGGCCCACTCGCGAGCGTTGGAGGTGCCCTCGGGCTCGCGGCGGAGCGCCTCCTTAAGGTCGCTGGTGGCCCCCTCGAAGTCACCATGAGCCCAGCGCCAGCGGGCGCGCTCTCCCCAGATGTAGGGTACGCCCTGCTCGAACTCGAGCGCGCGGTCCAGGTCGGCCAGGGCGTCGGCGTAGGCCAGCTCCCGGGCGTGTGCTTCGGCCCGATTGACCCACAGCGGAGCGCTGTCCGGTGCGAGGTCGATGGCACGGGTGAAGTCCCACCATGCGCCCCAGGTGTCGTCGCGGTCGAGGCGAACGACCCCCCGGAGGTTCCACAGGACCGAGTCCAGGGGATCCGCGTCGAGCGCTTCCGTCAGGAGGCGCTGGGCGCCGGCGAGGTCCTGACGCCCCCGGGCCTCCCAGGCCGCTTCCTGAAGCGCACGCGCGCGCGCGGCGTCCCGCCGCGGCGGAGGCAGGGGCGCCGCGCGGGGGTGGAGGACGTAGCGGAAGCCGGTCCAGCTGTTCCGGGTCGTGAGCCGCGCGACGTAGAACTTCGTGACCTGCTCCTCGACACTCGCAGCGCTACAAGTGGCATCCCCGCCGAAGACGATGATCTGCCGGACCTCTTGGGGCCCGGTGGGCGCGTAGTCTTGGCCGACGAACTCGGACATCGAGCCGGCGAGAGCGAGCACCCCGAACGGCGATTCGTCGGCTGGAAAGGTGCTTGCTGACCAGACTTCGCTGGTCGCCGAGCAGTGACAGAACGACTCGTCGAACTCTCTCCCCCAGGGGAAACTCCATGGGAGCTCCCCGCGGACGGCGCGGTGGTACTCGGCGAGGCGAGGAAGGCGGGGTTCGAACGGGCTGCACGCCCGGAGGAGCTCCTCGTCGAGCCAGGCGATGAACTCCAGAGCCTGGTCACGCGTGATCCCGCACACGGCGCGGCGGCGCCTGGCTGGCGCGAACACCTCGTCAGCGGGCATGTCGCCGATCCGGGGCACCTGACGTTCTGCGGCGCCGGTCGCGCTCATGAACGCCCGCCACTCGCCGAGGGTGACCTCCGTTGTTCGCATCAGCACGTCAGGGACCTCTCCGCGCGCCGCAAGCCCCCACCCCCAGCGTGAGACGCCTCCGGGGACCCAGCGAACGAGCTGTCGCGCAGGCCCGAGCGCAGCCGTCGCCGGCGGGCGGAGTTCGAGCGCCCGCCGCTCGCCGCGGCGGAGAACCACGGGCACGCGACTGGGCAGATGGTCGTCGGCCTCGAGATCGACCCGGTACTCGCCAGCGGGCAGCCCGACCGAGAGCGGGGTGGGGCCCGAGGCGACGACCATGTCAGAGAGCTGCATGTTTCCCTGGTCGGGGTCGAAGCGATAGCGACGGACGGTCGCCAGCGCGGGCGGGTCGCTCGCGACCGATAGCTCGGCGGACCGCAGTGCGACCGCGAGCTGATTGTCGCCCGCCTGGTCCGCGGTCGCAGCCTGCTCGAAGAGGCTCTCGGCCATGTCCGGATCGTGCTCCTCGAGACGCCGCGCCAGCATGAGGAGGAGTGCCGCTCGGAGCGCCTCGGTCGAGGGCGCCGACCCCTCGGCGGTCGCCTGGGCCAGGGCTCGCTCGCACTCCTGCCGGGCTGCCTCCGCCGCTCGGTCTGCTGCCGCGGCCTCGCGCAAGGCGGCCGCGCGCGCGCGTTTGTCCGCGCTCTCCGGGAACGGTGCTGCCGGGTCGATGCGCGCTCCCAGCTCTTTCGCGAAGGCGCGTCGTTCGGTGGCCTGCGCCAGAGCAGCGCGAAAGCGGTCGAGCGCCTGGGCGGCGGCCAGTTCGTGACTTCGACGGCGGAGTTCGCTCCGAGCCGTGCGCGCCTGCTCTGCGACCATGGGATCAGCGGGGGCGGCGAGGACCGGTCCGAGCACCTCGTCGGCGGCCCTGGGGTCCTCACTCGCCAGCGCCTGAGTGATCACGCCCAGTTGGCCCGCCCGGCGCGCGGCGCGGGCGTGGAGGCTGAGGCCCGCGCCGACTGCGATCGACGCTCCTGCGAGCAGCCCCAAGGCGATCAACGACTGCCGATGCCGGCGGACGGCCCGACGCAGGCGTCCGACACGACCGGGCCGGCGAGCGACGACAGGCTCGTCGGCGAGGACACGTGCCAGGTCGAGCGCGAGCGCCTGCGCGGTCGCGTAGCGCTCGGTGGGTGAGCGCGCGAGGCAGGTGGCGACGACCGTATCCAGGTCCTCCGGTAGATCCGGCCGCAGGCGCCTCAGGGGCGGTGCCTCCCCTTCCAGTGCACGACGCAGCAGCACGACCGCCGGCCCGTCGAAGGGCGGCGCTCCGGCTAACGCCTCGAAGAGCGTGGCGCCGAGGGCGTAGACGTCCGCGCGCCCGTCGGCGCCTTGCCCGGTGATCTGCTCCGGCGCCATGTAGGCCAGGGTCCCGACCATTCCGCCGCGGTCGGCGGTGAGGCGGGTCTGGGCGGCGGCGTCCAGGGCGACGCCGAAGTCGGTCAGGTGCGGCCGCCGGCGGTCGTCGATGAGGATGTTGCCGGGTTTGACGTCCCGGTGGATCACGCCGACGTCGTGGCACGCCTGCAGGGCCTCGGCGAGCGTCCGACCCCAGGCCACGACCTCGCGCCAGACGGCCACGCCCGGCGCGAGCACACGCGCCAGGCTCTCGCCGGCCACATACTCCATGACGAGGTACGGGCGGCCAGTGGGGTCGAGACCAGCGTCATGCAGCGGCACGACCGCCGGATGGCGTACGCGCGCCATGGCCTTGGCCTCTCGCGCGAAGCGCGCCAGGAGGCGCGTGGCCTCGCTGCCTGCGAGGCGCTCGGGGTGCACGACCTTGACCGCCACGTCACGGCCGAGGACCCGGTCGTGCGCCCGGAACACGGCCCCCATGGCGCCCGCGCCCAGTCGCTCCGTGAGGGTGAGGCGCGGGTTCAGGAATGGGAGATCGGGTCGCGCGGGCGCTGCCGCGGCGAGTCCCGTCTCGGTCAGGAGCCCGCTCGCGGCGGCCGGAGCGACCCCGCCGAGGCGGACGAGGACGTCCTCGGCCGGGGCAGGATCGTGCGCCCCCTCCGCGTCGTAGTAGCGGAGGACCAGGTCCAGGGCGGCGTCGTCGAGCAGACCACGCCTGTGCGCCTCCAGGGCGAGGCGGATCCCTTCGGCGACGGGTCGGGGAAACACATCAAGACCATGCCCGATCGAGGGCGCGAGCGCCACGGCCTCCGGAACGCGAGCGGCGGGGTCCGAAGACCCCGCCACCCGGGCTCGAGCAACCCGGCTCGAGCAACCCGGCTCAAGCAACCCGGCTCGAGCAACCCGGCTCGAGCAACCCGGCTCGAGCAACCCGGCTCGAGCAACCCGGCTCGAGCAACCCGGCTCGAGCAACCCGAGGAGCGCGAGACCGATCAGCTCAGGTGACGACGATCGAACGCGCGGCTCCGGAACGCGAGCGGCGGGGTCCGAAGACCCCGCCGCCCGACGTAAAGCGATCAGATCAGCGAGAAGCCGATCAGTTCAGGATACGGAGGATCGCCCGGAGGGTCGTCGAGGTGGTCGTGACCTGCTTCCGGTAGAACGCCATGGTCTTCGACAGGTCGTCGCAGGCGGGCGGCGACTTGATCTGGTGGCTGTTCACGCCGTTGTCCGACTCGTTGTCGACCAGCTCGGGGTTCGGGGTCCCGAGATCCTTGTAGTACCCGTTCGCGTTCGTGCTCGTCTGCTGGTAACGCAGCCGGTTGTCCTGGATGAAGAACGCGCCCACCGTCTCGCCGCTCTTCACCGTGGTGAAGTCACTGACGCTCCCACCGCGCTGCAGGTTGATATACACCGGCTCCAGCGTCGTCGTGGCCGGGAAGAACCGCTCGCCGAGCGCCGGGGACGCCGTGCCGGCCGCGGGCTGGGTCAGCGTCAGGTTGTAGGACCGGGTGCCAATGTCCACCGCGCCGCTGCGGATCGCCTGCTCCGTGAAGTAGACGTGCAGCGTGCGGCCGACGTGGTTGGGCTCCGAGTCGGCGTTCAGGTTCGTCGGCACGGTGACCGCGCCCAGGCCACCCGTCGCCTGGAACAGGTCGCTCGTCGTCGAACTCGGGTTCGCCGAGATCGTGACGACGTTGCCGTTCTCCCAGGCGTAGAAGCGCCGCTCCTGGAACCGACCGTTGCTGGCGGTCTGGTTGTCGAGCTTGACGTTGTCCTGGCTGCGGAAGAACACGATCACCCGGCCGGCCGTGTCGGTCGGCTGCGACGGGGTCGCGTTGGTGCGGCTGTTGTCACCCGCATCCACCGCGATCACGTCGGGAATCTCCTGCGGGGCAGTGCCGAAGTAGGTCTGATCGACCGTCTCGATCACGACCTCGCTCGCCGAGACCAGGGTCTGGCTGGGACGGTCCGTGTCGGTCGCGCCCAGGGTCACCCGCATGCCGTTGACCGACAGCCGACGCTGGTTGGGCACCGAGACGGTCCCGTTCTGGTCGTTGAGCTGCTGGTAGACGAAGTTCATGCGCAGGTGGTTGCCCTGGAAGGTGCAGCCACGCAGGCTCTGGCCGTCGGCCAGGTCCTGCTGGAACTGGACGCCCCGGACGTGCGACTGGGCGGCCGCGCCCGTGGTGACGTTGCCCGTGCCGAGCGACGGAGCGTTCAGCGGGCCCGCCGTCGAGACCGAGTTCGCCAGGGTGCGGGCCGACTGGGTCGTCGCGCCAGCGACGTTCTTGCGCACCTGGACCGCGCGGGCCCAGAGCGTGTTCGTCTGCTGCGTGGTGTTACCGCCGGCGGTGTTCTGGTCCGTGCCGTCCTGGAGCCAGATCACGCCGATGTAGTTGCCCGAGCGATCGATGCGGGTCTGGATCGAGTTGGCCACGACCGCGCCGCGGGTGCCGTTGCGCTGGTCGGTGCCGGTCAGCAGGACCGTGTTCGTGTGCGCGTCGATCTCGAGGCGCTCCGGCGTCGGGCTGGCGACATCCGCAAACTTGGTGACCATCATGTCGCGGTCCGGGTTGCGGTTGCCGTCGGCCAGGGCCGTGTTCGTGTAACCGGTCGCCTCGTAGAAGGCGACGAACTCGAGCAGGCCGTGGTCCGGGCCGTAGACGTTCCCGGCCGTGGGCATCGTGGTGTTGTCCGCCGTCTGGCCGGCCTGGACCGGCTCACCCAGCGTGAACGCCGTCTGGACGCTGCCGGGGGTCGTCTTAGCGAACACCGTGACGGTGACGACGGCGTCGTTCTCGGTGTTGACGGCGGGCGAGTTCCAGAACATGGCGTTGTCGTGGACGACGACGTTGCCGCCGATCTGCGCGCCCTGCCCCGTCGTGTAAGCGCCGCCGCCGGTCCCGAGCGCGAGCTCGGTGCCGCCGGTGGTCGGCAGGGCCAGCGTGGCCTGGGTCATGTCGACGGCCAGGAACCGGAACCGGTTGATGGCGTCCGTCCCAGTGCCGCTGCGCTGGTTCTTGCCGAAGAAGATGTAGAGGTGCGACGTCGACTGGCCCGAGACGACCTCGTCACGGCCGGTCGTGAACGTGTGCGAACCGACGAGCGAGTCAGACACGAAGCCGAAGGTCTCGACGTCGGGGTCGGCAGCACCATTGATGATGTTGTCGTTGTCCAGGACCGTGGCCGCGGTGTCCCAGCCGCGGACGATCGTGCCCGAGGCCTGCGCGTTGGCGAGCGCCGGGTCGAAGATCGTGCCGAAGAGGCGGCGGTTCGCGGTCTCGTGGACCGTGGTGCCATTCGGCACGGCCGGGGCCTCGTCGTTGCGGGTGAAGGTCAGGACGAACTTGCCATTGTGGGACGCCACATTGGCGGTCGCGTTGCCCGACGTGTTGATCCAGATGCCCTTGATCCCGTCGACCGAGCCGGTCGAGTTCTCCACCGCGCCGCCGCGGAGGCCGCGGATCTGGACGCCGGGGTGCATGCGGCTGCCGTCGAAGTAGTGGGCGATCAGGTTGTTGTTGCCGGCGCCGCCGCTGGTGACGTACACGACGACCGCCTGGCGGGTCGTGAAGTTCCAGAACACCTCGATGTCGCCGCTGATCGCCTCACCCGGGGGCGAGAACGCGCGCGCGTCCTCGGCGACGTTGTTGTCCTGGGCCTGGCTGCCCGGGAACGCGCCCGGGGTCAGGTTGCCGCCGCCGAGAATGATCGTGTCCCCATCATCGCTGCAGCCGGCGGCCAGGATGCCGACCGTCAGGGCCGCAGCGGCTCCAAATCCGATCTTCCTAAACATTCGTGCTCGAGCCTCCTGAGTGGCCAGAGAACGCGGCCCGACGCGGTGCCAGGTCTCCGTCAGTGACGGCGCCAGGCGACCGAGTCGACCCCGTGTCCCGTTGGTTTCGTGTTTCCCGTGAGTTCTAGCGATTCCCCCGTTGCGTGGGTCCCGACCGCAGCGATCTCGGATCACCGCGGCCAGTTGAACCGACGCGCCGTCATTCACTCAGAGCGAGCGGCGGGCCAAGCAGCCCGCGACGACGTGTCGATCTCCCGCGCTCCCCCTTGCGATGGGTCCTAGCCCATGAAGGTCGGCGGATTCTGCGAAGCGCGCCCTCCAAAGTCAAGCGCCACTCGGCCCCTGACAACCTCCGCTGACTGCCGGAAAGCTGGCGCTCCCGCCGGGATCCGGCACCCGAAACCCGGCCGGTCGGCCGTCTGCGGCCTGAGTCGCGAGGTGCGCGGCGCGAGGCGCCGCGAGCGCCTGCGTGGAGCGGGCGACGGCGTGGTGCCGCCGCGGAGGCCGCGCGTGGCGAGGCGTCGCGGCGGTCGGGGGCGGAGCTCCGTCTGATGGGAGTGAGCGGAGTCCGGCCCGAGCGCGGCTGCTATGCTCCTGGCGGGTCCCAGGACGCGTGCCGAAGCTGCAGGACATCCTCGTAGGCAAGCTCGCCCTGCGGCGCGACCTCGTCGACCCGCTCACGCTCCACGACTGCGTCGCCGAGCAGCGGGCCAACCCCCAGGCGCCGCTGGGCCAGATCCTCGTCCGGCGCCGGATCATCAGCCCGGCCCAGCTCATCGAGCTCATGGGCGCCGTCGAGCTGCTCCAGCTCCAGTGCGGGAGCTGCCAGGCCGGCCTGCGCCCGGGCGCCCTCGACCCGAGCGGCGGCCTGGCCTGCCCCCGCTGCGGCGGCACCCTCCGCATCCTCCTCGACGGCCACGAGCTGTCCGACCGCTTCGCCACGGGCCGGAGCGCCCGCGCCCACCGCGACGCCACCACCCTGCCGCTCGAGACCACCGAGCCCCTGGTCGCCCCGCGGGCGGTCACCCCCCCGCCGTCGGCCCTGTCCCCCCAGCCCACCACCACGCCGGACTCGAGCAGCCTCGGCGCGACCCGCCCCGACTCCCAGCCCGCCGCCCTGACCGGGAGCGCCCGCTTCCGCGGCTCCGAGGCGCTGCAGGGGACGGTCCGCCTGCGCGGCGCCCTGGTCCGGGCCGAGGCGGGGACCTTCTTCGGCCCCTACGAGGTGGTCGAGGAGCTCGGCCGCGGCGGCATGGGCGTCGTCTACAAGGCCCGGCAGCCCACGATCGACCGGCTGGTGGCCCTCAAGGTCCTGCTCAGCGGCGCCCTGGCCTCGAACACCCAGGTCAAGCGCTTCCAGCGCGAGGCCGAGCTCACGGCCCGCCTCAAGCACCCAGGGATCGTCCACGTCCACGACGTGGGCCAGGTGGGCGACTTCCACTACTTCACGATGGACTTCGTCGACGGCCCGCCGCTCTCGAAGCTGATCAAGGAGCGCCAGCTCGGCGTCCGCCGCGCCGTCGAGGTCGCCCGCGACGTGGCCCGGGCGCTGCACCACGCCCATGAGCGCGGGGCGATCCACCGCGACGTGAAGCCGGGGAACATCATCATCGGTAGCGACGGGGCCCCGGTGTTGACTGACTTCGGCCTGGCGAGGGACCTCGACGCCGAGGGCGACGAGCGGCTGACGCGCTCGGGCGCCATGGTCGGCACCCCCTACTACATGGCGCCCGAGCAGGCGCAGGGCAAGCGCGACCTCGTGTCGGCCCGGTCGGACGTCTACGCGCTCGGCGTGGTCCTGTTCGAGATGCTCACCTTCGAGCTGCCGTTCCGGGGCGAGACCCAGCTCGAGCTGACGAACAAGATCATCAACCAGGACCCGCCGCGCCCGAGCGCGATCGAGCCCACGATCGACCGCGACCTCGACGCGATCGTCCTCCAGGCGCTGGCCAAGCAGCCCCAGGACCGGCACGCCACGGCCGAGGCGCTGGCGCAGGACCTCGACCGCTTCCTCCGGGGAGAGCGCGTCCACAAGCGGGGTCCGAGCCTGGCCGAGCTCGTCCGCCGCGCGCGCCGCGGCTGGCGGCGGCCGACCGCCCTCGCCGCCGTGGGCGCCGTCCTGGCGCTCGCGG
>JAHBXY010000164.1 GCA_019636275.1 Planctomycetota bacterium | reverse complement strand
TGGCCGGCGCGGCGCTCGACCCGCTGGCGCTCGCGCGCGCGGGCGACCCGCCGGGCGGCTACGGCCTGTGGGAGGTCCTCGAGGAGGGCGGCCCGCGCCTGCGCGGCTTCTTCACCCACGACGACGGCGCGCGCCGCTTCGAGGTGCTCACGCGCGCCGGCGCGCGCGCGCCCGACGAGGCGGGCGGCTTCGCCCGCCACCTGCGCGAGGCGATCGCCCTCAACGAGGCGCGCCGCGACGACTACGCGCGCCGGAGCGACGGCGCCTCGCGCGCGCTCTCGCGGCGCCTCGTGTTCCTCGAGCGCCTGTCGCTCCCCTGGGCGCGCTGGATCGACTGGCGGGCGAAGCGCTGGAACCGGCGCGGCGTGATGATCGTCGCCGGCGACTTCGTCTCCATGGAGAACGTGCTCGACCCGGTGACGCGGCCGCCGCGGCCGGGCCGGGCGACCGCGGAGCAGCTCGACGCCGTCGAGGCGCGCCTGAAGGCGTTCCGCCGCGACACCGGGCGGGCGATCGACGCGGGGCGCTTCGACGAGGCGGCGCGCATCTCGGCCGCGCTCCTGCGCGAGCTCGAGGCGAGCGAGGCGGCCTGGAGCTGCTCGCTGGCGATGACCAGGCACGTCGTCGAGCAGGTCGGCTACGCGGCGCTCAACGCGCTCACCTGGCGCGCCGAGAGCCGCGGCGAGACCGACGGCCTGGCGCGCTCCTTCGTCAAGGGGCTGCGGCTTGCGCTCGACTCGAGCGTCGAGATCGACCGCAAGGCGCAGGAGTCGCACGCGCGCGGCGTGGGGATCATCATCAACGACGTCCCCGAGATCCCGCTGGCGGCCGCCTGGGAGGCCTGGGCGGCGAGGCAGCGCTAGAGGCCCGGCCGGAGACGCCGCCTCGGCCTCGCTCGCCCTCGTCGCCGCGGGCTTCGTCGCTCCTCAGTTACTTGCACCTGCAAGCGCCTTCGTCGCTCCTCGCCAGCGGCGACGATCGCTTCGCGAGGCCTTCGGCGAGGTCTCCGGCCGGGCCTCTGGAGGCCGACCACACGCGCGCCTCCTCGGCGCCGGGCGCCACGGCCCAGCCCGCGCGGCGCAGGACGGCGGCGAGCGTCGGCGCGTCGACCGACGGGTCGAGCCGCAGGAGGGCGCGGCCGCCGGCGGGACCGGGCTCCGCGCCGTCGAGCGGCGTCGTGAAAGGGTCGAGCAGGCGGCGGAGGTCGCCCGCGTACGCGGCGGCCGCGTCGAGGTGCAGGCACTCGGCGCCGAGGCCGGCGGCGCACCACGCCGCCTCGAGGCTCACGACGAGCGCGGCGTCGGGGTCGACGGGCGCGGGCGGAAGCGGCGCGGGCGGCGACGCCGCCGGCTCGGCCAGGGCCTCGTCGGCGGCCGCGCGGCGCGCTCGTGAGTCTGACGCCACGGGAGCCCTGGAAGCCGCCCGATCGAGCGCCTCGCCGGCGTCGCGCACGCGCGCCGAGGGCCGGCACCTGGGCCCTCGGCGCGGCGCGCCGCCGGGTCGCGAGGCCCGAGAAGCGCGGCGATGCGCCGCGCGGCGTTTTCGGTCAGCGGGCCACCGCCGCGGCGCGCGGCCACGAAGGCGGCCGTGTCCGGCCAGGGGCAGGCGGCGAGCGCCGCCCGGGCGACGTCGACGCCGCGGCCGCGCCGCTTGGAGACGAGGAGCACGCCCAGCGCGAACGGCAGCGAGGCGAGGAGCGCCGCTGCCGACGCGGCGTCGGCGGGGTCGGGCGGGACGACGACCCACACCGACTCGCCCGCGGCGCAGTCGTCCTCGACGAGCGCGCCGCCGGGCCAGCGGGTCCAGCGCGGGACGAGCACCCGCGGACCGCGGACGACGCGGGGGTCGCGCGGCCAGTGCAGGTGGAACCAGGCGCGCCGGCCGAGGCGCGTCTCGCGGCGCGCCTCGAGCACGGGGCGGAAGCGCGCCAGGTGCCGGGCGAGCGCCGGCGCGGCGCGCAGGTCGGGGAGCGTCGCCGGCGTGGCGTGGATCAGGCGCGGCGCGTCGTCGGGCGGCGCGACGCGCAGGCGGCCAGTCGCGTCGTGCGCGAGCCAGGGCAGGAGCAGGCGGCGCTCAGCGCGCGCCCGGCAGGGCGCGGGCGGCGGCGGCCGGGAGGACGAACACGGGCTCGCCCGGGCGCGCGCCGGGGACGCGCGCCGCCTGCGCTCGCCCGAGGCGCTCGGGGTTGGCCGTGAGCCCCTCGGAGAGGAGCCAGCCGGCGGGCAGGGCGCCGCCCTGCAGGCGGTCGAGCAGGCGGCGCGCGTCCGCGCCGGGGCGCGGTCGGGGAGCACCTCGCCGCGCGGGCCGCGTACCTCGTCGGGCGCGACGCGCCAGTGGGCCACGCCGGCAGCGGCGCGCCAGCGCGCAGGGCGCGCCCGAGCGCGTCGGGGGCGGCGTCAGGGGCGACCGTCAGACGTCGACCGGGCGTCCCTCGGCGCGAACGTCGACGGGCCCCGGCCGGTCGACGACGTAGACGATCGCGCGCGCACCGGCGCCGCCGCCCTCGAAGCGGTCGAGGCGGCCCAGGTCGACGAGCGCGCGCCAGCGGGCGTCGGCGTCGAGGCGCGCGCGCAGGTGGCGCGGGCCGGGCCCGGCGCCGCGCAGCCAGTAGGCGGGCGCGACGAAGGCGTGGGCGCCGCCCGGGCGGAGCTGGTCGAGCGCCAGGTGCGCGAAGAGCATCACACAGGTCGGTGCGCGCCGGGCGTGCGCGCCGGCGGCCGACGCGCGCCGCAGGAGGTGCGGCCGTCGCGCTCGCGGTGCCAGGCAGGTTGCGGGGACGGCATCAGCCGGCCCCAGGGCCAGGGCCGCGCCGTCGAGGGCGTCGCCACTCGCGGACAGTGACGTCGGCCGTGCGCGCGCGCGCGTGGCGGGCGAGGGCGGCTGCCGCCAGCGCCGCGCCGCCGGGTCGAGGATCGACGCCGGCGACGGCGCCGGCAGGCGCCGGCCGCAACGGCGCGAGCGCCGGTTCGGCGCCCGCGGCATGGGGCGGCGCGGACCAGCGCGTCGAGGGCGGCCGCGAGGAAACGCCACTGCAGGCCGGGTCGACGACGCGCAGGCTGGCCAGCGCCTCGACGGCCACCTCGCCCGCGCCGGCCCGGGCGAGCTGAACTCGAAGCGCCGGGCCGAGCGCCAGGTCGGCCACGGCGGCGGCCAGGGGCGCCGGCGTGAACCAGCTCCCCTGCGCGCGTCGCGCGCCGCAGCGCGACCGGAGGGTCGCCCGCCGGCGTCGAGCGTCAGCCCGAGGAGTCCCTGGAGGACCCGACCCGGTAACCGCCGACGAAGCAGCGCAGGTCGGCGGCGTCCTCCGCCAGGGCGGCCTTCGCCGCGCGCGCGAGCGGACGCGGGCCGCCGGGTGGCGGCATGATCGGCTCCAGCGCGCGCGAGCAGGCGGCGACGAGCGTCCGCGCCTGCGCCAGGGCGTCGTCCGGCGCGCGGCCGCGCGCGACGAGAACCGCCGCGGCGGCCGCGCCGGTCGCGGCGCGGGCGACCGTCGCCAGGCCGCGCTCGGTCGCCTGCGCGAGGACGCCACAACGACGCGCGGTCGTCGCGGCCGAGGAGGGCGAAACCAGGGCAAGGTCGACCGCCGCGGGCGGGAGCCACGCGCAGGTCCACCTCCGCGCGCCGCAGGCGGACGTGCGGCGCCACCAGCGCGAGGCGGCAGCCGTCGCCGCGGAGGATCCAGCCGGCGCGCTCGGCGTCGACCGGCCAGCCGGGAGCTGCGCGCGAGGCCGCCGCGTCGTCGGCCGCCACCGGCGCGTCAGGGCGCGGACGGCCCGCGCGGCGGGCGGGTCGCCGGCGAGGTCGTCGAGGGACAGGTCGCCGAGGAGGCCGCGGTCGCGCCAGGCCGGGGTCACGAGGCAGACAGTAACGTCGGCGCCGCCCGAGCGGTAAGATCCTCGGCATGAGCCAGCCGACGCCGCCTGGGCCGAAGAAGGACGACGGGCTGTTCTTCGGCGCCTCGCCGACGGAGAAGAAGGACCTGCGCCGCACGGAGGAGCGCAAGTCCGTCGACCTGCGCAGCCTCGACTTCGACGCGCTCGACCGCTCGAAGTACGACGCGCCCGAGAAGGTCGGCGAGAGCCTCCGGCTCATCGACATGGCCATGGGCAACGAGCCCAAGCCGCCGCCGCGCCTGAAGCCCAGGACCGCCGCCACCCGGCCAGGCGCGCCGGGGACGGTCGGCCGCGCGCCGCAGGGTCGCCCGCCCCAGGGCGGCCCGCCGCAGGGACGCCCGCCCCAGGGTCGCCCGCCGCAGGGGGGCCCGCCGCAGGGCGGGCGCCCGCCGCAGGCGGGACGGCCGCAGCCAGGGCAGGCGCAGCCGGGTCGACAGCAGCCGGGACGGCCTCAGGCCGGGCCGCCGCAGCAGGGGCGTCCGCCGCAGCAGGGGCGTCCGCAGGCCGGATCGCCGCAGCAAGGGCGCCCGCCGCAGCAGCGTCCGCCGCAGCAGCGTCCGCCAGCGAGGCGTGGCCCTCGGCCCTGAGGACGCTCCCCTCGAGTCGAGCGAGCAGGCTGTCGCGAGAGGCGGCGTCCGGACGAGGCGCCAGGCTCGGAGCACGTACGAGCGGGCCGATCCAGATCAGGGCGCCGAGTGCCGCGAACGTCACCCAGGGCGGTCGGCGGCGTGTGACTGGGCCTGACGGTCGCCCTGGTCACACCGGCCTGTCGGAAGGATCGGATAACGTTCGGGTCCGTGAGCGCCCCGTCCAGCCCGGTGGTAAGGTGGAACGCATGGCGAGTCCGCAGGTCCGGTACACCTACGAGGACTACCGGCAGCTCCCCGGCGATGGCCAGCGCTACGAGGTGCTCGACGGGGAGCTCATCGTGAGCCCGTCCCCGAGCCGGCGGCACCAGGAGCTCTCCAAGCGGCTCCAGTACCAGCTCTACCGGCACGTCGAGGTCGAGCACCGCCTGGGCGAGGTCTTCAATGCCCCCTTCGACGTGATCCTCTCCGAGGACAACGTCGTGCAGCCGGACCTGCTGTTCGTCGCGACGTCACGGCTCGCCGTCTTCAGCGAGCGGGGCCTCGAGGGCGCGCCCGACCTCGTGGTCGAGATCCTCTCGCCGAGCACGCGGGCGCGTGACTGCGGGAGGAAGCGCGAGGTCTACGCCCGGTTCGGCGTGCGCGAGCTGTGGCTCGTCGACCCCGAGCGCGACGCCGTCGACGTGTTCGAGCGCGTCGCCGGCGACCTCGCGGCCACGGGCACATACGGCCGCGGCGACGCGCTCGCCAGCCGCGTCGTGCCCGGGCTGCGCGTCGAACTGGCGTCCGTGTTCGCATAGAGGCCCGGCCGGAGAACTTCGCCGAAGGAAGGCCTCGCGAAGCGATCGTCGCCGCTGGCGTGGAGCGACGAAGGCGCTCGCAGGCGCAAGTAATTGACCGCGCTCACCGCTTGATCTGCGAGCGAAGCGAGCAGATCGAGCGGTGGCGCGCATCCCCGAGCGGAGGCCGCGAAGCGGCCGGAGCGAGGGCGACAGGTGCCTCACTGCGGATCGGAGCATCGAGCCGCGCGCCCGGACGTGGACATCAGAACAAGCGACGGCCGCTGGGAGTAGCGACGAAGCCCGCGGCGACGAGGGCGAGCGAGGTCGAGGCGGCGTCTTCGGCCGGGCCTCCATCTGCGCCCCGGTCCGCGGCGTGGCGCGCGCTCGAGGCCCTCCCGACGACCCCCGGCTGCGTGCGACAATCGTGGGCCCATGCGCCCCTGCGACCTCCTCCTCACCGACATCGGCCAGCTCGTGACGATGGCCGGCCCCCCCGGCCCGTGGCGCGGCCCGCGCACCGACCTGCCGGTGGTCGAGGACGCGGCCGTGGCGATCGAGGGCGGGCGCATCCTCGCCGCCGGGCCGCGGGCCGAGGTCGTGGCGGCGCACGCGCCGAAGGCGACGCGCTCGGCCAGGGGCAAGGTGGTCCTGCCCGGGTTCGTCGACCCGCACACGCACCTGCCCTGGGTCGGCAGCCGCGAGCGCGAGTTCGAGCAGAAGCTCCTGGGCGTGAGCTACGCCGAGATCGCCAAGGCCGGCGGCGGGATCCGCGCGACGACCCGCGCGACGCGCACGGCCGGCGTCGAGGCGATCGTGGCCGCCGCGCGCCCGCGCCTCGGCCGCATGCTGGCCCACGGGACGACCACGGCGGAGGCCAAGAGCGGCTACGGCCTCGACCTCGAGACCGAGCGCCGGCAGCTCGAGGCCGTGGCCCTGCTCGACCGCGCGCAGCCGATCGACCTCGTGGCCACGAACCTCGCCGCGCACGAGGTCCCCGACGAGTGGCGCCACGACCGCCAGGGCTGGATCGCGCGCCTCGTGGACGAGGTCCTGCCGGCGCTCCGCCCGCAGGCCGAGTTCGTGGACGTGTTCTGCGAGGCGCACGTCTTCAGCACGGACGAGTCGCGCCGGATCCTCGGGCGCGCGCGCGAGCTGGGCTACAGGCTCAAGGTCCACGCCGACGAGCTCGAGCCGACGGGCGGCGCGGAGCTGGCGGTCGAGCTGGGGGCCACCTCGGCCGACCACCTCGCCTGCACGAGCGACCAGGGAATCGCGGCGCTGGCGGCGAGCGACACCGTGGCGGTGCTCCTGCCGGGGACGTCGTTCTACCTGCGCCTGAAGCGCCACGCGCCGGCGCGGCGGCTCCTCGACGCGGGCGCCGCCGTCGCGCTGGCCACCGACTGCAACCCCGGGTCGTCGCTGACCGAGTCGATGCCCATGATCGTCACGCTGGCCTGCCTGAACCTGGGGATGACCCCGGCCGAGGCGCTGGTCGCCGCGACGATCAACGCGGCGCACGCGATCGCCCGCGGCGACGACCGCGGGAGCATCGCGCCCGGCAAGCGCGCCGACCTGGTCGTGTGGGACGCGCCCTCGTGGCGCTACCTGCCCAGCCACTTCGGCGTCAGCCTCGTGGACACGGTGATCAAGGACGGCCGCGTCGTGCACGCGGCCACGGTCGAAGGAGCCCGCGCGTGAGCGACCCGACGCCGAGCACGCCGCTGATCGAGGCGCCCGCCCCCAACCGCGCCGACGCCGCCGCGCTGGTGGCGCAGGTGGAGGCCCGCGCCCGCGCCCTCTACGAGCAGGACCTCGACCCGATCGGCCGCCGCTTCGAGTTCGAGGCCTCGCCGCCGCCCAGCGAGACCTCTGGCCTGCCCATGGTCCTGTTCCTGGGCAACCACTCGTCGGGCAAGTCGTCGTTCATCAACTGGCTCGTGGGCGAGGAGCTGCAGCGCACCGGGATCGCGCCGATCGACGACGGCTTCACGATCATCACCCACGGGGCCGAGGACGCCGTGCTCGACGGCGCCGCCGTGGTCACGAACCCGACCTTCCCCTGGGGCGACCTGTCGCGCTTCGGCCCGACGCTCCTCAACCACCTCAAGCTGCGCCTGCGCCCGCAGAAGGCGCTCGAGGGGATCGCGCTGGTCGACTCGCCCGGCATGATCGACGCGGCCGACGCCAAGGTCACGCGCGGCTACAACTTCACGGGCGTCGTGCGCTGGTACGCCGAGCGCGCCGACGTGATCCTGCTCCTGTTCGACCCCGACAAGCCGGGCACCACCGGCGAGACGCTCTCCGTGCTCACGGAGTCGCTCTCGGGGCTCGAGCACAAGCTGCTCATCATCTTCAACAAGGTCGACCGATTCGACACCATGCGCGACTACGCGCGCGCCTACGGCGCCCTGTGCTGGAACCTCTCCAAGGCCATCCCGCGCAAGGACCTGCCGCACATCTTCAACACCTACCTGCCCACGCCCGAGGCCGGGCACCACAAGGGCGTCCCGCTCGACGACTTCGACAAGCAGCGCGAGGAGGTGCGCCAGGAGGTGCGCCGCGCGCCCTTCCGGCGGGTCGACAACATCATCAGCCGCCTCTACCAGCACGCGCGGCGCATGCGCATGCACGTGCTCGTGCTCGACCGCCTCGCCCGCCTGCGCCGGCGCCTCGTCCTGCGCTACGTGGGGATCGCCCTGGTCGTCCTGCTCCTGGGCGTGGCCCTGACCTTCGGCGCCTGGAGCCTCCCGCCGACCGAGGGGCAGGAGGGGCACCGCTGGAACCTGATCGCCGGCACGGTCGCCGGCACCCTCCTCCTCCTGGCCGGCACGGCCGGCCTCTACGCCTGGGACCGCCACGCCAAGCAGCGCGACCTGTCGCTCGACGACCTGTTCCGGCGCACCTACGCGCGCGAGCTGACCCTGGGCGACCAGGCCGAGGACCTCGAGGCCCTGTGGGCGACCGTCCGGGACCGCGTGCGCCGGGCCCTCGAGGCGCGCCAGGGGGCGTCGCCGATCGCCTGGCGCGCCGAGCTCAAGCGGCTCGACCGCGTCATCACGCGGGACGTCCCGGACCTGCGCGCGCAAGCCAGTCGTCGGTAACTGTGGCGCAAGACGTGACGCTGTAGCCGGTTGCGCGTGCCGCGGCCGCCGGGCGGGAGATGCTACCTTTCCGGGTATGAACGCCGAGCGGCGCCTCCAGGACGAGCTGAACCATGCCCGCCGGCAGCTCCGGGCCGTGCGCGAGGCCGCGCCGGAGGACCGGGCCACGATCTCCTACTTCGAGGAGCTGGTGAAGCACCTCGAGGGGCAGCTCGACGCCCTGCGCAAGGCGCTGCGCGAGCGCCGGGAGGGCGCGACCTACGCGCCCGGCACGAAGACGCTGGCCGACGTCTCGGTCGACCAGGCGAAGGCGCTCATCGCGGCCGGGATGAGCGCCAACGGCAGCGTCGGCCTCGCCTGCCGCGAGCTCTGGCGGCGGATCGAGCGCCACGGGCTCCGGGTCGTCCACGGGTACCACGTGGGCGGCAACCCCGAGCGCCCCGACTTCACCGTGCACGTCACGGTCTCGGTTGACCGGACCTACCACCTGCGCGTCAACCGCAAGGGGCTGATCTTCGACATCAGCCCGCGGCTCGCGCCGGCCTACTTCCAGGGGCCCGGCGCGCGGGGCTGACCTTGCTCAGGTGACCCTGACCCGCTCCTGGGGCTTGTAGAGCCAGCCCTCCTGGTGCGCGGTCATGAGCGCCTCGAGCACCTTGGGGTCGTACTGCTCGCTCGAGCGGGCCATGAGCCGGCCGACGGCGTCCTTGGTCGGCAGGTCCTCGCCGTCCTCGGCCGCCGTGGAGAGGATCACGTCGAAGTCGTTGGCGACCGAGATGATCCGCGCCTCGAGCGGGATGTCCTCGCCCTTGAGCTGGTCGGGGTAGCCCTTGCCGTCGAAGCGCTCGCGGTGGTGGCGCACGGCCGGGACGAGGAAGGTCATCCCCTGCGTCTTGTCGAGGAGCTGGCAGGCGAGCTCGATGCGCCGCTGGTCGAGGTCGCGGTCGCCCGGGGCGCGGGCGGCCTCCTCGGGCGTGAGGAACAGGTTGCCGATGTTGTGCAGGAGCGCGGCGAGCTGCACGCGCCGGTTGCGCGAGCGCGACAGGCCCATGGCCTGCGCGATCCCCGACGAGTAGGTGGCGACGCGCTCCGAGTGGCCGCGCGAGATCGGGTCGCGCATCTCGATCGCGTGCACGAGCGCGCCGACGAGCTCCAGGTAGTTCTTCTCCTGCGCCAGCGAGAGCGTGATCCCCTGCACGGCCATGCCGGCCTGGATGCCGATCGTCGTCACCAGCTCGAGGTCCTCGGCGTCGAAGGCCTCGGCGACCTTCTGCGTGCTCAGGTAGAGGACGCCGCAGATCTGGTCCATGGCCACGAGCGGGGCGCAGATCACCGAGCGGATGCCCTTCATGACCACGCTGCCGCGGTCCTTGAAGCGGTCGTCGGTGCTGGCGTCGCTCGAGAGCACGCCGCGGTTGAAGCCGAGCACGCGCTTGATCACGGCGCGCGAGACGAGCGGCGGCTCCTTGCTCCTGCCTTCCTTGGCGTCGCGCTCGTAGGAGCCGGCCAGCGTCAGCTCCCCCTTGTCGGGGTGCTTGATGAACATGTAGCCGTGCGAGGCGTCGACGGCCGTCGCGGCCAGCTTGACGACCTTCTTCGCCAGGCCCTTGATGTCGCGCTCCGACGCGATCGTCTTGGCGACCTTGTAGAGCACCTGCAGGTCACGCGACTCGTGCGTGTCCTGCACCGGCTCGAGCGAGACGTCGACGTCGGCCGCCAGGTCCAGGCGGATCGTCGTCGTGGCCGACACGGCGTCCAGGTCGGCGAGGTCCGACGGCCGCCGCTCGCTGGCCATGTTGCGCTCGGAGACGCGGCGGTCCTCGAACAGGCAGATCGTCGAGCCGATCTTCACCTCGTCGCCCGCGCGCAGGAGCTCCTCGGTGATCTTCTCCTCGTTGACGTAGGTGCCGTTGCGCGAGCCCAGGTCGCGGATGAAGTGCATCTCGCCGATGCGGAAGATCTCCGCGTGGCGCCGCGAGATCCCCTGGTCGAGGATCTGCAGCCCGTCGGGGAGCTCGTCGCGGCCGATGACGAGGTTGTCGCCCTTGAGGTCGACCTCGAGGCCCTTGTGCGGTCCGTTCTTGATGCGGAGGATCGGCATCGCTGCCCCGTGGTGGGGCGGCAATGTGCCAGGCCCGCGCGCAGGCATCAAGGCGCGGAACCGACCATGCCGCGCCGCGTCATGCCCCGGCGTTGCCGTGGTCGGGCGGGGGGCGCACGCCCGGCGGGACCGAGGCGACCTGCGTCTGCTCGGCGTCCTCCCCCTTGGCCGCGATCACCGCCCGCACCGGGGCAGTCTCCTCGCCGACGACGCGGCCGTCCTCCATGCGCACGACGCGGTCGGCGCGGGCGGCGAGGCGGTCGTCGTGGGTGACGACGATGTAGGTCTGCTGGTCCGACTCCTTGAGCTCCCACAGGAGGTCGAGGATCTGCTCGCCGGTCTTGCGGTCGAGGTTGCCCGTGGGCTCGTCGCAGAGGAGCAGGGCGGGCTTGAGGAGGAGCGCGCGGGCGATCGCCACGCGCTGCTGCTCGCCGCCCGAGAGCTGGTTGGGGTGGTGATGCCGCCGGTCGCCCAGGCCCACGCGGTCGAGGAGGTGCTGCGCGCGCGCGCGCAGGTCGGCGCGCTTCGCCGCGTAGGCCGAGACCGAGTAGGCGACCATCGCCGGGACGAGGACGTTCTCCTCGGCGGTGAGGTCGGGGAACAGGTGATAGAACTGGAAGACGAAGCCCACGCGCTCGTTGCGCCACTGCGCCAGGCGCCCGGGCGACATGAGGGTCACGTCCTCGCCGCGGTAGAGGATCGTCCCGTGGTTGGGGCGGTCGAGCGCGCCGATCAGGTGCAGCAGCGTCGACTTGCCGGCACCCGACGGGCCGATGATCGCGAGGATCTCGCCGTCGCGGACGTCGAGCTCGACGTCCTTGAGCACCGGCAGGCCCTCGTTGAGGGGCCGCCAGTCGTCGAGCGCGCCCGTCCAGCCCCACACGCGGCCGATGAGGCGCGCCCACGGGGAGGCGTCGACCCGCTGGCGCGGGTAGTTCTTCGACAGGGCGCGGACGCGGACGATCGGTTCACTCATAGCGGATCGACTTGAGCGGGGGGCGCAGCGCGGCGAGGACACCCGGGACGAGGGCGGCCACGCTGCCGAGCGTCAGCGTGACGACGAAGTTGACCACGTTCTCCTGCACGTCGATGCGCGTGGGGATGCGGTCGAGGTAGTAGACCTCCGGCGGGAACGGGTGCCAGCCGGTGTAGCGGTGGATCAGGTCGGCGGCCTCGTTGATGTAGATGCTCGAGAGGATCCCCAGCCCCAGGCCCAGCGCCATGCCGGTGAGCGCGATCGCGAAGCCCTGGCCGACGAACAGCGACAGCACGCCCAGGCGCGTGCCGCCCACCGCGCGCAGGATCCCCAGCTCGCGCACCTTCGTGTGCACGGCCATGAACAGGACGAGGAAGATCGACGCCGTGGCGGCGACCACGATGAGGAAGGTGATGATCCGGATCAGCAGCTTCTCCATGGCGACCGCCTGGAGGAGCGTCCGGTTGCGCTCGTCCCACGTCTGGGCGATGAGCGGCTTGCGCATGAGCTCGCGGCCGAGGTCGCCGCGGCTCAGGGCCGCCTCGAGCTCCGTCCGGGTGTCCTTGGCGCGCGTGTAGTCCTCGACGCGCAGGGAGTAGCCGGAGATGCGCCCGGGGACGTTCACGAAGCCCTGCAGCGACGGGATCGACGTGATCACCTGGCGCCGGTCGTTCTCGCTGAAGCCGGTGCGGAAGGCGCCGACGATGCGGAACGAGTGGTCCTGGTGCACCTCGCCCGTCTCGCGCGCCGTCGTCAGGCTGATCTTGTCGCCGACCTGCAGACTCCAGGCGATCATGTAGTAGACGCCGACGAGGCAGGTCGGCGTGCCCGGGTCCTCGGGGTCGCCGTCGACGAGCTTCTTGTAGATCGCCTCCCGGTCGACGGTGCGCGACAGCTCGTACGTGTCGGCCATCTTGTCGAGGTCGGCCTTGCGCTCCGGGGAGTGGCGGTCGTAGTCGTTGACGGCGAGGAACATCTCGCGGTCGGAGAGCAGGTAGTCGGCGAAGCTGCTCACCTTCTCCTCGAGCCGCGGGTCGATCCCGCGCACGAAGCAGTAGTCGATCTTCCGCAGGTGCCGGTCGAGCGCCGGGTTCTCGATGTAGGGCGCGACGGCCGTGACCCCGGGGAGCGCCGCCAGGGCGCGGGCCACGGCCGGGTCCTCGGGGAGGTCGAACGGCCGGTTGCCGTAGAAGGTCACGTCGGAGAGCGTGCCGCGGACGCGCTTGTGGAACTCGGTCTGGAAGCCGTTCATCACCGACGGCGCGATGACCAGGGCCCACACCGAGAAGCTCAGCGCGACGATCGCCACGAGCGACAGCGGGCGGCGCGTCAGGTAGCGGAGCGTCAGGAACAGCTTGTACATGGAGCGTCGAGCCTAAACGTGTCTGCACCCGGCGCAAGACGTCGCCTGCCGCGGGCACGTCGCCCGGGCTGACGGCGCCCCCGCTTAGGATGACCGCGTGGACGCGCCCGCCATTCGATCCGCGCCCCTGCGCCGGGAGGTCGGCCTGGCCGGCGCCGTGCTGCTCGGCCTGGGGTCGATCGTCGGCACGGGCGTGTTCGTGAGCATCGGCGTGGCCGCCCACGTGGCCGGCCCGGCCGTCGTCGTGGCGATCGCCCTGGCCGCCCTCGTGGCCACGTGCAACGGCCTGTCGAGCGCCCGCCTGGCGGCCACGTTCCCCGTGAGCGGGGGCACCTACGAGTACGGCAACCGGGTCCTGAACCACTGGCTCGGGTTCCTGGCCGGGTGGACGTTCCTCCTGGCCAAGTCCGCCTCGGCGGCCACGGCGGCCCTGGGCTGCGCCGGCTACCTGCTGGTCGCGGCCGGCGTGGCGCCGGGCGGGTGGGCGAGGGCGGGCCTGGCGGTCGGCCTGGCGCTCGGGGTCACGGCCCTGGTGGCCGGCGGCGTGCGCCGGTCGTCGCGGGCGAACGCCGCGATCGTGTCGATCACGCTGGTCAGCCTGGCGGCCTTCGTCGCGGCGGGGGCGCCCGGGGCGCTGGCCGCCGGCGCGACGCCGTTCACGCCGCTCCTCGCGGCCGGCCCGGCCGGCCTCCTCGAGGCGACCGCGCTCATGTTCGTGGCCTTCACCGGCTACGGGCGGATCGCCACCCTGGGCGAGGAGGTGCGGGACCCTGCGCGCACGATCCCGCGGGCGGTCGTCGTGACGCTCGTCGCGTCGGCGGCGCTCTACCTCGCGGTCGGCGTCGTGGCCGTGGCCCTGGCCGGCGCGCCGGCGCTCGCGGCGGCCACGGGCGCGGCCGGTGCGCCTGGCGGCGCTGGCGCGCAGGCGGGGCGTCCCTGGCTGGCGGCGCTCCTGGCCGTCGGCGCCGTGACGGCCATGGCGGGCGTCCTCCTGAACCTGGTCCTGGGCCTCTCGCGCGTGGTCCTGGCCATGGCGCGGCGGGGCGACGCGCCCGGGGCCCTGGCCCGCGTCGACGCGGCCGGCTCGCCGCGGGCGGCGGTCGTGGTCGTCGGGGTCGTCGTCGCCGGCCTGGCCCTCGTGGGCGACGTGCGGCTGACGTGGTCGTTCAGCGCGCTGAGCGTGCTCGTCTACTACGCCGTGACGAACCTCGCCGCCCTGCGCCTGCCGGCGGCCGACCTGCGGCTGCCGCGCGCCGTGCCGGCGCTCGGGCTCGTGGCCTGCCTGGGGCTGACGCCGTGGATCGAGCCCTGGGTGCTCGGCGCCGGCGCCGGCGCGGTGGCCGTCGGCCTCGTCGGGCACGCCGTCGCCCGGGCGAGGGCGACCGCGTGACGGCGCCCTGGGTCCTGCACGAGGACGACGACGTGCTCGTCGCGTCCAAGCCGGCCGGGGTGAACACGCACCGGGCCGACGTCGACGCGCAGGACGGCCTCTACGAGATGCTCGTCGGGCTCTCGCCAGGCGCCCCGCCGGCGCTCCTGCACCGGCTCGACAAGGAGACGTCGGGCGCCCTGCTCCTCGGGCGGTCGCCGCGGGCCAACCGCGCCCTCACCGAGCAGCTCGCCGGGCGGGCGGTCGACAAGCGCTACCTGCTGCTCGTCCGGCGCGACGACGCGCGCCCGGCGCGGCTCCACTGCGACGACCGGATCGCCAAGCCGCGGCGCGAGGCGCCCGAGCAGGAGGCCGAGACCGACTTCGAGCGCCTCGAGCGCGGGCCGGCCTGGGAGCTGTTCGAGGCGCGCCCCCGCACCGGGCGCACGCACCAGGTGCGCGTGCACGCCGCGCGGCTCGGCATGCCGCTCCTGGGCGACTCGACCTACGACGGCCCCCCGGCCGCGCGGCTGTTCCTGCATGCGCACCGGCTGACCTTCGACCACCCGTCCGGCACCGGCCCGCTCACGGTCGAGGCGCCGCGGCCGGCCAGCTTCGCCCGCGTGCTCGCCGGCGCCCCCGCGCACGGGCCCGTGACCTCGGCCCTGTGCGCGCTCGAGGCCCGGGCGCCGCTGATCGACCCGGCCGAGACCGACGCCTACCTCTGGATCGACCGTCATCACGACGGCTTCCCCGACCTGCGCGTCGAGCGGCTGGGGCCGGTCGCCCTCGTCCTGCGCTACGACGACGACCCGGGCCCGCTGCCGCGCGCGACGCTCGACGCCCTCGAGGAGGTCGCCGCGCCCGCCGCGCTCTGGGAGCAGCGCCGCCCGCGCGGCGGCGGCGGCGGCCCGGCCGCGCTCGTCCGCGGCCGGGGCGAGGCCCGCTTCACGGTCCGCGAGCTGGGCCTGACCTACCAGCTCGACCTCCATGCCAGCCCGACCTCGACCGGGCTGTTCCTCGACCAGCGCGAGACGCGCCGGCGCCTCCTGGGCCTCGACCTCCGGGGCAAGACGGTCCTCAACGCCTTCGCCCACACGGGCGCGCTCTCGGTCGCTGCCGCGCGCGCCGGCGCGGTCACGACGTCGCTCGACCTGTCGCGCCGCTACCTCGACTGGGCGCGGGAGAACCTGGCGCTCAACGGCCTCGACGCGGCCGGGCACGACTTCATCTACGGCGACGCGCTCGACTGGATGCGGCGGCTCGAGAAGAAGGGCCGCCGCTTCGACCTCGTCCTCGTCGACCCGCCCAGCTTCAGCACCTCGACCAAGCGCGTGGCCAAGGGTCGCCGCTCGTGGTCCGTCGAGCGCGACCTCCCCGCGCTCGTGGCCCTCGCCGCGCGCCTCGTGAGCCCCGGCGGCCGCCTCTTCGTGTCGACCAACCTCCGCCGCCTCGCGGCGAGCGCCTTCCTGGCCCGCGTCGAGGCGGGCCTGCGCGAGGCCGGCCGCGCGGGCCAGGTCACGCCGACGACCCTGCCGCTCGACCACCGCACGGGGGCGCAGGACCCGCCCTACCTCAAGGCAGCCTGGGTCGCGCTGTGACGGCTGCGCCGCCACTGACTCCGGACGGATGCATCCGTTCCGTCCCGCGGGCCGCGCCTGCGACGAAGCGCACCGACGCCGCGGCACTTGCCGGCGGCACGGGCCTCGCTCGGACGTCGCCCGGACGCGCGCCGGCGCGGGGAGGTCCCGACGCTGGCGACCGCGTCCTCCTGTCCCTTCTCTCTCTCCCGGACGCAGGGCCGCGAGCCGTCGCTCGCGGCCCTTCGTTCGTACCGGCGTCGGATTAGAATCCGGGGCCATGCCCGGCCCGATCGCCGTCACGACCGACCTCGCCACCCTGGTGGCCTTCGACCCCGCGGCCCTCAAGCACCGCGTGCGCGCCAAGGACGACTGGTGGCGCGGCGGCTCGCCGACGGCGCTCCCCGAGGTCGCCGAGGGCCAGGTGGCCCTGCTCCCGATCGGCGACGAGGGCACCTACCGCGTGGCCCTGCGCGAAGGAGCCCTCGAGCCCGACGAGGCGGCGAGGGCCCGGGGCAAGGTCGAGGGCCTCGGGCTGACCGTCACCTCGGGGCAGGTCTTCGTCGGCGCGGCCGAGCGCCTGCCGGGCGACGGGCGCGACCACCCGGCGCCGATCCCCGGGACGGGCGCCCTGTGGCCGCTCGAGCCCGGCCGCTACGCGCTGACGGTGTGGGCGCTCGAGTGGAGAGACGACGCCAGCTTCTTCGACGAGGACAACGAGCCCCTGCCCACGGCGCCGAGCGACTTCGTCCTGGTCGTCACGCCGGCGGCCGAGCCGCCCGACGTGCCGTTCGAGCTCCCCCCGCTCCTCGACCTCCTGCCCCGGCGCGAGGCCAAGGCCAGCGCGACGGTGCCGCGGCACGTCGTCAAGCGCCGCTCGGCCCCCGAGCCGACGCCGCGCGGGCGCTCGTCCGCGCCGGCGCCCGCCCGCGAGGGCCTGCGCGCCCGCGGCCGCTCATGCACACGCCCGCCCGACGAGCGCGCGCCGCTGACGCGCGAGCGCGCGGCGGCGGCGTTCCGCGAGGTCCTCGCCGGCCGCTGGCTCCACCCGCCGGCGCGGCTCGACGCGGCGGCCGTCGTCCTGCGCCCGCGCGACCGGACGCTCCTGGCGCACGAGGTGCGGACCGACCAGCTCCTGGAGAAGGTCACGCGCGTGCGCGAGCACATGCGCGTCCTCGAGGCCAAGGTCAACACGGACGAGCGGCTCACGGTCGAGGAGATCGTCGACATCGAGGTCCGCATCACGGGCGTCTACACGGCGCTCGACGACCTCATCGAGCTGGTTGCCCGGGCCTGACGCGCGGCGAGCCGGCCACGCGCACGTGCTCGGCGCGCCCGCGCAGGGCGGGGCGCTCGTCGTTGCCGAGCGCCAGGAGCACCAGCCGCGTGCGGTAGAGGCCGGCCGGGAGCTGGCTCGACAGGCGCCCGGGGCCGACGCGCGTGCCGGCGACGTCCATGACGACGTGCAGGTCGCCCTCCTCGCGCCAGTAGACGAGCGCGTTCTCGGGCAGGCCGTGGCCCGCCGTGCGCGAGGGGGCCAGCGACGCCTGCGGCTCCCAGTCGGGGGCCACGACGAGGAAGCGGTCGCGCAGGCCGTCGATCGAGAACCAGCCGTCGAAGTGACCCGCCTCGACGGTCTCGAACGGCCCCTCGTCGCGGCGCCGCGCGCGCAGGGCCCGGACGACCGCGCCGTCGTCGGTCACGAGCAGCTCGGCCGGCGCGGTCGACGCGCCGGGCCGCCCGTGCGGCGGGAAGACGTCCAGCCCGGCCCCCAGGCCGAAGCGCAGGCTGGCCGCCGCGGCGCCCGCCACGCGCAGCCGCCCGAGGCTCGAGCGGCGCACGGTCAGCGGGCGCGGGACCGTGGTCAGGGCGTCGACCGTGACGCGCCCGTGGTCGAGGTCGATCGTCAGGTCGACGCGGGCCGAGAGCGCGTCCTCGGCGGGGCGCCCCCAGCTCCCCAGGCGCGGCGCGAGCGAGCCCGGGTGGACGACGCGCGTCGTCGGGTAGGTCGCCCGCACCCACCCCAGGCCGCGGCGCTCCTGGTCCACGCCCTCGGCCAGCTCCACCTCCCCGGGCCCCGCCGCCTCGGCGCCGAAGCCGTTGACGGGCGGCGCCGAGAAGAAGCCGTCGACGGTCCCCTCCTCGACCTGGAGCGTGGGCTCGATCACGAAGCGCTGCCCCCGGAGGTCCACCTCCAGGCGCGGGCGATCGAGCGACAGGGCCGCCTCGATGCGGTTGCCCGAGAGGACCACCTCGCCCTCGCGCCGCGCGACGCGCAGGACGCGCCGCACGGGCGCCCCGACGCTCGTGCTCACGGGCGCCACCTCGAGCCCCAGCGGCGCCGGCCGCGCCTCGCCCGGCGGCGCCTGCCAGGCCCAGCACAGGGCCACGCCCCAGGCCGCCGCCAGCAGGGCCTGCCACGCGCCCGCCCCCGACCGGCCGCGTGTCGGTGGGCGCGTCGGGGGGCGCGTCGGGCGGCGGCCCGGCCCGGGCGACGGCGCGCGCGCCGGCGTGCAGGGCCGCGGCGTAGGCCAGGAGCGCCGGCCCGACCCACACGAAGGTCGCCGTGTACATGACCAGCCCGCCGGCCGTGAGGCCCAGGGCCAGGCCGACGAGCGGCGCCGCCCAGCGCGGCGCGCTGGTCGGCCGGTCGAACGGGACGAACAGGCCCACGAGCGCGATCAGCGCCACGGCCAGCGGCGCCAGCGAGCAGGCGTAGAGCGCCGGGTGCGTGACCGGATAGGTGTTCGACTGCGTCCACGAGACCCACGCCCCGCCGAGCGCGGTCGCGCCGGCGAGGAGGAGGAGCGCGACCCTGGCGAGCGCGACGGGCACGGGAGGAGCTTAGATCACCCGCGCGCGGCGTTCAGCCCCGCCGTCAGGTAGGCTCGACCCCGTGTCGGGCTACGTCCAGGTCGGGACCTGCGCCTACCTCAAGGACCGGAGCTGGGCGCTGGAGATGCAGCCGGCGCCGCGGAGCGACGCGGCCTACCGCGACCTCCTCGAGACGCACCACCGGCGCTCGGGCTGGACCGTCTACCGGCCGGTGTGCCGCGGCTGCCGCGCCTGCGTGCCGCTGCGCGTGCCGGTGGACGCGTTCCGGCCGTCGAAGAGCCAGCGCCGGGCGGAGCGGCGCAACGCCGACGTGACCGTCGACGTCGGTCCGCTCGAGCCCACCGAGGAGAAGTGGCTGCTCCACGACGCCTTCGTGCGCGCCCGCTTCTCCGACCGCGACGGCGGCTTCAGCTCGCTCGCCGACTACGCCTACAGCTTCGGCTCGTCGCCCGTGACGACCGTCGAGATGCGCTACCGCCTGGGCGAGCGCCTCGTGGGCCTGGGCCTCGTCGACCTCCTGCCGGACGTCGTCTCGTCGGTCTACTTCTTCTTCGACCCGGCCGAGGCCCGGCGCAGCCTCGGCACCTTCTCGGCCCTGCGCGAGGTGGCCCTCGCCCGCGAGACGGGGCGGCGCTACCTCTACCTCGGCTACTGGATCGAGGCCTGCCGCGAGATGCGCTACAAGGCCCGCTTCCGCCCCTGCGAGGTGCTCGGCGCCGACGGGGCCTGGACCCCGCTCGAGCTCGCCGGTGACGACGACGGGGACGCCGGTGACCCGCCCGCGGGCCCCGCGGGCCCCACCCGCGCGCGGGGGTGACGCGCCGGGGCGCCCGCCGCCGGGCGGCGCCGAGGCACGACCCTTGCGCCCTCTCGCCGAGGGGACCGGGAGAGGAACATGGTCACGATCAGGGGCAAGGACGTCGACGTCCAGAAGACGCTGTGCGACCTCATCGAGCTCGACTTCGACGCGATCGAGGCCTACCAGGCGGCGGTCGATCGGCTCGAGGACTTCATGGTCCAGCAGCAGCTCCGCGCCTTCATGGCCGACCACGAGCGGCACGTGCGCGAGCTGTCGGAGATCGTCCGCGGCCAGGGCGGCGAGCCGCCGACCAAGGGCGACTTCAAGCGCGTGCTGACCAAGGGCAAGGTCGTGATCGGCAACCTCGTCGGCGACCGCGGCATCCTCATGGCCATGAAGTCGAACGAGGACGACACGAACCAGGCCTACGAGCAGGCGGTCCGTCGCCACGACCTGACGACCGAGGTGCGCGAGGTCCTCCAGCGCAACCTCTCCGACGAGCGCCGCCACCGCGCCTGGATCGAGGACCGGCTGTCTCAAGGCTA
>JAHBXY010000163.1 GCA_019636275.1 Planctomycetota bacterium | reverse complement strand
CGGGCCCGGGCGGGGCCCTGATCGCGCGCCGCGCCGACGGCCTGGTCGTCTACGCGCCGGCCGGCGAGGGCCGCTGGCTCTCGGTCGTGGGCGAGGTCGAGCCGCTCGTGGCCACGCCGGCGGGCTACGAGGGGCACGACGCGGCCGGGCGCCTCCTGCGCTTCGACCACGAGGGTCGCGTCGTCGAGGTCCGGCCGGGGTTCCGCGTCGAGCGCGCCCCGGGCCTCGTGCGCCTCGTCGGCGACGCGGCGACGCTCACGCTGACCCTCGACGACCAGGGCCGCGCCGCGCGCGCCTCGGGGCCGGGCGTCGAGCTGACCTACGCCTACGACGCGCGGGGCGAGCTCGTCGCGGTCGAGGGCACGCGCACGGCGCGCTACGCCGTCGAGGACGGGTTCGTCGTCGAGGCGCGCGGGCTGCGGCTGACCCACGACGAGGACGGCCGCCTGGCGCGCCTCGCCGGGCCGGACGGCGAGCGCGTCTACGCGTTCGCCGAGGGCCTGGCGCAGGTGACCACCCCGCGCGGGACGTGGCGCTACGCGCTCGAGGCCAGCGGCGCGCCCGGGCACGCGGGCTGGCGCGTCGACACGCCCTGGGGCGTCGAGCGCGGGCGGCTCGACGCGCGGCTGCGGCTGGTCGTCGACGAGGTTCCGCCGGCCGAGGTGCGGTCGGCCATGATCCTGTCGTCCGGCGTTCCCTCGGCCGAGATCCCGCCGGCCGAGGTCCCGCCCGGCGTCCGGCTCGGCCCGGGCGGCCTCGTCGAGGCGGCGACGACGGCGGCCGGGCGGCGCTGGACGTTCGAGCACGACGCGCGCGGCGACCTCGTCGCCGAGGTGGGGCCGGCCGGCCGGGTCGAGCTCGCGCGCGACGCGCGCGGGCGGCGGGTCGGGCGCCGCGACGCGGCCGGGCTCGAGGTCACCGCGATCCGCGACGCGCGCGGCCTGGTCGAGGAGCTGGTCGCGGCCGACGGGGCGGCGCTGCGCTTCGTCCACGACGCGGCAGGTCGCCTCGTCTCGGCCGGCGGCGACGCCGACCCGGTGGGGCTGGCCTGGGACGACGCCGGGCGCCTCGTCGAGCAGGCCACGCCGGGCGTGCGCCTGCGCTACGAGCACGGCCCGGGGCTCGAGCGCGTGCAGACGCCCTGGGGCCCGTTCGTCCGGGCGCGCGAGGCCGAGGGGCGCGTCGAGCGGCTCGACACGCCCGCCGGCGCGTTCCGCTTCGAGCACGACGCGGCCGGGCGGCGCACGGCGGTGGTCTACCCCAACGGCGTCGTCACGCGCCTCGAGCGCGACGCCGCCGGCCGCGTGGCGGCGCTCGAGGCCCGCGGGCCCGCGGGCGACGTGCTCTCGCTGGCGCACGCGCGCGGCGCGCGCGGCGAGGTGACGGCGACGACGCGCGACGGGGCCACGACGCGCTTCGGCCACGACGCGGCCGGGCGGCTGACCTCGGCGCGCGGGCGCGACCTCGACCGCGCCTGGACGCTCGACGCCGACGGCAACCGCCTCGCCGACCGCGACGGCGCGCGGGCGCGCGCCTGGCGCCTCGACGCGCAGGGCAAGGCGCTGGCGGCCGGCGACGAGCGCCTCGAGCACGACCGGGCCGGGCGCCTCGTGCGGCGCGTCGGTCCGGACGGCGAGACGCGCTACGGCTGGGACGGCTTCGGCCGCCTGGTCGAGGTCACGCGCGTCGACCGCGCCGGGGACTACACCGCGCGCTATGCCTACGACGGCCTGGGGCGCGTCGTCACGCGCACGACCGACGCCGGCACGACGCGCTACGTCCACGAGCGCGGGCAGCGCCTGGCCGAGCTGGGGCCGGGCGACCGCGTGCGCCTGTGGGTCCACGGCCCGCGCACCGACGAGCCGCTGGCCTACCTCGACGTCGAGGGCGGCGTCGTCGGCGACTGGGTGTTCCTGCACGCCGACGCGCAGGGCACGGTGCTCGCCTACAGCGACGAGGACGGGGCGCTCGTCGACCGCGCCGCGCTCGACCCGTTCGGCGACCTGCTCGAGGCGCCGCTCGACCCCGCGCGCCCGGTGCTCTTCGCCGGCCGCGAGGTCGACCCGGCCACCGACCTCGTCGACCTGCGCGCGCGCTTCTACGCGCCCGGGCTGGGGCGCTTCCTCGACGCCGACCCGGTCGGCGTGCGCGGCGGCCCGGCGCCGTGGGTCTACGCCGACCACCGGCCGCTCGAGCGGCGCGACCCGCTCGGCCTGTGGCCCTGGCGCGACGCCGACGAGGAGGCGCTCGGGCGCGCGCCGCGGCCGTCGGCGCTGGAGCGGGCGCGGGCGCGCCTGACCGGCTGGCTGCTCGGCGCCTCGCTCGACGGGGCGCGCCTGCTCGAGGCCACGGCCGAGGTCCTCGACGCCGGCCAGACCGCCCTGCGCGACGCCCGGCTGCAGCTCGTGCGCAGCGGCGCGGTCGCGCCGCGCGGGCGGAGCGGCCCCTACGGCTCCGAGTCGGTGGCCGCCAACTTCTTCCGCGACACCGTGGCCCCTCTCGGCCTCGAGCTGCTCGAGCTCGCCGAGGCGCCCCTGGCCATGGGGCGCGAGCTCGTGTCCTTGCGCGGCGACGCCGAGGCCGTGGCGCGCGCCTTCGGCGAGGGCTACCGGGACGCGGCCCTGGGCTACGGCAAGGCCTTCGACGCGTGGCAGGCGAAGCACGAGCGGCGGGCCGAGCTCCTGCTCGACGACGGCCACTCGCTCGGGGGCGCGGCCTTCAACGTGATCGCCGCCGCCGGCCTCGAGGTGGTCGTCCCGGGCGTGTCCGCCTGGGAGGCGGGCACGGGGCGCGACTTCTCGGCCTTCGTCGACGAGGGGCAGGCCCGCCGCCTCTCGCCGCTCGAGCGCGGCGTGCGCGCGGTCGAGGTCGTGGCCGACCTCGCCTCGGCCGGCGTGAGCGCCCGCGCGACGCGGGCGGCGCGGGCGAGCGAGGCGCTCGGCGACGTGGCTGACGGCGCGCCCGGGCCCTGCCGGCCGCGCGCCCCCGGCCCGCGCGCCCCAGCCCCGCGCGACGACCTCGATGAGACCTCGACCGCGACGCCGCGCGCGCGCAGGCCGCGGCCGGACGCGCCCGCGGCACGCCGCGCAGCCGCCGGCGGACCCGCCCGCGGTCGGGGGCCGCGCCGCCGCGCTCGACGAGGACGGCTGCTTCCTCGCCGGCACCCTCGTCCCCGGCCCGGCCGGCCCGGTGGCGATCGAGGCCCTCCGCGTGGGCGACCTCGTCCTCTCGCGCGACGAGCGCACCGGCGCGCAAGGGCCGCGCCGGATCGTGCGCCTCTTCCGCGGGCGCACCGACCGCGTCGTCCACGTCGGCGTCGCCGAGGTGGGCGCCGCGCCCGGCGCCGCGCAGACCCTGCGCAGCACCGTCGAGCACCCCTTCCACGTGCCCGGCGAGGGCTGGGTGCGCGCCGCGACCCTCCGCGTCGGCGACCCCCTCGTCGGCGCCGCCGGCGAGCGCCTCGCCGTCGTCGCCCACGAGGTGCGGGAGGAGGAGGCGGACCACTTCAACGTCGAGGTGGAGGGCTGGCACACCTACTTCGTCGCCGAGCGCGAGGGCGCGCCCGCGGTGTGGGTGCACAACACCTGCTGGAACGACTTCCAGAAGGCAACCAAGGGGCACTACTCGTCGCGCGCGGAGGCCGCAGCAGCGTTCCGTGCGATCCAGGCGAACGAGGCGAACATCCCGTCAGGAATCCCCAGCAACTGGATCGCCAGGCCCAGCAAGCAGGGTGGCGGCGTTCGCTACGTCGACCCCAACAACCCCCATAACTCGATTCGCGTGATGCCGGGCGATCCAGCCAGCCCGTTCCCAAACAGCCAGGCCCCCTACATTCGCATGCAGAAGAACGGACAGGCCCTGGACGCTGCCGGTAACGTGGTGCCCAAGAACACGCCGGCGGCGCACGTGCCGGCAACGCAGTTGCCGGCCATCCCGCCAGGGATCTTCTAGATGATCGACAGAGACAACTTGCTGGAGTGCCTACGCGAGCTGGCGGATGAGACCTTTCAACAGCGGGTCTGGTCCGGCAGGGTGCCAGACCAGATGTCCTCGTTTCCCGAGCTTGTCTGCCAGACGTTCGACGACACTGGCCTCTCCGAGGCACTCAGTGAAGGACTGGTCGAGGCTGAGCTCGGCGCCGAGGTGGCAAGCTTGCTGGAGAGGCTGGAGGCCGCGGTGGGCCGGGTCGACCAGAGTCTCCCGCTCGAGCAGCTCCTGGTGTCGCAAGCGTTGCGCGAAGTGCGGAGTCTATCCAAGCAGATCATCGCGGGGCTGGATCCCCAGGCGGGGAGCCGTTGACGAGCCCGCGAGCCGGCACGGCGGCGCCCTCATACCGAAGAACACACCTACTTCGTCGCCGACCGCGAGGGCGCGCCGGCGGTGTGGGTCCACAACACGTGCTTCCACGAACTCAAGGGCATGAACCTCAAGGGCTGGAGCAAGGGCAAGGAGGCGCCCCAGAGCCAGATGCGGAGGTCATCGACGACAGGGCAAGCGGCAAGTTGCGAGACGTCCGGGAGATCGCCCGGGCGCTGAGGGGTTCTTGATGTCCGCCTCGAGAACAAGAGGGCAGGTGCAGGCGATCGCGTCCACGTTAGGGCTCCCCCCGGTCCCCGCGGACTGGACGGGGTGCGATGCGGTTCTCCCCCTCCTCGAGCGCATGCGCGCCGAGGGAGCCGTCGTGGTCGTGAAGCTGGACGGGGAGCGCACGCAACCCGGAGACAACGGCCCGTACACGGTCCTCGCCTCGGGCAGGCCCCTCGGGGGTGACTTCCTCCGCACGGACGCCGACTCGCTCGAGAACGCCCTCGCCCATGTGATCGTCGAGTACGCGAAGCGGTGCTGGGCTCACCGCTGACTTGCTCGCGCTCACACCGAAGAGCACGCCTACTCGTCGCCGGGCGCGAGGGCGCGCCGGCGGTGTGGTCCACAACAGCCGGCTCAGAAGTAGGAGTAGTTGAAGCTGATGCTCACGCGCTCCTCGGCGACGGGGTTCGAGACGACCTCGTGGCGGAGCCAGCTCTCGAAGAGGATCACGCGCCCCGCGCGGGCCTCGTAGACGACGTGCGGCCGCTGCTCGGGGCGGCCGCGCGGGCGCCGGGGCGGCGCGGCCATGAACATGGGCAGCCGGGGGTCCTCGAACTTGATCCCCGAGCAGCCGGGCGGCGTCTGCACGTAGTAGGTGCCGCTGACGACCGAGGTCGGGTGCAGGTGCAGGCCGTGCGCCACGCGGCGCGGCATGACGTTCAGCCAGCAGTCGGTCATCTCGAGCGCCTTGCCCGCCGGCAGCGCCCAGTCGAGCTTGCGCGCGAAGGCGCGCACGTGGCGGTCGAGCTTGCCCTGCAGCTCCGTGAAGGTCGAAGAGACCTTGTGCAGCTTGTTGAGCGAGCCGTAGGACGTGTAGCCGCCCGGGTAGTTCTCCTTCGACCAGGCGCGGCCGGCGGCGTCCTCGCGGCGGAAGAGCGCCGCCTCGCGCAGGAGCTCCTCGTTGAGGGCCGCGGCCCCGCGCGGCTGCAGCGGGGCCTCGTAGATCAGCGTCGGGAACCAGGCCTTCGTGCCCATGTCAGCCCTTCACGCACACGACCTGCCGCAGCGTGTGGACGACCTCGACGAGGTCGCGCTGGGCCTCCATGACGGCGTCGATCGACTTGTAGGCCGCCGGCGTCTCGTCGAGCACGTCGGCGTCCTTGCGGCACTCGATCCCCTCGGTGGCCCGGGCGTGGTCCTCGAGCGAGAAGCGCTGCTTGGCCTCGGCCCGCGACATGGCGCGGCCGGCGCCGTGGCTGCAGCTGTGGAAGCTCTCGGCGCTGCCCTTGCCGCGGACGATGTAGGAGCGCGCGCCCATGCTGCCGGGGATGATCCCCAGGTCGCCCTGCCGCGCGCGCACGGCGCCCTTGCGCGTGACCCACACGTCCTTGCCGTGGTGGCGCTCCCGCTCGACGTAGTTGTGGTGGCAGTTGACCACCTCGACGTCGACCTCGAACGGCGGCAGCCCGGGCGCCGCGCGCGCGGCGGCCAGGACGGCCTGCATCATGAGTTCGCGGTTCGTCCGCGCGTAGTCCTGCGCCCAGGAGACCGCGTGCACGTAGTCGTCGAAGTGCTGCGTCCCCTCGGGCAGGTAGGCCAGGTCCTTGTCGGGCAGGGCGATGAACCACCGCCGCATGTCCTCGCGCGCCAGCTCGATGAAGTAGGAGCCGATGCGGTTGCCGACGCCGCGCGAGCCGCTGTGGAGCATGACCCACACGCGCTGGTCCTGGTCCAGGCAGACCTCGATGAAGTGGTTGCCCGTGCCGAGCGTGCCCAGGTGCGACACGTGGCTGCCGCGGTCGAGCTTCGGGTGGCGCTCGAGGATCCGCCGGTAGCCCGGCTCGAGCTCGCGCCAGGCCTGGAGCTGCGGGTCGGGCGGCTCGCGCCAGGCGCCCTTGTCGTTCTTGCCGCCGTTGTCCGTGCGGCCGTGCGGCACGGCCGCCTCGATCGCCGTGCGCAGCGCCCGCAGGTCGTCGGGGAGGTCGCTGGCGACGAGCGACGTGCGCGTGGCCATCATGCCGCAGCCGATGTCGACGCCGACGGCGGCGGGGATGATCGCGCCGGCCGTGGGGATCACGCTGCCGACCGTGGCCCCGATCCCCCAGTGGACATCGGGCATGGCCGCCACCCAGCGGTGCACGAACGGCATGCGGGCCACGTTGCGGAGCTGCTGCGCCGCGGCCTCCTCCAGCGGCACGCCGCGGATCCAGGCCTTCACGGGCACGCCGCCCTCGACCGGCAGCACCTCGTAGCCGCGCTCGTCGCTCACGTCCCCTCCCGTCGCTGCGAAACCTACCAGCCGGGTGCGGCCGGCGCACCCGCCTTGCCCCCGGCGCCGCCGCCCAGGACACTGACCGCGAGGTCGTCATGTCGCGAACGCTGGCGCTCGTCGTGTCGCTCGTCCTGGTCGTCTGCGCCCCGCTGCGGGCGCAGGACCCGCCCGCCGGCGACGACCCCGAGCGCGCGCGCGTGCGCGAGGGCCTGGCCCGCCAGCGGGCGTGGGCCGAGGCGGGGCGGCGGATCGCGCAGCTCGAGCAGGAGCTCGGGTCGGCCACCGACTGGGTGCAGAAGGCGATCCTGTGCATCGAGCTGGCCGACGCCGAGGACCGCCGCGCCGTGGCGCCGCTGGTGAAGGCGCTCGGCGACGCGCACGTGATGGTCAAGGCCTTCGCGCTGCACGGCCTGGCCCGCGCCACGCCCGAGGACCTGCGCAAGGGCGGCGCCGGCCCGCTGGCCACGGCGCTGGTCGAGGCGCTGAAGGTCAAGGCCCACTACCACCGCCGGGTGGCGCGGGCGCTCCTCGTGACGCTCGCGGGCGAGGACCTGGGCGCTGACGCCGGGCGCTGGCGGACCTGGCTCCGGCGGACGGGCGAGGGCCTGCCGGTCGAGCCGCCGGCGGCGCCGTTCGACGCGTCGGGCTTCGACCCGGCGGTCGTGGCCAAGGTCGACGCCGAGGTCTCCGCCGGCGGGACGAGCGTGCGCCCGCGGATCCCGCCCGTGGCCTCGACGCTGCGCGAGCTGCGCCGCGGCGGGATCGACGTCGGGATCTGCCTCGACCAGACGAGCTCCATGGGCGCCGTGATCGCCGAGGCCAAGGCGCGGATCGAGCTGCTCGCGCAGCTCCTGGCCCTCGTCGTCGACGACCGGCGGCTGGGCCTCGTGACCTACGACGACGCGCTCAAGGTCTTCGAGCCGCTGACGGCCGACATGGGCCGCCTGCGCGCCACGCTCGACAAGGTTCAGGCGATCGGCGGCGGCGACATCCCCGAGGGCGTGGACAAGGGCCTCGAGGCCACGGCGCGGCCCGACTTCGGCTGGCGGCGCAACTCCGCCAAGGCGGTGATCATCATCGGCGACGCGCCGCCGCATGAGCCGGACGTGGCCGCGACCCTCGAGCTGGCGGCGACCCTGCGCGAGCGCCTGGGGATCGTGACCCACGCCGTGTCGACGGGCGGAACGGCCGTCCCCGAGCTGGCGCAGATCGCCGAGCGCGGCGGCGGCCGCAGCCTGCTCCTGCGCGAGCCGGCGCGCCTGGTGAGCGAGGTGCTCCTCCTGATCTTCGGCGAGGGGCTGCGCCCGGCCATGGAGCGGTTCGTGCCCGTGCTCATGGAGATCAACGAGGAGGAGCGCGGCGGCGGGCGGCGGTAGCCGGCGCGGCGTCACTCCCCCGGCGGATGGAACGGCACCCCGCCCGGCGGGGGCCAGCCGCGCTCGAGGGCGCGGCGCGTCTCGGCGGCCGTCCGCCAGGGGAGGAGCCGCCCGGGCAGGTCCTGGTCGCCCTCGGCGGCGCGCGCCTCGAGCGCGGCGGCGCGGGCCAGGGCCGCGTCGCGGGCGGCCGCGTCGCCCTCGAGCGCGGCGACGATCGCCTCCTGGCAGGCGCGCCGGGCCTGGAGGTCGTCGCGCGTGCCCGGGAGGCGGCCCATGACGGCCCGCGCCGCGGCGGCGTCGCCGTCGAGGAGGACGCACTCGGCCATGACGAGCTGCCAGCTCGGTCCGCGCCCCCCCCCGGCCACCTGCTGCAGCCAGCGCCGCGCGTCCCAGCCCTCGCCGCAGGCGAGCGCCGTGTGCGCCTCGAGCAGGGCCAGGAGCGGCTCGCGCGCCTCTTCGAGGGCGCGCGCGCCGCCCGAGGGCCGCGCGGGCGCGCGCGCAGATCACCGCGCAGCGCCGCCCTGGGCGCGCCGTCCACGCCGCCGCGGCGGCGGCCGCCGCCTGGTACCGCACGCCTCCAGCCGCAGGCCCGTGCCCGCCGCGTCGGCGAACGGCGGTCGCTGCGCCAGTCGGTCGGCCAGCGCGAGACCTGAAGGCGCGCTGCCGCCAGCGCGTCGAGCTGGTCGAGCACCTGCCGGGCGTCGGCGGGGAGCGCGTCCTGGCGCGCGCGCAGGGCCTCGAGGTCGCGGTCGCTCGGCAGCGCCCCGCCGCCGTCCCACGCGATCCAGGCGGCCAGGACGAGCAGGCGCGCGGCGTCGGGGCCGTCGGCGCGCAGGGGTCGCCAGGCGGCCGAGCGCCGCGCGAGGCGCCCCGCGCCGTCGCTCCGCCGGCTCTGGCCAGGAGCGGGCGCTCGACCGCGAGCACCGCCGCCTGGACGCGCGCGGCCCGCCTCCTGCCCGGCTCTGTCCCAGCCGCTGCAGGGCCGCGGCGCCGGCCGACGCCTCGGCCGCGGGCCACCAGGGCCGAGTGGCGCGGTGGTCAGCCGCCCGTCATGGCGACCAGCCGCGCCGCGGCGCGCCTTCCGAGCGCCGCCGGGTCGGGCGCGTCGGGCGGCGGGCCGAGGTCGCGCAGGACGCGTCGGCTCGCCGGCCCCCAGGCGCGCGCGCGCGCGCGCGCAGCCGGGCGGCCAGCCCGGCCTCGACCAGCGGCGGACCGACTAGCGCGCCCTTCCGACCCGCCCTGGGCCAGCGCGCAGGCGGCGCGCAGGGCGGCGGCGCCCGGCGTCGCGCGCGGCATCGCGTCGACGAGGCGGGCCCAGGCGGCGTCGCGCGCGGGTCGTCGCGGGCCAGGAGCGCCTCGAGCGCGAGGTCCAGCGCCGCCGGCAGGGGCGCCTCTGCCGGCCACGAAATGCAACGTTCTTCGAGCGCCGCGCCGGCGCCGCCGGGCGGACGAGCGCGCACCGGGCCAGGAGCAGGTCCGGTCGTCGCTCGCCGGCGCGGCCTTTGCCCAGGCCAGGGCCAGGTCCGGCCGCGGCGGGTCGGCCAGGAGCAGGTCGACGGCGCGCGCCGCCTCGGCCGCCTCGAGCGGGGCCAGGTCGCCCGGCCGGTAGGCCTCGAGCGCGTCGCGCGCCGGCGCGCGGGCCGTGGCCGCGCGCGAGGCACCCGCAGGTCGCTCGCGCGCGCCGGCCCTGCTGAGCAGGGCGGCCAGCCGGCGCGCCTCGTCGCCCTGCTCCCTGGCCGCGCGCGCGCGCGCGAGGGCGACCAGGGCGGGTGGAGGCGGCTGCGCCGTCGCCGTTCGCCGCGCCCCCGGGGTCGCGACGTCCGAGGCGAGCGGCGCCAGGAGCGCGGCCGCGTCGTCGGGGCGCGGTCGGCCAGGAGCGCTCACCGGCGCGCTGCGCTGCCTGAGGACGCGCGCCCGAGGGGGTCAGCGCGCGCCGGCGGCGGCGCCGCGCGCGCGGCGGCCCAGGCCTCGGCGAAGCGGCCGGCGGCCAGGTGCGCGCGCAGCGGGTCGCCGAGACGAGCCGCGCGGCCAGGCCCGCCGCGACCAGCAGCAGGGCCAGCCCGGCCAGGAGCGCCAGGTGGCGCCGGCGCGGCGGCGCCGGCGCGTCCTCGCCGGCGGCGAAGGGCGCCAGGGCGCGCGCCAGGTCGTCGGCCGTGCAGAAGCGGTCGACCGGCCGCTTCTCGAGCGCGCGCAGGCAAACCGCCTCGAGCCCCGCCGGCACGTCGGGCGCCAGCTCGCGCACGGGCCGCGGCCGCTCGCGCAGGACGAGCGAGAGCGTGTTCATCGCGGACGGGCCGAGGAACGGCGGCTGCCCGCTGAGCGCGTGGTAGAGGACGGCGCCGAGGCCGTAGACGTCGCTCCTCGCGTCCACCTCGTCGCGGCGCCCCTCGACCTGCTCGGGCGGCATGTAGGAGGGCGTGCCGAGCGTCATGCCGGTGCGCGTCAGCGCGTCGGCGCCGGCGAGCCGGGCCAGCCCGAAGTCGACGACCTTCGCCCGCCCCCGCTCGTCGAAGAGCACGTTGGCCGGCTTGAGGTCGCGGTGCAGGATCCCGCGCGCGTGCACGTGCGCGAGCGCCAGGGCCAGGTCGCGCACGAGCGCGGCCGCCTCGCGCGCCGGGAGCCGGCCGCGCGCGCGCAGCCGCGCGTCGAGGTCGCCGCCGGTCACGAGGTCCATGACGTAGTAGAGCTGGCCCTCGGCCTCGCCGAACGCGTGCACCTTGGCCACGCCGGGGTGCTGATCGACGGCGGCCATCGCCTGCGCCTCGCGGCGGAAGCGCTCGCGCAGGTCGTCGCGCGCGCTCACGGGGAGCGTCTTGAGCGCGTAGCGCGCGCCGGTCGTCACGTGCTCGACGAGGTGGACCTGCCCCATGCCGCCCGCGCCGATCGCCTCGAGGACCCGGTAGTCGCCCAGGCGCAGCCCCGGCGCCGCCGGCGCTGGCCGCGGGCCCGCGCCGCCGTCGAGCGAGTAGCGCGCCATCTCGTCCTCGGCGAGGTGCCCGCGGGCGACGAGCACGTCGCCCAGCGAGTCGCCGTCGCGGTCACGGGCGGCGCGGACCTGCGCCAGGAGCCCCCGCAGCAGGTCGACCGGCAGGCGGCCGGCGGCGTGCAGGCGCCGGGCGAGCGCCGTGTCCTCGGGGCGCGCGTCCGGGTGGTCCTCGAGCCCCTCCGGCGGGCCGACCGAGGTCCGCGTGGCCCCCGGATCGGGCGCGAGCGGGGCCGGCGCATCGCCCAGCCAGCCGGCGAGCTCGGCGGCCGGGAGGAGCCCGCGCGTGACCAGGAGGTCGCCCAGGGTCAGCCCGCCCGGCCGGTCGGCGCGCGCCTCGCGCAGGAGGCCCTGCAGGGCGTCGAGGGGGAGGCGGCCCGCGGCGTGGAGGCGCCGCGCCAGCGCGGTGTCTTGCGGGGCGCCCCCCGCCTGGTCGAACGGATCCACTCGCCATGAGGGTGACCCCGGCGCGCCGGCGACGCCACCCTGGAAGGGACCCGGCCCGACCCCGTTCTCGCCGGCATGAAGACGACGATCGGCCTGGTCGCGCGCTTCCGCCCGCTGCACCTCGCCCACGCGGCGCTGCTCGACGCGGTGTGCGCGCGCGCCGGCGCGGACGGGCGGGTGCTCGTGGGGATCGGCAGCGCCAACCGCTACGGCCCGCGCAACCCGTTCACGGCGGGCGAGGCGAGCGTGATGGTCGAGGCCGCCCTCCGCGGGCGGCACGCCAACTACGCGCTGCTCGGCGTGCCCGACCTGGGCCACGGCCCGCGCTGGCGCGACCTCGTGCGCGAGCTCATGGGGCCGCTCGACCTGTTCGTCACGGCGAACCCCTACGTGCGGGACCTGCTGGCGGGCGTCTACCCGCTGGCGCACCCGCTCGACCTCGTGCCGCCGGCGCGGCGCGTGGCGGTCTCGGGGGAGATGGTCCGGCGGGCGCTGGCCCGCGGCGGCGACGGCTGGCGCGACCTCGTGCCGTGCGAGGTGGCGGCCGTCCTCGAGCGACACGGCCTCGTGGAGCGGTTCCGGCGCGAGTTCGGGCTCTCCACGCTGGCCCAGGAGGCGGTCGGGGCGGCGGCGACGTCGCCCACGGCCGCGGAGGAGGAGCGACATGTACTGCTGGGGTGACGACGTCAGCGACTGGAACGACCCGGGCGCCTATGCCTTCACGGGCTCGACGCAGGCGCAGCAGGCGCGCGCGCAGGCCGCGCAGGCGAGCAAGGACCGGGGCGGGCGGACCTACCTGAAGCGGCAGGCGCCGAACCTGGACCTGGCCACGCCGCGCAAGACGATCGTGAGCCGGAGCGCCCACCCGATCGTCGTGGCGGTCGACGTGACCGGCTCCATGCAGCACTGGCCGGCGGAGATCTTCGACCGCCTGCCGCTGCTCTACCAGACGCTCTCGCAGTACCGCGAGGACGTCGAGGTCTCGTTCGTGGCCCTCGGGGACGCCACCTGCGACCGGTTCCCGCTCCAGGTGACCGACTTCCGCCGCGGGGTGGGCCTCGAGGACACGCTCGGCGCGCTCTACGGCGAGGGCGGCGGCGGCGGGCAGGCCAAGGAGAGCTACGAGCTCCTCGCCTACACGCTGCTCCACCGGGCGCAGGCGCCCGAGGCGGCGCGGCCCTTCCTGATCCTCTACGGCGACGAGGGCTTCTACGAGCAGGTGAACCCGGCGATCGTCAAGGCGCTCCTGGGCGACGACCTGCGCGAGCCGCTCGACTCGCGGCGCCTGTGGCGCGCCGTGGCCGAGGCCTGGAACGTCTACCACCTGCGCAAGCCCTACGGCGGGCAGCAGGAGAAGCAGATCCTCGCCCAGTGGCAGGACGTCCTCGGCCCCGAGCGGGTGATCGCCCTCGACGACGAGCAGCGCGCCGTCGACCTGGCGCTGGGCCTGATCGCCCGCGCGTGGGGCCACTTCGACGACTTCGAGCGCAACATGACCGCGCGCCAGCCGACGGACAAGGTCGCCGCGCTGGCCGAGCGGCTGAAGGGGATCGCGTGACGCGCCCGGGCGTGATCGTGACCGTGCCGCCGCACGCGACCTTCCTCGAGGAGGTCGCGGCCCACCCGCTCGTGGTCGGCCTGCGGCTCAACACGGTCATGCCGGTGCGCGGGCCGCTCGAGGCGGTCCTCGAGCGGCTGGCCGGGCTCGGCCGCCCGCTGTGGCTCGACCTCAAGGGGCGCCAGCTCCGCGTGGCCGAGCCGGCCGTGCCGCCCTTCACGGCGGTGCGCCTCTCGCACCGCGTGCGCCTGCGCACGCCGGCGGTGGCGCTGTTCGGCAACGGGCGCGAGGCGGCGCGCGTGCTCGAGGTCGACGGCGACCGCCTGCTCCTCGAGGACGGCCCGCGCCGCGTCGTGGGGCCGGGCGAGTCGGTGAACATCCCGGCCGCCGACCTCGAGGTCGAGGGCGTGCTCACGGCGCGCGACGAGGAGGTCGTCCGCGGGGCGCGCGCGCTCGGGCTGCACGACTACATGCTGTCGTTCGTCGAGCAGGCCGCCGACGTCGACGCCGTGCGCGCGCTCGACCCCGACGCCCGCGTCGTGGCCAAGGTCGAGAGCCAGCGCGGGCTGGCCCTGGCCCGCGAGCGCCTCCCGGGCGTGCGGCTCATGGCCGCCCGCGGCGACCTCTACCTGGAGCTGGCCCGCCCGCACCACGTGCTCCGGGCGCTGAAGGACGTGCTCGCCGCCGACCCCGAGGCGATCGTGGCCAGCCGGCTGTGCGACTCGCTGGCGCGCGGGCTCGAGCCAAGCTGCCAGGACATCACCGACGCGGCCTACGTGCTGTCGCTCGGCTACCGGACGCTGCTCCTCGGCGACGAGGTGTGCCTGCGGCGGGAGAGCGTCCTGTCGGCGCTGAACCTGCTGGAGGCGGTGGTCGAGGGGTGATGAAGCTCGCCCTCGCGCAGGTCTCGACCACCGTCGGCGACGTCCAGGGCAACGTCGACCGCCTCGAGCGGGCCGTCGCCCGCGCGGCGCTCCTCGGCGCCGAGGTCGCCCTGCTGCCCGAGCTGGCGCTCACCGGCTACCCGCCGCGCGACCTGCTCCTCGACCCCGGGCTCGCGCGCGCGGCGGCGGACGGCCTGGCCCGCCTGGCCCGGGCGGCGCACGCCGTGGCGCCCGGGCTCGTCGTCGTCGCGGGGGCGCCCGTCGACGGCCCGCCCGGGCCGACCGGGCGGCGGCTGCGCAACGCCGCCGTCGTGCTCCACGGCGGCCGCGTCCTCGCCTGGCGGGCCAAGGCGCTGCTGCCCTGCGACGACGTGTTCCTCGAGCCGCGCTGGTTCACGCCGGGCGAGGCCCCGGCGAGCCCGGTGACCCTGCCGCTGCGCGGCGGCGCGCGCCGCGTGGGCCTGCTCGTGTGCGAGGACCTGTGGGACGAGGCCTACGCGCGGGCGCCGGCGCGCGAGCTCACGGCGCAGGGCATCGACGCGCTCCTGTGCCTGAACGCCTCGCCCTACCGCCGCGGCGTCCGGGGCGAGCGCCTGCGCCTGGCGCGCCGCCCGGGCGTCCCGCTCGGCTGGGTGAACGCCGTCGGCGGCGAGGACGAGCTCGTGTTCGACGGCGCGTCGTTCGCGGTCGACGGGCGCGGGCGCCTCCTCGCCGCGCTGCCCGCCTGCGAGGAGGCCGTCGCGGTCGTCGACCTCGCGACCCCAGGCCGGCTGACCGACGACGCGCTCGTGCCGGCGGACGACGACGCGGCCACGCGCGAGGCCCTCGTCCTGGGCCTCGCCGACTTCTGCCGCAAGAACCGCCTCCCGCGCGCCGTCGTCGGCGTCTCGGGCGGCGTCGACTCGGCGCTCGTCCTGGCCCTGGCGGCCGACGCGCTGGGCCCCGACCGCGTCGTGGGCGTGCACCTCCCCTCGCGCTTCACCAGCCAGCGCTCGACCGACGACGCGCGCGCCCTGTGCGCCGCGCTGGGGGTGCGGCTCGAGGTCGTTCCCCTCGAGCCGCTGCATGCGGCCGCCGAGGCGCTGCTCCAGGGCTGCCTGCCGGGGGGCCTGGGCGCCACAGGGGCCGAGAACGTCCAGGCGCGGGCACGCGCGCTGGTCCTCATGGCCTTCGTCAACCGCCTCGGCGGCCTGCTCCTCAACACGAGCAACAAGACCGAGCTGGCGCTCGGCTACGGCACGCTCTACGGCGACATGGCCGGCGGACTGGCGCCGATCGCCGACCTGACGAAGCTCGACGTCTGGCGCCTGGCCGCCGCCGACGCGCGCGTCCCGCGGTCGATCGTCGAGCGCACGCCCACGGCCGAGCTGGCCCCCGGGCAGGTCGACCCGTTCGACTACCCGCGCGTGGCCCCGCGCGTCGAGGCCCTGGTCCTCGGTGACGACCAGGGCGCCGCCCCCGACCTCGCCGAGCGCGTCGCCCGCGCCGAGTTCAAGCGCCGCCAGGCGCCGCCCGGCCTGAAGGTCTCCGCCCGCGCCTTCGGCCCCGGCCGGCTCGTGCCGGTCACCTGGCGGCGCTGGCCGGAGGCGTGACCGCGCTCACCGCTTGATCTGACCGCGCTCACCGTTTGATCCGAGAGCGAAGCGAGCAGATCGAGCGGTGGCGCGCATCCCCGAGCGAAGGCCGCGAAGCGGCCGGAGCGAGGGCGACAGGTGCCTCACTGCGGATCGGAGCATCGAGCCGCGCGCCCGGACGTGGACATCAGGACAAGCGACGGCCGCTGTGAGTCGCGCCCGAGACGCCGCCCCACGGACCCCCGATCCGGCGTACGATGGCTCCTCGTGCCTGCCAGGAGCCTCGCCGCCGCCCGCCCGACCCCCGCGCTCGTGCTCGTGCGCCTGGGGCGGGACGGCCGCGTCCGCTGGGTGGGGCCGGGGGCCGAGGCGCTCGGCGCTCCCCTCGCCGTCGGCGCGCCGCTGCCGCTGATCGAGCCCACGGACGTCGACGCGCTCCTCGGCGCGCCGCGCGGCGGCGAGCCCCTCGTGCTCCGCGGCCGCGACGGGCGGCCGCGCCCCGTCCGCGCCTGGACGGCCCCGGGGGACGAGCCCGCCCTGGCCCTGCAGCAGCTCGCGCCGGAGGAGCTCCTCGCCGGCGCGCCGTGGCTGTCGGCGGTGATCGCCGCCCTGCCGGTCGGCGTGGGCGTCGTCGGCGCCGGGGGCGAGGTCCTGTCGCTCAACCCCGAGGGGCTGCGCCTGCACGGCTTCGCCAGCGACGCGGAGATGCGCGCGTCCTTCGCCCGCCGCTTCGACGAGGTGTTCGAGCTCCGCGCCGCCGACGGGCGCCCGCTCCCGCTCGACGCCTGGCCGCTGGCGCGCGCCCTCCGCGGCGAGCCCGTGGTCGACGTCGAGGTCTGGCTGCGGCGCCTGCCCGACGGCGCGCCGCGCCTCGTCACCTACAGCGCGGTCGCCGAGCCCGGCCCGGGCGCGATGATCGTGTTCGTCATGCGCGACGTCACCGAGGGCCGCCGGCAGGAGACCCTCCTGCGGGCGTCGGAGGAGCGCCACCGCGCGCTCCTCGAGGCGATCGACGAGGGCTTCTGCGTGATCGAGGTGCTCTTCGACGCGGCCGACGTCGCCGTCGATTACCGCTTCCTCGAGGTGAACCCGGCCTTCGAGCGCCACACGGGCCTCGTCGGCGCGGCCGGCCGGACCGTCCGCGAGCTCGTCCCCGACCTGGACGCGTCGTGGTTCCGCATCTACGGCGAGGTCGCCCGCACCGGGCAGGCCCGACGGTTCGAGAACCACGCGCCCGCCATGGGCCGCTGGTTCGACGTCTACGCCCTGCCGACCGGGCCGCGGGAGCAGCGGCGCGTCGCGCTCCTGTTCACCGACGTGACCGAGCGCAAGCAGGCCGAGCGGGCGCTGCGCGACGTCGAGGAGCGCTACCGCCTCCTCGGCCGCGCGACCAACGACGTGATCTGGGACTGGGACCTCCTCACGGGCAGGCTCGACTGGAACGAGGCGGTCCTCCAGCACTTCGGCTGCCCCCCGGCGGCGCTCGCCCCCACGATCGAGAGCTGGACCGAGCGGATCCACCCCGACGAGCGGGAGCGCGTGGTCACGGGGATTCACGCCGCGATCGACGAAGGCCGCGACGCGTGGACCGACGAGTACCGCTTCCGCCGCAGCGACGGCTCCTACGCCACGTTCCTCGACCGGGGCTACATCGCCCGCGACGCCGACGGGCGGGCCGCGCGCATGATCGGGTCCATGCTCGACCTGACCGTGCGGCGGCAGGCCGAGGCCGCCGTGCGCGAGAGCGAGGCCCGCTTCCGTCGGCTCGCGGACGCCATGCCGCAGCTCGTGTGGGTCGCGCGCGCCGACGGCCACCACGAGTACTTCAACCGGCGCTGGTACGAGTTCACCGGGGCGACGCTCGAGGAGAGCGAGGGCGAGGGCTGGGCCGACCTGCTCCACGCCGACGACCGGGCCCGCACGCTCGAGGCGTGGCACGGCTGCCTGCGCAGCGGCGCGCCCTACGAGGTCGAGTACCGCTTCCGCGGCGCGGACGGCGCCTACCGCTGGTTCCTGGGCCGCGCCGCGGCCGTGCGCGACGAGGCCGGCGAGGTCGTGCGCTGGTTCGGCACCTGCACCGAGGTGGAGGAGCTGAAGCAGGCGCAGGAGGCCCTGCGCGACGCCGACCGCCGCAAGGACGAGTTCCTGGCCATGCTGGCCCACGAGCTGCGGAACCCCCTGGCGCCCGTGCGCAACGCCGTGCAGCTCCTGCGCCTCGCCGGCGCGACCGCCCAGGCGCGCGCGCGGGCCATGGAGGTGATCGACCGGCAGGTCACGCACATGGCCCGCCTGATCGACGACCTGCTCGACGTGTCGCGGATCGCCCGCGGCCGGATCGAGCTCCGGCGGCAGCGCTGCGACCTGGCGCAGATCGTGCGGCAGACGGCCGAGGACTACCGGGCCAACCTCGAGGCGAGCGGGCTGACGCTGTCCGTGTGCGCGCCGGCGGCGCCGCTGTGGGTCGAGGGCGACCGGACGCGGCTGGCGCAGCTCGTGGGCAACCTGCTGCACAACGCGGGCAAGTTCACGCCGGCCGGCGGCCGCGTCGAGGTGCGCGCCGAGGCGCGCGCGGGGTCGGCCGAGGTGCGGGTCGAGGACACGGGGATCGGCCTGTCGCCCGACCTGCTCCGGCGCCTGTTCGACCCCTTCAGCCAGGCCGAGCAGGGCCCCGACCGCAGCGCGGGCGGGCTGGGCCTCGGCCTGGCCCTGGTCAAGGGCCTGGCCGAGCTGCACGGGGGCTCGATCGCGGCCGAGAGCGCCGGGCCCGGCCAGGGGGCCGCCTTCGTCCTGCGCCTGCCGCTGGCGGCGGACAAGGTCGCCGACGAGCCGCCGGGGCGCGACGTTGGCGAGAGGGGCGCGCAGGGCCTGCGCGTGGTCGTGATCGAGGACAACCGCGACGCCGCCGAGAGCTTGCAGGAGCTGCTCGTGGTCGTCGGGCACGAGGTCGAGGTGGCCTTCGACGGGAGGGCCGGGCTCGAGGCCGCGCGGGCGCTGCGCCCGGAGGTGGTGATCTGCGACCTCGGGCTCCCGGGCGGCCTCGACGGCTGCGCCGTGGCGCGCCGCCTGCGCGCGGAGCCGGCCACCGCCTCGGCGCTGCTCGTCGCCCTCTCGGGCTACGGCCAGGAGGAGGACCGGCGGCGCACGCGCGAGGCCGGCTTCGACGCGCACCTGGTCAAGCCGGTGGGCTGGAGCGAGCTCGAGGCCGTCCTCGACCGCGCCGAGCGCCGGACGGCTTGAGCCCGGGCGAGACTCTCCGCAGGACGGTGCCCCATGTGTCGCAACATTCGCACGTTGTTCAACTTCGCGCCGCCGGCCACGGACGACGAGGTGCGGGCCGCGGCGCTGCAGTTCGTGCGCAAGCTGGCCGGGAAACGCACGCCGTCGCGGGCCAACGAGCAGGTGTTCGAGGCGGCGATCGAGGAGGTCTTCGCCGCCTCGCGGCGCCTGATCGACGGCCTCGTGCCCACGACGCCGCCGAAGGACCGGGAGGTCGAGGCGGCGAAGGCCAGGGAGCGCTCGCGCCTGCGCTTCCGCCGCGGCTGACCGCTGGCAACCAGGACCTTGTTCCGCTAGAACCACGCCCGGGAGGCGGGGATGCGGTCGGTGTCCTGTCCGGGCTGTCGCAGCTTCTTCCAGGTGGACGAGCGCCTGCCGCCCGCCACGCCCTTCCGCTGCCGGGCGTGCGGGGCGACGTCGACGCTGGGCGCCATGCTGGCGAGGGTCAGCAGCGGCCGGCTCCCGGCGCAGGCGCCAGGACCGCCGCCGCCGTCCGCGTCCGGCAGCTTCGTCCTGCCTGGACCCCCGGTCGACGACCCGCCGGTCGGCAACCCGCCGGTCGACGCCCCGCCGCCGAGCCCCGGCCCGCGCGCTGGGCTGTCGTCGTCCTCGTCGGGGGCGTTCGTCCTGCCCGGGCCGCCGTCTGCGCCTCCTTCACCCGCGCCTCCTTCACCCGGGCCGAAGGTCCCCGCGCCGGCGCGGGCGCCGTCCGCGCGGCTCGCCGCCGCGTCGCCCCTCGACCTCGCGTCGCCCGACCCGGCGCCCGACCTCGCCTGGCGCGCGGCGCCATCCTCGTCCGGGCGCGCCCCCGCCGCGCGGGCGACCTCGGCGCGGTCGACGCCCCCGGCCGCGCCGCTGGACCTCGCCGACGACGAAGAGGACGACGACGAGGAGGAGCACGAGGACGGGCGCACGTCGCCGCCGGACGACGACGACGACGCGATCGACGACGACGACGCGATCGGGGAGGACGAGGGCCGCCCGGCGCGGGGGCTCCCCGGTCCGGCGATCGCTGCCGGCGCGGGCGTCGCGCTGCTCGCCCTCGGCGTCCTCGTCCTCGGTCTCCGCCGCGAGCCGCCGCCGCCG
>JAHBXY010000162.1 GCA_019636275.1 Planctomycetota bacterium | reverse complement strand
GACGCCGCCGTCGACGCGACCGGTCCGCCGGACGAGGTCGCGGCGGCGGTCGTCCGCGCCGCGGCGCCGCCCGGCTGAGCCTGGTCAGGTCGGCGCAAGGTGTGCGGTCCGAGCCGCTTCGCATCTCTCGCCCACGCATGCCAGACTCGGGGGGCGGAGGTCGGGGTGGTCGAACACCTGTTACTAGCCACGAGCGACCGGAGCGCGGGGGGCGAGCTGGCGATCGTCGGGCTCCTGGTGCTCGCGGCCGCCAGGTGCGTCCAGCTCGCCTTCCGTCCGCGCACGCACGCCGGGGCGGCGCTCGGGCTGGCCGTCGTCCTGCTCGGCCTCCTGGCCCTCCTGGGCCTGGGCGCGGCCCTGCGCGCGGGCGCGGGCGACTTCGGCGACCAGGCCGCGCTGACCCTCGGCGGGTCGCTGGTCGTCGGCGCGCTCCTGCTGATCGGCACGTTCGTCGGCCTGGGGAGCCTGATCCACCTCACCCGCGCGCCGGACGACTACGACCAGGGCCGCCGCCAGGCGCTCGCCGCGGTCGTCCTGGGCGCGATCGGCTGCGCGATCACCAGCACGGCCATGGTCCTGGCCTTCAAGGCCATGGTCGAGCGCGGCCCGCCGGGGGCGCTCGCGGCGCGGGGCACCGGGCCCGAGACCTTCGAGGCGCTGAACTTCCGCTACGCGCCGCCGAGCTCGCAGTGGACCCGGCTCCAGGCCGCGCGGATCAACCCGCTCGCGTCGGTGGCCTACGCGCGGGGGTGGCCGCAGCAGTTCTTCATGATCCTCGCCGAGGACACGGGCGTCCTCGCCACCACGGCCGAGGCCGTGGCCGAGGTCGCCCGGGCCAACCTCGCCGGCGCCGCCGTGGAGGTCGAGTTCCTGGCCGAGACCCCCCACCGCGTGAACGGCTGCGACGGCCTGCTCGTCGAGGCGCGCGCGCGGCTGGGCACCAACGAGGTCCACCACTTCAACTGGGTCCACACGCGCGGCGGGTTCATCTACCAGCTCGTGTCGTGGGCGGCGACCGGCCAGGCGAGCCGCGAGAAGGCCCGGAGCGAGGCGCTCCTGGCCTTCTCCGGCTTCTCGCTGCTCGATCCGGCGCGCCTGTCCGACCACGTCCTCCCGACGGCGACCACCTCGCCCTGGGGCTACGCCACGCCCGCGCGCCCCGACCCGTGGCTGCGCCTGACCGACCTCCAGGCCTGGGAGCACGCCGACGTGCAGCTCCAGCGCGGGCGCGCGGGCTACGTCGTCGTCACGCCGCTGGCCCTGAGCGGGCGCGCGCCGTCGCTCGAGGACCTCGCCGCGGCCTGGGGCGAGCTCACCGGGCGCGACCTCCCCGCGCCGCGGCCCCTGCGCGCGGGCGGGCGCGACGGCCTGGCCTTCACCTTCGGCGACCGCGTCGACGGCGCCGACTGCGCCTTCGAGGTGCGCGTCGTGCGCGGCGAGGACCGGGCCTACTTCCTCCAGGCCTGGTGCCCGCGCCAGCCCGCCGCGGACTGCGCCGAGGTCCTGGGCGTCCTCGACGCGGTGACCCTCGACGACGCCCCGGGGCCGCCGCCGGCGCTCGACGAGCGCCGCCGCGCGACGCAGGCGCGCCTGCTCCGGGCCCTGGGCGACCGGGCGTTCGTCCGGGGCGAGTACGCCGAGGCCGAGGCCGACTACCGCCTGGCCTGCGCGGCGCGCCCCGACGACGCGGACCTGCTCCAGCGCCTCCTGCGCGCGCTCAGCTACGCCGAGCGGTACGCCGAGGCGCTCGCGGCCCTGACCGCGGCCCCGGCCGCCGTGCGCGCCGACCGCGACGTCCTCTCCTGGGGCGGGTTCCTCCGCGCGCGCACGGACGACGACCAGGGCGCGAGCCGCGCCTACGCCGCGGCCTTCGCCGCCGGCCACCGCGACGTGACCGACCTGGCCGACTACGCCGAGGTCCTGTGGCGGCTCGACCGCGCCGACGAGGCGCTGGCCGCGGTCGCGCGCTTCGTCGAGGGCGAACCGGACGACGATCCGGACGGTGAGCCGGACGTCGAGGCGCGCCTGCTCCAGGCGCGGCTGCTCGAGCGCGCGGGCCAGGTCGCGGCGGCCCTCGCCCTGCTCGAGGGGCTCGCCGCCGAGGACCGGTCGGCGGCCGCGGCCCACGCGCTGGTCCATGCCCTGCAGCGGACCGACCGCCACCCGCGCGCGCTCGCGATGTGCGACGACCTCGTCGCGCGCGGGGCGGCCGACGCCGAGACGCACCACCTGCGGGGGCGCAGCCTGGCCGCGCTCGACCGGTACCGCGAGGCGCGCGCGGCGCTCGAGGAGGCCCTGCGCCGGCGGCACCCGCGGCCCGACGACGTGCAGGACCTGCTCGATCACGTGGCCGGCGCGCTGGGCGAGGGGAGCCGCGCCGCCGTCTCGGCGCCGCTCGAGCCCCTGCCGCCGCCGGCCGCCTGGACGGCGCGGGACGTGGCCTTGCCGCCGGGCGCCGCGGAGGCCGGGGTCTGCTACCTGGCCCGGCTCAAGGTCGTGCGCCACGCGCGTGGCGAGCCGCGCACGACGACCGACTACCTGCGCGTGCGCGTCCTCGACGAGGCGCGCGCGGCGGACTTCAACGCGTTCTCCTTCGGCTTCGACCCGCTCTCGGAGCAGCTCTTCGTCAACAGCCTGCGCGTGCTCGACGCCCACGGCGAGGTCGTCGCCACGGGCGACCGGGCCCGGCAGTACGTGCAGGACGACGCCTCCCGCGCGGCCAGCCAGCTCAAGACGCTCCACGTGCCGGTCCCCGGCCTGGCGGCCGGCCGCACGATCGAGCTGGTGGTCACGCGGCGGACCCTGCGCCCGCGCGACGACTTCGGCTTCCTGCGCTGGTGCCTGTCGCTCGCGCACCCGGTGGCCGTGAGCGGCCTCGAGGTCCGGGGCGACGTCGCCGGCCTGCTCGCCGTGGCCGAGCACGGCGCCGTGGTCGAGCGCCTTCCCGGGGGCGGCCTGCGCTGCCTCGTCCGCGCCCCGCGCGTCTACCGCTGGGAGCCGCTCGGGGCGCACCACCTCGAGCACCTGCCGACGATCACCCTCGGCGACACGTCGCGCACCTGGGAGGCGGTCGGCCGCGAGTACCTGGGGCGCATCGCCGGGCCGCTGGCCCCGTCGCCCGCCGCCGCGGCCTGGGCCCGGGAGGTCCTGGCGCGCGCCGGCGACGCGCCGCCGGTGGCCGCGCTGGCGGCGGCGGTGCAGGAGCGGCTCGGCTACCGCGCCGTGGCCTTCGGCGTGCGCGCGCAGGTCCCGCACACGGTCGAGGAGGTCCTGGCCGACGGCTTCGGCGACTGCAAGGACCACGCGCTGCTCCTGCACCAGGCCCTGCGGGCGGCCGGGGTGCGGTCGGCGCTGGCGCTCGTGAGCGCGGGCGAGCCGCTCGAGCCCCGCGTGCCGTCGCTCGACGCCTTCGACCACATGGTCGTCTACGTGCCCGACGAGCGCGGCGGCCGCTTCATCGACGCGACCGACAAGGGCTACGCGCTGGGCGAGGGTGTCCCCCTGGGGCTGGGCGGCGGGCAGGCGCTCGTCCTCGACGAGCGCCCGCGCCTCGTGCGCATCCCCGACTACCCCGCGTCGAGCACGGTCGTGGTCGTCGCCCGCACGGTGACGCCCGCGGGCGAGCTCGACCTGGCCGTCGCCGAGCGGGCGCGCTTCGAGGGCTTCGCCGCCAGCTACGTGCGATCGGAGCTGCGCGGCCTCCCGGAGGCGGACCGGCTGGCCTGGGCGCAGCGGACCCTCGAGCGGGCCGACGCCGCCATGCGCGTCACCGCGGTCGAGGTCACGGGCCTGCGCGAGGTCGCGGCGCCGGTCGTCCTCGAGCTGCGCTACACGCTCCCGGGCGCCCTGCAGCGCGTCGACGGCCGCCGGGTCGGGCGCCTGCCGACCTCGTGGGAGAGCGTCTACCTGGCCGTCCCCGAGCACGGGCCGCGCACGACGCCCTTCGCGCTCAGCTACCCGCTCACGGTGCAGTCGACGACGCGGCTGCGCGCGCCCGACGTCGCGATCGAGGTCGAGGACGGCGCCACGCAGGGACGGCTCCTGTCGTGGCGGACCCGCGTCGAGCGGGCCGAGGGCGAGGTCACGGCCTCGGTCAGCGCGCGGCGCGCGGCCGCGCGCCTCGAGCCCCCGGAGCGCTGGGGCGACCTGGCCGACTCGTCGCGCGCTCTCCTCGGGGCCCTCCGCGCGCCGCTCCGCTGCCGCTGACGCCCTCGACCCGCCCGGGCGAGGGGTCTACCCTGCCCTCGTGAGCGCGGAGACCCCGACGGCCTCCTTCCAGCGCGCGCAGCGCCACACCCTCGGCGGCCCGGTAGGCGCGGGGCTGTGGCTCGCCACGGCGCTTGTCGTCGGCGCGCTCGCGTGGGCGCTCGGCGACCCGATCTTCGGCGTGGTGGCCGGGGCGGTGGCCGTTGGCGCCCTGGCCCTCGGCGGCTACCGACGTGAGGTCCGGGTCTCGCCGGACGAGGGCGTCGTGCGCACGACCGTGGGGCTCTGGGGCCTCGCGCGGCGGCGCAGCCGGCCCCTCGCCGACTTCGCCGCCGTCGTCGTCCGCGGCGAGCGCCCGGGTGAGCGCGCGCGGACGCCCCTCTACGAGGTGCTCCTGGCGGGGCCGGCGGAGGTGCTGCTCGACGTCACGCGCGACGAGGCCCAGGCGTCGGCCTGGGCGGCCGCGCTGGCCGCCGCGACGGGCCTCGAGGTGCGGCGCGAGGCGCCGCACCCGCCCGCGCCGCCCCCGAGGGACCCGGCCTTCGAGCGGCGCGTCGAGCGCCTCGTCCGCTGGGGCGCGCTCCTGGTCGGCCTGGCGGTGGCGGCCGGCACCGCCGTGAGCCTCTACCTGGCGACGACCTCCGCGCCTCTCCTCGACGACGAACCGCCTGCAGTCGAGGCGCTGGCGGTCGAGGCGGAGGACCACCGCTGACCGCGCCCGTCCGCTACAGGCTCGACGTCCACCGCACGATCGCCCCCACCCAGGCGGCCGGCGTCGTGCGGCTCCGGGTGCGGTTCAACGCGCTCCCCGCCCGGACGCGCGCGCGCTGGGCGGCGCTGGTCGACGCGCCGCCGGGGCGCGTCCCCCTCCACGCCTCGCGCGGCGCGACGCCGGCCCTCCTCTCTGCCTGCGGCGTGGCCGTGGGCCTGGCCGGCCTCGCGGCGGCCGGGGTCCAGGCCTTCACCTGGCCCTGGGTCCCGCGCCTGCCGGACCTGGCGCTCGTCTACCTCCCGGTCACGGCCGCCGCGCTGGGCCTGCTCGCCCTGGCGGTGCGGCGGCGGGCGGTCTCGCCCGGGTTCCCGTACCGCGCGCGCCGCGCGCAGGCGATCACGGCGCGTCACGTCGTCTGGATGCACGACGATCGCCTGACCCTCGTCCCGTTCGACCCGGAGCGGCTCTACCTCACCGACCACGTGTGCCCGCGGACCCGGCACCACGAGGCGACCTCGGTGCGCCTCCAGTTCGGCGCGGCGCGCTCCGCGTACGACCTGACGCTGGCCCGCGAGCTCTCGCGCGAGGCGGCCGCGGCGCGCCTCACCGCCTTCCAGGCGGACCTGCGGGCGAGGCGCGCCGAGGTCGAGGCGGCGCTCGCGCGCGGCGACCTCGAGGCCGCCGGCGCCCTGGACCCCTTCGTCGAGGTGAGCGACTGGGCGGCGCTCGAGCGCGCCTCCGAGGGCGAGCCGCCCCCGCCGGCCGACGGGCTGGCCGTCCGCCCCGCCCAGGCGGCCCATCCGCTGCGCAGGCACGCCCCCGCGGCGGCGCTCCTGCCGATCCTCGTCGGCGGCTGCGGGCTGAGCGTCGCCGTGCGCGAGGCGTGCGACCTGGTGAGGTTCCGCGCGGCGCGCGCCGAGGACACGCCCGCCGCCTACGACCGCTACCTCGTCGACCAGCGCGGCCGCCGCTGGGAGGCCGCCGCGCGCGACGCGCGCGACGCGGCGCTCGCGCGGCGGCTCGAGGCCATCCGGCGCGAGACGGTCGGCGAGCCGCTCTACGTGCGCGAGCGCGACCTCCTGCGCCTGCTCGCGGAGCACCCGCGCGGCCCGCACGTCGAGGGCGCCCGGGCCATGCTCGAGGACCTCGAGCGCCTGGGGCGCCTCGAGGGCGGGGCCGCCATCGTCCCCGAGGACCTGGAGCGAAACGACGCGACCCGCCCCGGAGGGGGCGGGTCGGCGTCGGGCCGTCGTGACTGACGACGGGTCGGGCTAGCGCTTGGTCGGCGCCTGCGTGTCGACGGGCGCGACCTCGCCGGCGCAGCAGCCGCCCTGGTCGTCGCAGTCGGTCGGCTCGCAGTCCATCGCGGGCGTCGCCAGCCCGGTGGCCTGCTTGGCGGTCTTGCCGGCCTTGCCCGGGGCGCAGTCGCTCGGGACGCAGTCGTCGCTGGGCGCGCAGTCGCTCGGCGGGCAGTCCGTCGGCGCGCAGTCCGTCGGCGCGCAGGAGGTCGGGGAGGTCGCCGCGGGCACCTTGCCGCCGCTGCAGGCGTCGCTCGGGGCGCAGGCGGCGGTCGGACGGACGGCGGCCGGGGCCACGGCCCCGTCGGCGGCGCCGAGGGTGCCCTTGTCGCAGCCGGTGCGGATCGCGCCGGGGGCGGCCGAGGCGTCGGACGAGGTGGCGCTGCCGCCGGTCGTGGGCAGGGCGATCGGGATCGTCTCCAGCACGGGCGACATCGACGGGCAGCAGCCGTCGGGCTTGGCGGCCGTCGGGCCCGGGAGCACCGGCGCGGCCACCGCCGCGTCGCCGCTACAGTCCTTCGAGGTCAACAGGCACTTGCCCGTCGCCAGGTAGTAGCCCTCCATGCCCAGCCAGCCGGCCGCGGTCACGGCCACGAGGGGGGTCAGCACCATGCCCAGCTTCATTCAGTCCTCCCGGGGGGTCGTAGCGCCGGCCGCCGCGCTCATCTGACGCGAGCACCCGCGCTGGGTTCAGGCAGCATAACACCCGCCCCTGGCGGTTTCATTCCCGGCCTCCCTCAAGCCGGGCCCCGGCGCGCCCGGGCCGCGTCGTCGCCCAGCTCCTTGAGCAGGACCACGGCCGCGACGATCCCGATGAGCAGGAGGAGCGCCCCGGCCCCGCACAGGACCACGGCCCGCTCGAGCGCGTCGAGCAGCCCCGGGGCGTCCTCGGCCCGCGCCAGCGGCGACGTGGCCGCGCGCGCGTAGCCGCCGATCCCGAGGAGCAGGAGGGCCGCGCCGCCGAGGCCGCCCCCGCCGGCCAGCAGGGCCAGGCAGCCGAAGCCGACCAGCCCGGCGCGGTCGCGGGCGGTCGTGGCGGGCGCGGAGGGCTCGGGGAGGGGGTCGCTCACGGGGGCAGGGCCGGCGGCCCGATGCTACCCTGGGGCGCTCGTCGCGACGACGAGCGGAGCGGGGCCGGACCGTGCTCGTCGACCTCGACGACGTGTTCTGTCGTTACGCCCTCGAGCACGGCCTCGTGACGAAGGACGAGCTCGAGTCGTGCCGCGCCATCCAGCAGGAGGAGGCGCGCGCCGGCCGCCGCTACTACCTCGGCCAGATCCTCATCCGCCAGCGCGTCCTCACCTGCGAGGAGTTCCTCGAGGTCGAGAACGCCCTCGAGCAGAAGCTCTACGAGTGCGCCACCTGCAAGACGCGCTACGCGCGCAAGGACGTGGCCCAGGGGGCCGTGCGCTGCAAGGGCTGCGGGCAGGAGGTCGGCGTGGCCGGCGGCGGCCGGCTGTCCATGGCCGAGATCCTCGCCAGCCGCGACCCGCGCGACCTGACGATCTCGCTCGTCTCCGGCGGCGGCGGCGCGCCGGCCCGCGCGGCCGACCCGCTGGCCACGCGCACGTCCGACCGGCGCCGCAGCCACCCGCGCACGTCCGAGCGCCGGACCGAGCAGCGGCCGGGGCCGTCGCAGCGCCGCCAGCGCCTCAACCGCAAGGCGCTCGAGGTCGACCCGAGCGACCTCGAGGGGCTCGAGCGCTACGAGATCCTCGAGGAGCTGGGCCGCGGCGGCATGGGCGTCGTGTTCAAGGCCCGCCAGATCGACATCGACCGCCTGTGCGCGCTCAAGGTCATCAAGGCCGGCCCGCACGTCCCCGAGGTGCAGATCAACCGCTTCGTGCAGGAGGGCAAGAGCGCGGCCCGCCTCGGCCACCCGAACATCGTCACGATCTACGACTGCGGCCGCTTCCGCGACACGTTCTTCGTGGCCATGGAGCTCATCCCGGGGCGCGCGCTCTCGGCGCTCCTGCAGGAGAAGGGCCGCCTGCCGATCGACCAGGCCCTGCAGGTCACCCTCGACATCCTCGCGGCCGTGCAGTATGCGCACGAGCACGGCGTGATCCACCGCGACCTCAAGCCGGGCAACATCCTCGTCGAGGACGACCGCGGGCGGGCGCGGCTCATCGACTTCGGCCTGGCCAAGGACCACGAGCAGAGCCTGGGCCTCACGCAGGAGGGGCAGATCCTGGGCTCGCCCTTCTACCTGTCGCCCGAGCAGACGCGCGGAAAGAGCAAGGACGTCGACGCGCGCTCGGACATCTTCGCCCTGGGCGTGATCCTCTACGAGGTGCTCACCGGGCAGCGGCCGTTCACGGGCCGCGCGGCGGCCGAGGTCTACGGCAAGATCCTCCACTCGCGCCCGGTGCCGCCGACGGCGCTCGAGCCCGAGGTCGACCAGGAGCTGCAGGCGATCGTCCTCAAGGCGCTGGAGAAGGACTCCGCCCAGCGCTACGCGAGCGCCGAGGCGTTCGCCCAGGCGATCGAGCACTACCGCCGCGACAAGGCCACGCGCGGCAGCGGCTCGCGGCGCGGGCGCAACACGCCGCGCGGCCTCAAGGTCCCGCGCACGTCGACGCGCGTGCGCGCCGTGCCGGCCGAGCGCGTGGCGCCCGGAGCCGGGCGCGCGGCGGCGGCACGTCGGCGCGCCACGTGGTCCTGGCGCTCCTCGGCGCCGGCGTGGCCGTCCTGGCCCTCGTGGTCGCCTCCGGCCGCCCGCGCAGTCGGCGGACCGGCTGCCGGTCGTCGACGTGCGGCCGCCGCCGCGGCCGCCGGGCGACGGCGACGAGCCGGACGACGCGCCGCCGGCGCCCATCGTCGACACGCGCGGACCGGCCGAGCGGGCCTTCAACGCCGCGGTCGACTTCCGCGACCGCAACCCCGACGACCTCTCGGGCGCCCTCGAGCGCCTGCGCGACGTCGCCGCCCGCGGCGGCGCCTGGGGGGCGCGCGCGGCCGACGAGGCGCGCAAGCTCGAGGCCAAGGCGCAGGCGCAGGTGGCCGAGGTCACCTCGCAGGCGCGCGCCCGCGCCGACGCGGGGCAGGTGTCGCAGGCCCTCCTGACGCTCGAGGAGGCGCGCGGGCGCCTCGAGGCGGCGGCCGGCGCGGCCGAGGCCCTGCGCGAGGAGCACGCGCGGCTCGTCGCCGCGGCCCGCGCGCGCGCGAGAGAGGTGGCATCGGCGGTCGACGCGGCGCTGGCCCGCGGCGACCTCGACGCGGCCCGCGAGGCCGTGCAGGGCTACCGCCTGGCCGGCGTCGACGAGGTGGACGCGCTCGTGCGCGAGGCCTTCCAGCGGCTCGAGCAGGCGCGGCGCGAGCGCGCGTCGCGGGCCGCCGAGGCCGAGCGCCGGGGCCGCGAGGAGCTCGAGGCGGGCCTGCGCGCGCTCGACGAGCTGGTCAAGCAGCGCCGCTACGCCGACGTCCTGGCGCGCGTCGAGGCGCTGGCCGCGCACCCGGCGCTCGCGCGCGTGCGCGGGGCCGAGGCCACCCTGCGCCGCCGCGGCGAGGAGGCGCGCGACGCGCGCGCGGTGCTCGAGGGCGCCGGCCAGGGCGGCGCCCGCGCCCGCGGGCAGCCGTTCGAGCTCGACGGCGTGCGCGGGCGCATCGAGCGCCTCGAGGGCGGCGTCCTGGCCATGAAGCTGGCCTCGGGCGGCGTCCTCGAGCGGAAGGTGGCCGACCTCGACCCCGAGGTCGTCGCCCGCCTCCACGCCCTGGGTCACGGCGAGCCGCAGGACCACCGCGCGCGCGCCGTGTTCCTCCTGCTCGAGGGGCGCGACGCGGCGGCGCTGACCGCCTTCGAGGAGGCGCGCAAGGCCGGCGCCGACCTGTCGGTGTTCGAGGACGACCTCCGGCGCCTCGAGCGCGCCCGCGCGGGCGGCGGCACGAGCGCGCCCGCGGCCGGCGGGGCCGACGCCGTCAAGGACGACGCGGCCATGGTGACGATCCCGGCCGGCACGTTCCTCATGGGGGTCGACGCCAACCGCATCGAGGCCGACCGCGCCGACGAGATCCCGGGCCGCCGCGTGACCCTCAAGGCGTTCCGCATCGACCGCTACGAGGTCAGCAACCGGCAGTACGCCCAGTTCCTCGACTGGCTGAAGAGGAACGAGCGCAACCGGCACCGCCACTGCTCGCCGCTCGAGCCGCCCGACAAGGACCACACGCCCGAGTTCTGGACCGACCCGCGCCTCGGCGGCGAGGGGCAGCCCGTGGTCGGCGTCGACTGGTTCGACGCCTTCGCCTACGCCGCCTGGGCGGGCAAGCGCCTGCCGACCGAGGCCGAGTGGGAGCGCGCGGCGCGCAGCGCCGACGGGCGCGGCTGGCCCTGGGGGACCACGTTCGACCCGGCCCGCTGCGTCTACGCCGAGTCGCTCTGGGGGCGGCCGATCGCCACGCGGGCCGACCTGGACCGCTTCATCGAGTGGACCCGTGGCGCCCCGCGGCTGACGCTCGCGGTCAACGCTCTCCCCGGCGGCCGCAGCCAGGACGAGCTGCACCACATGGCGGGCAACGTGGCCGAGTGGGTGGCCGACTGGTACGACGCCGAGTACTACCTGCGCGCCCGGAGTCAGGGCGAGGACACCGACCCGCGCGGCCCGGCGAGCGGCGCGCAGCGCGTGGCGCGCGGCGGGAGCTGGGTCGACATCCGCCCGGTCGACCTGGCCTGCACGGCGCGCGAGCCGGTCGAGCCGGCCACGCGCGGCGCGTGGCTCGGCTTCCGCTGCGCGCAGGACGTCGACGCCACGCCGCCGCGGCGGCCGCGGTGACGACGCCCACGCGTGCCCGCCCGGGCGCAGGCTGCTAACGTCCAGCAGCCCCCGATGGAGCCGACGACCTCGCCCGCGACGACGACCCCCGCCAGCGACGCGCCCGCCGAGCGTCTGCCCCTGGGCGAGGTCCTCGTGCGCGAGGGGCTCGTGCCGCGCGAGGAGGTCGAGCGCGCCATCGCGCTGCAGGCCACCGAGGCGCGCCGGGGCGTGTTCCTGCGCCTGGGCGAGCTGCTGGTGGCGCGCGGCCTCCTCGACGAGGCCACGGTCGCACGCGTCCTGGCCATGCAGGGGCGCACGATCCTCGTGTGCCCGAGCTGCCTGGCGCAGTTCAACGTCGTCGGCCACGAGGGCGCGCGCACCTACCGCTGCAACCGCTGCGACGTGGCGCTCGAGCGGCCCGAGCAGCTCCGCCGCCTGTCGGTCGAGGACACCGTCGGGCCCGAGGAGGCCCGCGCCTCGGGCACGGGGGCGCTCCTCCTGCCCGAGGGCGCGCAGCGCCAGTTCGGCCCCTACCGCGTCCTGGGCGAGATCTCCCGCGGCGGCATGGGGATCATCTACAAGGCGCGCCACGACCAGCTCGACCGCGTCGTGGCGATGAAGGTCATGAGCCGCCCCGACCGCGCGCAGGACGCCGAGCGCTTCCTGCTCGAGGCCCGGGCGGTGGCCCGCCTGCGCCACCCCTACATCGTGGCGATCCACGACATCGGCCGCATCGAGGGCGTCGACTACTTCACGATGGACTACATCGAGGGGCTGCCCTTGCACCGGGCGGTCACGTCCGAGGCGCTCACCGAGCGCGAGCTGGCCGAGCTGTTCGTGAAGCTCTGCGACGCCGTCGACTACGCTCACGGGCAGGGGGTCCTGCACCGCGACATCAAGCCGGCGAACATCCTCCTCGACCGCAAGCGCGACCCGGTGCTCCTCGACTTCGGCATCGCCGACCTCGACGAGGTCGCCGAGGACCAGGGGCACATCCTCGGCAGCCCCGCCTACCTGCCGCCCGAGTACGTCAAGGGCACGGCGCCGTACGGGGTCGCGGGCGAGGTCTACGCGCTCGGTGCCAGCCTCTACACGGTCCTGGCCGGCCGGCCGCCGCACACCGGGATCGACACGGTGCAGGTGCTCCGGCGCGCCGAGGTCGAGGACGTCGTCCCGGTGCGGCGCGTGCGGCGCACGGTCGATCGCGACCTGGCGACGATCGTCATGACCGCCCTGGCCCGCGACCCGGGGCAGCGCTACGCCACCGTGCGCGAGCTCAGGAACGACCTGGCCCGCTGGCTCGAGGGCGAGGAGGTCACCGGCCGCCGCTCGCCGCTCCTGCGCCTGTGGCACCGGATCCGCAGCCGCGTGGCCGCCGCGCTGGGCCTGCTCCTGGCGCTGCTGACGCTCGTGTCGTCGCTGACCTACTCGGTGCAGCTCAGCAACCTGCGCGACGAGGACCAGCGCCGGATCGAGCAGATGGACCGCGACCGCGAGGCCATGCGCGTGAGCCTGGACGCCATGCGCGGCAGCCTCACGCAGGCGCGGCTGGAGCTGGCGCGGCTGCTCCTGGAGGCGCGGCGCCCCGGCGAGGCGGAGGCCCTGCTCACGGACCTGCTGCGCGTCGGCGTCGAGGGCAAGCTCGGCGGTCGCCTGCACCTCCTGCGCGCCGACGCGCGCGAGGCCACGGGCGACGCCGCCGGCGCGGCGGCCGACCGCGACGCCGCGGCGGCGCTGGGCGTGACCGAAGACGCGCGCTGACGCCGTGCGCGTCGCGGTCCTGGCGCTCGACCTCGCGCAGGCGCCGCCCGGGCGCGGCGACGAGGCCTGGACCCCGCCGGTCTGCGGGCGCGGCGACGCCGCCGGGGCGCACGGCGACGCCGCCGCGGCGATGGCCGCCCTGGCGCGGGCCCTGGGCCACGAGGTCGTGGTCGTGCGCCTCGCCTACCCGACGCTCGACCGCCTCGACGACCTGCGCTGCGACGTGGCCCTGAACCTGTGCGAGGGGCTGGGGCGCGACGGCTTCCCCGGCGTCGAGGTCGTCGAGGCGCTCGGCGCGCGCGGGGTCCCGTGCGCCGGGGCGGATCGCGACTTCCTGCTCCTGGGCCTCGACAAGGCGCTCGCGCGGGCGCGCCTCGCGCGGCGCGGCGTGCCCGTCCCGCGGGGCGTGGTCATCGACGACGCGACGCCGCTCGAGGCCCTCGACGCGCTGCGGCCGCCGCTCGTCGTCAAGCCGCGCGAGGGCGGCGGGAGCGTCGGCCTCGCCGTGGCCCTCGACGCGGCGGCCGCCCGCGCCCGGGCGGCCGCCGCGCGGGCCACCTACGGCGGCCTGGTCGTCGAGGAGCTCGTCCAGGGCCCCGAGGTCTCGGTGCCCGTGCTCGGCGCGGGGCCGACGCTGCGCGTCCTCCCGGCCGTCGAGGTGGCCTTCGCGCCCGAGGTCCCGCCGGCCGATCGCGTGCTCCGCTTCGCCGACAAGCACGCGCCGCCCGGCGACTGGTGGCTCGAGGCGCCGCCGCGCCTGCCCGGCGACCTCGTGCGCCAGGCCGAGGCGACCGCGCGCGCCGCCTACGAGGCGCTCGGCGGCCGCGGCCATGGGCGCGTCGACCTGCGCCTCGGGCCCGACGGGCCGGTGGTGCTCGAAGTCAACCCGAACCCCTCGCTCGAGCCGGCCCTGCGGCGCGAGGAGCAGGGGCTCTACGCGCGCTCCCTGGCGGCGGCCGGGGTGTCGCTCGTCGAGTGGCTGCAGCGCCTGCTCGACGACGCGCTGGCGCGCCCGACCTGAGCGCTCACAGCGGCCGTCGCTTGTTCTGACTGATGTCCACGTCCGGGCGCGCGGCTCGATGCTCCGATCCGCAGTGAGGCACCTGTCGCCCTCGCTCCGGCCGCTACGCGGCCTCCGCTCGGGGATGGCGCCACCGCTCGATCTGCTCGCTTCGCTCGCAGATCAAGCGGTGAGCGCGGTCATCCCTTCGCAGCTGACCAGCGCTCGATCGGAGCAGCTCGTGAGGCGCCCGCAGCCGTCGAGCACACCTCATCCCTCCGGCAGCGCTCGCAGCCGCCGCGACCCGCGCGGGCGCGAGGCGTAGACGTCGTCCCAGGCGCGGTCGAGGTTGCGCAGGGCGGCGTCGACCGGGAGGGCCGTGAGCCGGCCGTCGGGCCCGCGCGCGCACAGCGCCAGCTCGTCGAGCTTGTGCAGGGCGTCGGCCGCGTCGAACTGCACGCGCGCGCGGTAGCGGTCCCACAGGAGCGCCTCGACCTGCTGGCGCACCTCCTCGGGGGTGAGCGGCCCCGGCGCCTGCGCCAGGACGGCCCAGGCGAGGAGCACCTCCTTGGTGTCCTCCTCGCCCGCCAGCGTCGCCAGCCGCGCGATCACGGGCGCGTTGCTGGCCATCGTGATCGCGTAGAGGTGCTCGGCGAGGGCGTTGATGTAGCTGGCGCGGATCTTGGCGTAGTCGAGGAGCGTCTTGCCCCCGTAGATCCCCGTGATCAGCACCGCCACCGGCAGGAGCAGGGCCTGGAACGGGACGGCCAGGAGCTTGGCCATCCCCGGCGCGTAGCCGTAGAGGGCGCGCAGGAGCTTCCAGGCCGAGACCGCCGCCGCCCCGCTCGAGCCCGAGAGCTTGAGCTTGTCGAGGAGGCGCATCTTCACGCGCACCGTGGGCACGAGGAGCTCGAGGTCGTGGCAGGGGACGTCCTTGAACAGCCGCAGCGAGACGTGCGGCTCGCGGCGCGTGCGCACGAGGAGCGCCACGCGCCGGTAGGTGGGGACCTCGCGCTCCTCGAGGCGGAACAGCCGCCGCATGGGGCGCAGCATGACCGCCTTGTGGCCGCGCCCGCGCGTGTAGATCGAGAGCTCCTCCAGCGCGTCGAGGTCCGGGTCGATCTCGAGCCGCGCGAGGACCTCGCGGTCGGTGCGCGTGAGGAGGACGTCGGTCGGCGCGCGCTCGAAGTTGGCGCGCGTGAGCAGGCGCCCCAGGCGGTCGTGCAGGCGGTCGACGGACGCGTCGAGGGCGGAGGCCGGCGGGACGGTCTCGACGTCGGGGTCGAACGGCGCGTAGAGCGCCTCGACGAGGCGCGCCTCGGTCGACCCGTAGTGGTGGTAGAGGTCCTCGACGACGCGGACCACCTCCCAGAACCCGGCGCGGTCCTCCGGTCGGAAGCGCAGGGCGAGCTCCTGCGCGAGATGGGCGGTCCGGCACGGAACGAACCTGGGCACGCCGCCGGATCTCCTTGTGACCGCGCCGCTTGCGGGCCTTCAGTAGACTCGACGCCGGCGCGTGACGCAACGCCCCGGCCCTCGCGTGCATGATCTTGTGACGGCGAAACTTACGCGGCGGCGCCGGAGCCCGCGCGGTGCCTCGTTTGCCCGGCAGGTTGTTGAAGTCGGTGGTCGAGGCTAAGATCCCCGCGTTCGACCCCTCGGCCATGGCTGACCCATGGCGAAGGTCCGTGCCCGCAAGGGTTTGGCTCTGGCGAGCGAGGCCTGCTTGAAGATCCTGCGGCTGGCCCAGTCGCGCACGCTGCTGTGGGCGCACGAGCGCGGGTCGGACGTCCCCTTCGAGGTCTCGAAGGTCGTTCATCAGACGCTCCAGCCGCGCTGCCCGACGGCGCCGCGCTGCCCGGGCGAGGCGGCGACCTCCCCGAGCAAGGGCGGGCTGTGGCTCGACCCGCACGAGCGGCCGAAGGGGAGCTGCGCCTACACCTTCGCCACGCGCGGCGAGTGCCTCCGGACGCGCAACCAGCTCGCGCTCGAGGCGGCGCTGTTCCGGCCGGGCGAGCTGGTCCTCACGCGCCGCCTCCTCGAGGCGCTGAGCTTCCGCGTCACCGAGGAGTCGGTCGACTCCACGGTGGCCGAGCCGCGGGTCCTCGATGCGCACGGGCCGATCGGGCCCCGGCACCAGGTGCGCCTCCTGCGCAGCCCCTCGGCGGGGCAGATCGTCCTCGTGCGGCGCCTGCCGGCCGCGGCGCCGCGGCGGGAGCCGGTGATGACGGTGCTCCCCGCGGGGAGCAACACATGAGCGTCCGGGCGGTGGCCGCGGTCGGCCTGGTCACCGCCCTGGTCGCGCTGAACGGCTGCCAGACGCCGCCGGCCAGCGCCGGGCGCGACGTGGCCTGGCTGGCCTCGGGCGCCGCGGTGTCGCCCGGCCCCGAGCTGGTGGCCCTCGCAGAGCAGGTGCGGCCGTCGCTCGTGCGCGTGCGGTCCGAGGCGCGCGTGTTCAAGCCCGTGAGCCGCTACCTGGTCGGGCTGCTGCAGGGGTTCGGGGCGCTCCTGAACCCGCACCCCTACTGGGAGTGGCCGTACCGGGTCGTGGGCTTCCCGCTCTACCTGGTGCTCGGGCCGTTCGACCTGTCCGACGGCGCCGGGACCGGCGTGTTCGTCACGGAGTCGCTCGTGCTCACCTGCGCGCACGTCGTCGACAACGCGGCGAGGATCCGCTGCGAGCTGACCGACGGGCGGCGGGTCGAGGCGGAGCTGGTGGCGTTCGACGAGGAGCGCGACCTGGCGCTCCTGCGCGTCGTCGACCTCCTGGGCGAGCGGCCGCGGCCGGTGCGGCTGCGGGGCGGGATGGCCCGGCCCGGCGAGCCCGTGCTGGCCATGGGCTTCCCCGGGCGCGACGTGCTCACGGACCCCGTGTTCGGGGTGCGGCGGCTGCGCGAGGCGGACGAGCGGCCGAACCCGACGGTGACGTTCGGTATCGTGTCCGCCGCGAACGTCGACCTGGGCAACCCGACGACCCGCTACCTCGAGACCGACGCGGCCCTGAACCCCGGCAACAGCGGGGGGCCGCTGGTGGCGCTCGACGGCAGCGTGGTCGGCGTGGCGACCATGGTGGCGACGGACAAGGAGAACGAGGGCTACGCCGTTCCGTCCTCGACGGTGCTCGAGGCGTTCGGCGAGGCGTTCGGGCTCGGGGCCGAGGACGGCCCGGGCGAGAGGCTAGGCGGCGTGGCCCGCGACGAGCGGGCGCCGGCGCCGGATGGACGGTGAGGGGCGCGTGACCACGGAGGCGGTGCGGCGGCGTGCGGCGGTGCGTCCGACCCGGGGCCACGAGTCCGCGAGAGCCAGGGATTCCATGAAGAGCAAGGCCGCTCCCGAGCGGACGCGGGGCGCGAAGACGGAGGCCCGGCCGGCGGCCGGCAAGAAGCCAGCGACGGCCGGCAAGAAGCCAGCGACGGCCGGCAAGAAGCCAGCGACGGCCGGCAAGAAGCCAGCGACGGCCGGCAAGAAGCCAGCGACGGCCGGCAAGAAGCCGGCGGCGAAGGCTCCCGCGGAGAAGGCGAAGGCGCCGGTCAAGGCGGGCAAGGCGCCCCCGGCCAAGGCGGCCAAGCCCGTATCGAAGGCGGGCGCGGGCGCGAAGCCGACGGCGGGCGCGAAGCCGACGGCGGGCGCGAAGCCGACGGCGGGCGCGAAGCCGACGGCGGGCGCGAAGCCGACGGCGGGCGCGAAGCCGACGGCGGGCGAAGCCGACGGCGGCGCCGGCTGCGGCGGCGGCGGGCGCGAAGCCGGCGGCGGCGCGGGCGAAGCCGGCGGCGGCGTGGGCGCTAGGCCGGCGGCGGCGGCGCGAAGCCGGCGGCGGCGGGCGCGAGCGGCGGCGGCGGGCGCGAAGTCGGCGGCGGCGGGCGCGGAAGCCGGCGGTTGCCGGCGCGAAGCCCGGGGCTCCCGGCGCGAAGCCCGGCGCTCCCGGCGCGAAGCCGGTCGCGGGCGCGAAGCCCGGGGCTCCCGGCGCGAAGCCCGGGGCTCCCGGCGCGAAGCCGGTCGCGGGCGCGAAGCCCGGGGCTCCCGGCGCGAAGCCCGGGGCTCCCGGCGCGAAGCCCGGGGCTCCCGGCGCGAAGCCCGGGGCTCCCGGCGCGAAGCCGGGCGCTCCCGGCGCGAAGCCGCAGGTGAAGCGCCCTCGGCCGTCGCGCTCCTCGTGGACCGAGGACGGGCCGCCCAAGAAGCGCTTCGGCGACGACGAGGACGGCTACGAGCCGGACGACGACCGCGACCGCGCCGGGGAGGACGACGAGGCCGAGTCGGTCACGTCGGCCGAGGACGTCGAGGACGAGCTCGTCGTCCTGTCGGCCCCCGTGGCCGGCAAGCTCGACCAGCGCGAGGCGCTCCTGCGCGACGCCTTGCGCTGCCAGCGGGCGCGCGACTTCCAGGGCGCCGAGCGGCACCTGCGCCGCTTCATGGAGGAGTACCCCGACGACGTCCGCGGGCTCATCCACCTCGCCAACGTCCGCCGCGCGCAGGGCGACCGGCAGGGGGCGCTCGACGCCTACAAGCAGGCCCTCAAGCGCGACCCGAACAACCCGCTCGCCCTGTGGTGGAAGGCCGACTACCACATGAGCGAGCCGCTCAACCCCGACCTGAAGCAGGCGCAGGAGGCGCTGAAGCGGATCGTGCAGCTCTTCGCGCGGCGCAAGGACGAGGTCGCGCGGCAGTGGGTCGACCAGGCCAAGGCCAAGCTCCGCTACTGCGAGAGCCGGCGCCTGACGCTCGAGTCGCACAAGTTCCTCAAGGCGCGCCCCGGCGAGGCGCCATCCGACAAGAACCTGCGGCGGGCGCGCGAGCTCCTGGCCAAGGCGCGCGACGTCTACCCCGAGGACCCGCGCAACCACATGAACCTGGGCAGCGTCGAGCTGCAGCTCAAGAACCCGGAGGCGACGATCGCCCTGTGCAAGGCGGCGCTCGAGCGCAACGCCAGCTACGCGCGGGCGCACCTGATCCTCGGCCACGCCTACCGGGCCACGGGGCAGCTCAAGCTGGCCAAGGACTCGTTCCTGAGCTGCATCGAGCTCGACACGCTCAACCGCGACAAGGCGGAGGCGTGGCGCGCGCGACGCGAGGTCGAGCAGGAGCTCTCGCGCTACCGGCGCCGGTTCTTCAACGTGCTGGCGAACCGGCCGGGCGAGGAGGGCGAGCGCGAGCCGCTCGAGCTGCACCGGCTGAAGGAGTGGGTCGGCGTCCTCGAGGGCGACACGATCACGGCCGCCGACGTGCACCGCGACCCGCGCGGCGCCTACGTGCTGCACGCCTACGGCGAGCGGCACGCCTACCGGGCCCTGCCCGGGCCCGAGGGGCTGTTCATCGAGCGCGTGTGACCCGCCGCCCGGTCACCCGGGGTGACCGGGCGGGGGTGCGCCCTCACAGCGGCCGTCGCTCGTGTTGACGTCCACGTCATGGAGCGCGGGCCCGAGCTCCGATCCGCAGTGAGGCACCTGTCGCCCTCGCTCCGGCCGCTTCGCGGCCTTCGCTCGGGGATGCGCGCCACCGCTCGATCTGCTCGCTTCGCGCTCACAGCGGCCTCCGGTCCGCAGTGAGGCACCTGACGCCCTCGCTCCGGCCGCTACGCGGCCTCCGCTCGGGGATACGCGCCACCGCTCGATCTGCTTCGCTCGCAGATCGAGCGGTGAGCGCGGTCAGATCGAGCGGTGAGCGCGGTCAGAACGCGAGGGCGCTCATCGCGGCGCCGACCATCACCAGGGCCGCGGCCAACGTGACCACCATGAGGACCACGGGCACGAAGAAGAACGGGCTGGCCCACCAGCGGACCGTGGCCTGCCGGGCGGTGCGGGCCACGAGCGCGCGATACTCGGGCGTGCAGATGTAGGCGGCGCGGGCGCTCGCCACGACGACCAGGATCGCGCCGGTCCAGCCCATCGCCACGAGCACGACCAGCTTCATCGCGCCCGGCGCATGGTGGAGCTGGAGCAGGTGGCCGACCATCGCCAGGGCGCCGAAGAGTAGGTAGAGCAGGCGGCCGGCGCCGTAGTACGACCACAGCGCCCAGCCCAGCGCGCCCACGAGCACGCTGGCGCTGCCCTGCGCGAGGCCCAGGCCCAGCGCCGTGGTCGGCGCGGCGCCGATCGTCAGGAGCGTGAGGACGAGGGCGAAGACGACGCCGACGGCCCCGCTCAGGAGCTGCCAGAAGGAGATCGCTCGCAGGTGCGCCTCGTACGGCAGGTCCCGGCGGTGGGCGTGGCCCGAGCCGGGGCGGCGCGCGCGGCGCGGGCCGCGGTCCTGGGCGTCGTCGGGCTCGGGG
>JAHBXY010000161.1 GCA_019636275.1 Planctomycetota bacterium | reverse complement strand
CCGCGGCGTCGCTCGGGTCGTCGTCGTCCGAGTTCGACCCGTTCGGCTGGCCGATCGACCCCTCGCGCACCGTCGTGTTCGACTTCTCGGAGATGGTCGGCCTCGACGCCGCCTTCGACCCGAACCGCTCCATGGACTCGCTCGGCGGCGCGCCGGTGGCCGTCCGCCCGCGCCCGCAGGTGGTGCAGAACGTCAACGCCCGGCCGCTGGGCGTGCTCGTCTACGCGCAGGGGCGCCCCAAGACGAGCGTCATGATCCCGGCCAACTCGCCCCTGCCGGCGGTGCACAAGAGCCGGTTCTTCACCATCCACGACCGCCAGACGGCCGTGAAGGTCGTCGTGCTCGAGGGCGACTCGCCCGACCCGTCGGCGTGCGCGCGCGTGGGCGAGTGCGTGATCCAGGGGCTCCCGCCGCGTCCCAAGGGGCAGGAGATCGAGATCGCCTACTGCTACGACCACGACGGGCGGATCCACATCGTCGCGCAGGACGTCGGCTCGGGGGTCGTGGCGCAGGCGGTCCTGCACCGGGCCTCGGCGTCGGGCGCGGGCGAGTCGGCGCGCGTGAGCGCCCTGCTGGACGGGATGCGGCGCTGAGTGGAGAAGCGGACGCGCTACAACGAGCTCCTGGGGATCCCGAACTCGATCCGGGACCCGGACCTCTACCAGCTCCTGGGGCTCGACCGCGGCTCGTTCGACGACGCGCAGGTCGAAGAGCGCTACCGCGAGCGGATGGGCACGCTCCAGGGGATCAAGAGCCCCAAGCACAAGTCGTTCATCGAGTTCCTCAAGGGCGAGCTGCGCCGCGCGCGCTCGACCCTCGTCGACGCCAAGCAGCGGCAGGCGTACGACCTGGAGCTGCTCGAGGAGCGCAAGGAGCAGCTCTCGCGGATCCTCGACGTCGTGCTCGCCGACGGGGTCCTGCGCGAGGCCGAGGAGCGGCGCCTGCAGGAGATGGCCGCCGAGGTGGGGCTGTTCCACGACGAGGTCGAGGCGCTCCTGCGCGAGGAGCTGGCCCGCCGCGGCGCGCGCCGCGACTCGGCCATGGGCCCCGTCGCCGACGCCAGGCCGGCCGCCCCCGACGACCGGCGCACCGCCAGCTCGAGCGACATCCAGCGGGCGATCGCCCGCACCCTCCCGCCGCGCCAGGCGGCGCCGCCGCTGCCGCGCCGTCCGGCGGCGGCGTCGGCGCCGTTCCCGGCCCCCTTCCCGACCGACGAGGAGGAGGAAGAGGAGATCGTCGCCGAGCTCGTCGAGGAGGCGCCGGCCGACCCGGGCCCGCGCTTCCGCTCGGACACCCCCGGCCAGGGCGGCTGGGGGCGCGCCACCGTCGTGCACGTGGCCGGCGTGTGCTCGAGCTGCCTGGGCGAGGTGATCGACCACGACCTCACCCGCGGGCGCGCCGAGCGCCTCGACGACGGGCGCCTGCACTGCCCGGGCTGCTACAACCGCCTGGCCGCCGGCCTGATCTGCGGCGCCTGCTACCAGCGCGTCACGCGCAGCGACATGAAGTCGGGCAAGCTCAAGGTGCATGGCGGCCGCGTCCACCACGGCCACTGCATCACCGGGGGGTAGCCCCATGTGGGAGTGGCGGGCCTTCGCCGCGTCGTTCCCGCCGCTCGACGCCCTCGCCCGAGCGGCCCCCGAGCGCCGCGTCGACCTCTACGTGCTCGCGCCCGGCCTCGGCCCGGGGCTCGGCCTCAAGCTGCGCGACGAGGCCACGCTCGAGCTGAAGCTCCGCGCCGAGGCGCGGGGCGAGGTCGAGCGCTGGACCAAGCCGCTGATCCACGGCCTCCCGCTGCCGCCCTGGCGCACGCGCGAGCTGGCGCGCCTCCTCGCGCCCGACGCCCCCGTCCCCGTGCGCCCGCTGCGCGGGCTCGACGACGTCCTGCGCCTCGTGCGCGACCTGCGCCGTGGCGAGCCGCGCCCGCGGGCCGTGCAGAAGGAGGTCGCGGCCGCGTTCGTCGACCCGGGCGTGCGCCTCGAGCGAGCGACCCTGACGCTCGACGACCGCCGCGTCGAGACCCTCGCCGTCGAGGGCGACGACCCGGCGGCGGTCCTCGCCGTCGCGGCGCGCCTGCCGCGGCCGGCCGACGCGCGCGTCGCCGCCTACCCCGCCTGGCTGGCGGCCCCGTGAGCGACGTCCCCTTCGGCGCGCGCCTGGCGGCGCTCCTGGCCCTCATGGTCGTCGGCGCCGCGCTCGACCGCCGCCGACACGGCCCGGCCGCGCGGCGCCCGGGGGAGTACGCCTTCCTCCTCGCCGCCGGCGCGCTCGGCGCGGCGTTCGGCCTCGCGTGCGACCAGGTCACGTCGCGGCTCTCCCCCGACTACTTCGTCGAGGGCAAGGGCCTCGACCCCGGCCCCGGCTTCGGCCGCGCCGTGATCGTCCTGTCGCTCCAGGCGGGCTTCACCGCCGGCGTCGTCCTGGGGGCCGTGCTGCTCCTGACCAACCAGCCCCGCCCGGCGCGGCCCGCCCTGCCGCTCTTGCGCCTCCTCCGCCGGGCGGCCTGGCCGCTCGGCTGTGCGCTCGTCGCGGCCCCCGTCGGCGCGCTCGTGATCCCCCCGCTGGCCTTGCCGCACCTGCGCGACCTGCTCGTCCTGCCGCCCGACCGGCTCGAGGCCTTCGCCCGCGTGTGGGGCGCGCACGTGGGCGTCTACGGCGGCGCGGTCGTCGGCCTGGTCGTCGCCGCCCTCGAGGTGCGGCGGGCGCGGCTCAGCGGCGGAACAGCCCCTCCTCCTCCGCCAGCGGCGTGAGCCCGGCGGCCTGCGCAGCGGCGGCCACCTGCGCGGCGGCGCGCGCGTGGTGGTCGTCTCGGAAGCGGTCGGCCACCGAGAGGACGCCGCCCGGCGCGAGCGCCCCGGCCAGGGCGGCCACGGCGCGCGCGACGTCGGCGGGCGCCGCGATCCCCTCGCCCAGGAGGCCGTGGCTGGCGATCGCGTGGAAGGTGCCCGGCGGCGGGTCGCGCAGGAGGTCGTGGCGGACGAAGCGCACGGCGCGGCCGGGGTCCGGGCCGACGAGGGCGCGCAGGGCGGCCCCGCGCGCCGGGTCGTGCGGGCGGTCGCGGCGCTCGGCCATGAGCCGCTGGAGCGGGCAGGGCGTCGTGCCCACGACGTCGGCCCCGGGCGGCAGCGCCAGCGCCAGCTCCCACGTGCCCTCGCCGGTCCCGCAGCCGACGTCCCAGGCGGTGGCGCCGGGCGCCAGGGCGGCCAGGCGGGCCAGGCGCGCGCCGTAACGGCCGAGGGTCGAGCCGATCGCGGGCGGCGCGGCCAGCTCGAACAGGAGGTCGCGCGCCGGGTCGGGCGCGGCGAGCGTCAGGAGCAGCCCGGACGGCAGGGCGAAGCGCCGCACGCCCGGCAGGCGCGCGCGCGCGTCGGGCCACGAGCGCCAGCGGCCGAGGTCGGTCGCGGCGAGGTCGAGGTCGAGCGCGTCGAGGTCGAACCAGGCGCGCAGGGCGTCGTCGAGGTCCTCGCGCAGGGGCCCGAGCGGCAGCCAGGCGCGCGCCTGGCGGTGCGCCTCGGCCGTGGGCGCCGCGGGCGCGACGGCGCCGGGCGCGTGGGCCAGGGCGGCCGCCTCGCGCGCCTGCCACCAGGCGACGCGCGCGGCGAGCCAGGCGGGGTCGGGGCCGGGGCGCGCGGGGAGCCAGCTCACGGGCGGCGCGGCGGCGTGGTCAGGGCGTGGCGGCCGATCGTGTAGAGGATCTTCGCCCCGGCGCGCACGGTGCCCGAGAGCGTGCCGGTGATCTTGGAGGTGCCGACGCGCGCGCGGTAGCGCACGGGCACCTCGACGCAGCGGAGGCCGCGGGCGGCCGCCTTGAGCTGCAGCTCGACCGTCCAGCCGAAGTCGCGGTCGGTCATGCCGACCGCCTCGAGCGCGGCCCAGGTGACGGCGCGGAAGGGGCCCAGGTCGGTGAAGCGCGCCCCCCACAGGGCGCGGATCAGGGTCACGGCCAGGGCGTTGCCGTGGCGCGCCTGCGGCAGGAGCGCGCGGCGCGACGCCGGCAGGAGCATGCGCGAGCCGATCACCAGGTCGGCGGCGCCGGCGAGCACGGGCGCCAGGACGAGCGGCAGGTCGTCCGGGACGTCCGAGAAGTCGGCGTCGAGGAACACGACCACGTCGGGCGGCCCGCCGGGCAGCGCGCGGCAGGCGGCCAGCCCGGCCAGGCAGGCGGCGCCGTAGCCGCGGCGCGGCTCGTGGACGACGAGGGCCCCGTGGGCGCGGGCGACCTCGGCCGTGCGGTCGGTCGAGCCGTTGTCGGCGACGACCACGTGGTCGACGTGGCCGGGCGGCAGGGCGGCGAGGACGAGGCCGATCGCGGCCTCCTCGTCGAGCGCCGGCATGACGAGCGCGACGCGCGCGGTCCGCGCCGCCAGGCCCACCTACGGCACCAGGGCCTTGATCTTGACCAGCGTCTCGAGGAGCCCCGGGAGGTCGTCGAGGGGCAGGATCGTGTCGGCGTCCGACGGCGACGAGGCCGGGTCCTCGTGGACCTCGGCGAAGATCCCGTCGACGCCCGTGGCCACGGCGGCGCGGGCGAGGTAGGGGATGAACTCGCGCTCGCCGGCGGTCGACTCGCCCCGGGCGCCCGGGAGCTGCACCGAGTGCGTGGCGTCGAAGACGACCGGCACGCCGAAGCGGCGCATGATCACGAGCGAGCGCATGTCGGAGACGAGGTTGCCGTAGCCGAAGGTCGCCCCGCGCTCGGTGACCATGACGCGCGCCGCGCCGCCCTGGCGCGCCTTCTCGACCGGGTGGCGCGCGTCCCACGGGGCCAGGAACTGGCCCTTCTTCACGTTGACGACGCGCCCGGTGGCGGCGGCGGCCAGGATCAGGTCGGTCTGGCGGCAGAGGAAGGCCGGGATCTGCAGGACGTCGGCCACCTCGGCGGCCGCGGCGCACTGCTCGGGGAGGTGGACGTCGGTGAGCACCGGCACGCCCAGCTCCTCCTTGACGCGGCGCAGGACGTCGAGCCCCTGCTCGAGGCCGGGCCCGCGCGGCCCCTTGACCGACGAGCGGTTGGCCTTGTCGTAGGACGCCTTGAAGATGTAGGGCACGCCCAGGTCGCGGCAGATGTCCCGCGCCCGCCGGCCGATGCGCAGGGTGCGGTCGGGGTCCTCGACCACGCAGGGGCCGGCGATCAGGAACAGGCGCCCGGGCTCGCCCACGGTCACGCCGGCGACGTCGAACGGCTTCATGGGCGGCGATCCTAACCCGGAGATGCCGGGCCGCCGGGGCGGTAGAATCCGGCCCCGGAGGCGGTCCCCATGACCCAGCGGCTGTTCTTCCTCGCGCTCCTGGTGGGGCTGGTCCTGTCGACGCCCACGCCGGCCGGCGCGGCCGGCGACGGGCTCAAGCGGCTCAAGGCGGCGCTCGACAAGCTCGCGCAGGTGCCGGCCGACGCCAGCCCGGCCGCCGACGACGTGCGCCTGGCCGAGGCGCGGACCGCGATCGAGGCCGTGGCCCAGCAGAACGACGCCGAGGGCGCGCGGGCGCTCCTGGGCCTCCTCGTCACGCCCTTCCCCAGCGCCGCGGTCGAGGTGTTCGTGGCCGAGCACGCGCGCGACGCCCTGGCGCAGCTCGAGGCCGGCGCCGGCCGCGACGAGGTGCGCGGGCAGCTGGAGAAGAAGAAGCGCGACCCGCGCCTGATCGTCCCGCTGGCCGAGGTGATCTCGGCCTGGAGCGAGGAGGCGTCGGCGCGCGTGCTGGCCGACCTGCTCACGCAGCGCGACGAGCGCCAGATCGTCGCCGGCGCGCGCGGTCTGGCCCGCCTGCGGCGCAAGGAGGGGATCCGCCCGCTGATCGCGGCGTTCGGCAGCCTGCGCGCGGCCGGCGGCGAGCCGTTCGAGGCCGTCGGCTCGGCCCTGCACACGCTCACCGGCCAGGGCTTCCGCACGGCGGAGGACTGGACGAAGTGGTGGGAGACCAACGAGGCCACCTGGGACCCGTCGCAGCGCAACGCCGCCGCCGGCGGCGCGACGCGCACGCGGCCGTTCCAGCCCGACGCGCCGTCGATGTTCGAGTCGATGACGATCCGCAGCAAGAAGGTCGTGATCGTCCTCGACGTCTCGGGCAGCATGCACATCCGCAACTACGTGCAGGACCCGATCGAGGAGGCGCCGCCGCCGCGCGGGCGCGAGCAGGGCGGCGACGCGAGCCGCACGCGCGACGACGGCGCCGACGCGCCGCAGTCGGCCCCCAAGCCGCTGCAGGGGCCGCCCCTGCCCCCCGGCGTCGACCCCGACGCGCCCGGTTACAAGAAGAAGCCCTGCACGTTCAACCAGTGCCCGGGCGCCCGCGGCACGGGCCCCGAGTGCCCGAGCGACGAGAACCTGCCGACCTTCTACCGCCGCCACGACCGCCTCATGCGCCAGGTGTCGGCGGTGATCCGGGCGTTCAAGCCCGACGTCAAGTTCAACATGGTCGCCTTCTCGTCGGACGCGCGCCCCTGGAAGCCCAACGCGCTCCAGCCGGCGAACGACAGGAACAAGCAGGAGGCCCTGCGCTGGGTCGAGTCGCTCCAGCCCAACGGGGCCACGCTGGCCGAGAAGGCCATGGAGCTGGCCTTCAAGTTCGAGGAGGCCGACACGATCATCTTCGTGACCGACGGCGCGCCCACGAACCCCGCCGGCCGCCCCTACGACCAGACGCGCTGGCGCGACCTCCTCGACGAGGTCAAGCGCCTGAACAAGACGCGCAAGCTGACGATCGACGTGATCGCGATCGCCGAGGGCCACACCGAGTTCGCGCGCGGCATGGCGCGGGAGCACAACGGCAACTACGTCACCGTCCCCTGAGGGGAGTGGCTGGCGCCCGTGAGGGCCGGCTCGGGACTGGACGTCGGCCCGCGGTTCGTCGACGACGCTGGCCGGGTGGCTGGTGCTCGTGAGCACGGTCCCGGGGCTGGACGTCGGCACGGGGTCCGTCGACGAGGGCGGTCGAGTGGCTGGCGCCCGTGAGCACGGCCTCGGGGCTGGCCGTCGGCCCGGGGTCCGGCGACGAGGGCGGTCGAGTGGCCGGCGCCCGTGAGCACGGCCTCGGGGCTGGCTGTCGGCCCGGGGTCCGGCGACGAGGGCGATCGAGTGGCTGGCGCCCGGTGAGCGCGTTCGCGGTGCTGGCGGTGGCCCGGGGTCCGTCGGCGAGGGCGGTCGGGTGGGTGGCCGCCCGTGAGCATGGTACCGGGGCTGGACGCCGGCCCGCGGGTTCGTTGACGAGGGCGATCGGGTGGCTGGCGCCGGGGAGCGCGGGCTCGGGCTGGACGTCGGCCCGCGGTCCGACGACGAGGGCGGTCGGGTGGCGGGCGCGTTGAGCACGGACACGGTGCTGGCCGTCGGCCCGCGGTCCGTCGACGAGGGCGGTCGAGTGGCCGGCGCCCGTGAGCACGGTCGCGGTGCTGGCCGTCGGCCCGCGGTCCGTCGACGAGGGCGGTCGACAGACTGACGCCCGTGAGCACGGTCCCGGGGCTGGCCGTGGCCCGGGGTCCGACGACGAGGGCGGTCGACAGGCTGACGCCCGTGAGCACGGTCGCGGTGCTGGACGTCAGCCCGTGGTTCGTCGACGAGGGCGGTCGACAGGCTGACGCCCGTGAGCACGGTCCCGGGGCTGGACGTCGGCTCGCGGTCCGTCGACGAGGGCGGTCGAGTGGCTGGCGCCCGTGAGCACGGTCGCGGTGCGGCTGGACGTCGGCCCGCGGTTCGTCGACGAGGGGGGTCGAGTGGCTGGCGCCCGTGAGCATGGTGCCGGCTTTGGACGTCGGCCCGAGGTCCGTCGACAAGGGCGGTCGAGTGGCTGGCGCCGGTGAGCGCGGTCGCGGTGCTGGAGGTCGGCCCGCGGTTCGTCGACGAGGGCGGTCGAGTGGCTGGCGCCCGTGAGCATGGTCCCGGGGCTGGAGGTCGGCCCGCGGTTCGTCGACGAGGGCGATCGGGAGGCTGGCGCCCATGAGCACGGTCGCGGTGCGGCTGGACGTCGGCCCGCGGTTCGTCGACGAGGGCGGTCGTGTGGCTGGCGCGGGTGAGCACGGTCCCGGGGCTGGACGTCGGCTCGGGGTCCGACGACGAGGCCGGTCGGGTGGCTGGCGCCCGTGAGCACGGGCTCGGGGCTGGACGTCGGCCCGGGGTCCGTCGACGAGGGCGGTCGTGTGGCTGGCGCCTGTGAGCACGGGCTCGGGGCTGGACGTCGGCCCGGGGTCCGACGACGAGGCGGGTCGGGTGGCTGGCGCCCGTGAGCACGGGCTCGAGGCTGGACATTGGCCCGGGGTCCGCGACGAGGGCGGTCGAGTGGCTGGCGCTCGTGAGCACGGGCTCGAGGCTGGCCGTCGGCCGACGGCCACGGACTGTTGGTTGTCACCCAATGAGTGCTGGCCCGGGGGCGAGCGCCTCCCGCCAATCGACCGCCTGCCCAACCAGGTGCCACTCCGCCACGGTAGGCCTTCGTGCTCGCCCGACGCGGCCCGCACCAGCGCGAGCCGCACAATGCACACATTTGAAACTTGCAATCAGGCGCCGGCCTCGGTATTCTCTCCTGCTGGCGTGGCGCATTGGCCGATCGGCCAGCGCAGGATCGCCGCCACCACCACCAACCACACCGCACGAAGGAGGGTCCATGAAGACGACCTCGCGCCGAGGCTCCGCCTCGTCCCAGCCGCTCCCCCGCGCCGAGCTCGAGGCGACCCTCGACGAGGCGCGGCGGATCGACGCCCGGATCGCTGACGTGGTCCGCCGCGAGCGACAGGCCACCGCCGAGCTGGCCTACCTCCTCCTGCACGCCGAGCGGTGCGACGTGCACCGGGCCTTCGGTCACACGCGGATCGGGAAGTACGCGGTCGCTCGCGGCTTCGTCAACTCGGACCGCAAGGCACGCGAGCTGATCGCGCTCGCTCGGGAGCTCGAGCGCCTGCCGCGCATGCGGATCGACTTCCGCGCCGGGCAGGTCGACTGGACCAAGGCGCGGACGGTCGCGCCGGTCGCCACGACCGAGACCGAGGAGCGCTGGCTCGACCTGGCGAAGACCTGCACGAACCGCCAGCTCGAGGTCCTGGTCGCCGAGGCCAAGGGCCAGGAGGCGCCCGTGCGGCGGACGATCAAGCAGACCAAGGAGCAGGCCGGCTGGCTCGACGAGGCCCTGCGCCTGGCGCGACTGAACAGCGACCGCCCGCTCACCGACGAGCAGGCGCTCGAGATCGTCTGCCGCGGCTACGCCGAGGGCGTGGCCAGCCAGGCCGGCGCGGGGCCGGCCTACCGGATCGCGATCCACAAGTGCGAGTGTGGCGCGCCGGCGACCCTCCGGGGCCGCGACGGACCGGTCAAGCTCTCGCCCGCGAGCGAGGCGGCGGCCATGCGGGACGCCGAGGTGCACGACCTGCGCACGGGCACGGGCAAGGTGACCAAGACGATCCCGCAGTGGGTCCGGCGCCTGGTCATGGATCGCGACGGCGGCACCTGCAAGGTCCCGGGCTGCGGCGAGCGGGGGCGGCTCCACATCCACCACGAGCCCGGGCGCGAGGCCACCGGGCACGATCCGGATCGCATGCTGCTCGCATGCGATCGCCACCACCCCGACCGCCATCAGGGCTACATCGAGATCAGGGGCGACGCGCGGGTGGGCTTCCGCTTCTTCCTCGCCGACGGGACGGAGCTCACGGGCGCGCCGACGCCGGTCGCGCCCGTGAGCACGCCGGCCGCGCCGGCGTCGACGGGCGTACCGCGGAGCGCGGCGCAGGAGGAGGACGAGCCGGCGCGGATCGCCGTGCTGGCGCTCGTGGGCCTGAAGTGCACCAAGACCGAGGCCCGCGAGCTCGTGCGCCGGGCCGGCGAGCGGCTCGTGGGGCGAGGCGAGGACCGCTCGGTCGAGGCGCTGACCGCGGAGGCGCTGCGGATCGTCGGCGACGGCCTTATCGGGCGCGGGGTGGAGCAGGTCGACCCGGGCGCTCGGTCGGCGTAGCGAGACGCGCGAGCGGCGGTCGGATCCTGAAGTCGAAGTCGGCGCCGTCGACGAGCTGCGCCGGAGATGCGAGGAGGTGCCGGGGGGCGACCCCGTCGACGCCTCGTCGTCGACGACGATCACACCCCACGGCGCGCGGCCGGTGCTCACATGACCAGCTCGTCGTAGGCCTCGTCGTCGACCTCGTCGTCGGCGGCGATCACCCCCCGCGACGCGCGCCTCCGATGCTCACGGGAACCAACCCGTCGACGGCCTCCGCGACGATCGCGCCGGGCGACGTGCGGGCCGTGCTCACGGGATCCAACCCGTCGACGGCCTCCGCGACGATCGCGCCGGGCGACGTGCGGGCCGTGCTCACGGGGTCCACCCGTCGACGGCCTCCGCGACGATCGCGCCGGGCGACGTGCGGGCCGTGCTCACGGGATCCAACCCGTCGACGGCCTCCGCGACGATCGCGCCGAGCGACGTGCGGGCCGTGCTCAACGGATCCATCCGTCGACGACCTCGTCATCGGCGACGATCGCGCCCGGGCGACGCGCGGGCAGTACTCGACGGATCCAGCCCGTCGACGGCCTCGTCGCCGGCGAACATCGCCCCGCGACGCCCGCCCCCGACGCTCACGGGATCCAGCCGGCGACGGCCTCGTCGCTGGCGACGATCGCGTCCCGCGACGCGCGCCCCCGACGCTCACGGGATCCAGCCGTCGACGGCCTCGTCGCCGGCGACGATCGCGTCCCGCGACGCCCGCCCCCGACGCTCACGGGATCCAGCCGGCGACGGCCTCGTCGCCGGCGACGATCGCGTCCCGCGACGCCCGCCCCCGACGCTCACGAGATCCAGCGGTCGACGGCCTCGTCGCCGGCGACGATCGCGTCCCGCGACGCCCGACCCCGACGCTCACGGGATCCAGCCCGTCGACGGCCTCGTCGCCGGCGACGATCGCGCCCCGCGACGCGCGCCCTCGACGCTCACGGGATCCAGCCCGTCGACGGCCTCGTCGCTGGCGACGATCGCGTCCCGCGACGCGCGCCCCCGACGCTCACGGGATCCAGCCGGCGACGGCCTCGTCGCCGGCGACGATCGCGTCCCGCGACGCCCGCCCCCGACGCTCGCGGGATTCAGTGGCTCGACGCCCGCGCGCCCCGCGTGGGACGTCGGCCCGCGGTTCGTCGACGAGGGCGGTCGAGTGGCTGACGCCCGAGAGCAAGGCCCGGCGCGGGACGTCGGCCCGCGGTTCGTCGACGAGGGCCGTCGGGTGGCTGGTGCCCGGAGCATGGCCCGGCGCGGGACGTCGGCCCGGGGTTCGTCGACGAGGGCGGTCGAGTGGCTCGACGCCCGTGAGCATGGCCCGGCGCGGGACGTCGGCCGGGGCCAGCGACGGCCTCGTCGCCGGCGGTGATCGCGTCCCGCGACGCCCGCCCCCGACGCTCACGGGATCCAGCCGGCGACGGCCTCGTCGCCGGCGACGATCGCGTCCCGCGACGCGCGCCCCCGACGCTCACGGGATCCAGCCGGCGACGGCCTCGTCGCCGGCGACGATCGCGTTCCGCGACGCCCGCCCCCGACGCTCACGGGATCCAGCCCGGCGACGGCCTCGTCGCCGCGACGATCGCGTCCCGCGACGCCCGCCCCCGACGCTCACGGGATCCAGCCGTCGACGGCCTCGTCGTCGGCGACGATCGCGTCCCGGGACGCCCGCCCCCGACGCTCACGGGACCCAGCCGGCGACGGCCTCGTCGTCGGCGACGATCGCGTCCCGCGACGCCCGCCCCCGACGCTCACGGGATCCAGCCGGCGACGGCCTCGTCGTCGGCGACGATCGCGTCCCGCGACGCCCGCCCCCGACGCTCACGGGATCCAGCCCGGCGACGGCCTCGTCGCCGGCGAGGATCGCGTCCCGCACGCCCGCCCCGACGCTCACGGGATCCAGCCGTCGACGGCCTCGTCGCCGCGACGATCGCGTCCCGCGACGCCCGCCCCCGACGCTCACGGGATCCAGCCGGCGACGGCCTCGTCGCCGCGACGATCGCGTCCCGCGACGCCCGCCCCCGACGCTCACGGGATCCAGCCCGGCGACGGCCTCGTCGTCGGCGACGATCGCGTCCCGCGACGCCCGCCCCCGACGCTCACGGGATCCAGCCGTCGACCACCTCGTCGTCGGCGCCGATCGCGCCCCGCGACGCGCGCCCCCGACGCTCGCGGGATCCAGCCCGTCGACGGCCTCGTCGCCGCGACGATCGCGTCCCGCGACGCCCGCGCCCGACGCTCGCGGGATCCAGCCCGCCGACGGCCTCGTCGCGCCGACGATCGCGCCCCGCGACGCGCGCCCCCGACGCTCACGAGATCCAGCCGGCGACGGCCTCGTCGCCGGCGACGATCTCTCCCCGCGACGCGCGGCCTGGTGCTCACCGGACCCGTCGAGGGCCTCGTCGCCGGCGACGACCGCGCCCGGCGACGCGTGGAACGGCGCTCACGGCTCCAGGGGGTCGCGGCCCGCCGACCCGCGCGCTCAGCCCGCCCCGAGCAGCGCGTCCAGCCGCCGCACGACCTCGTCGGCGCTCGCCGGACGGTCCTCCGGCCGCTTGGCCAGGAGCGACATGACCAGCGCGGCGGCCGCGTCGCTCACGTCGGCGCGCCGCGTCCGGGGGTCCGGGACCGGCTCGGTCATGTGGGCCATCATGAGCGCCAGCGCGTCGCGCCCGCCGAACGGCGGGTCCTCGGTGAGGGCCTGGAAGAGCGTCGCGCCGAGCCCGTAGAGGTCGGCGCGCGCGTCGACCGGGTCGCCCTGCGCCTGCTCGGGGGCCATGGTCTGCGGCGAGCCGTAGATCGCGCCGGGGATCGGCGCCTGGCGGCTCGTCTCGCAGGCGAGGCCCAGGTCGGTCAGCTTCGCCGCCCCATCGGCGGCCAGGAGCACGTTCTGCGGCTTGACGTCGCGATGCACCAGGCCGGCGGCGTGCAGGGCCACCAGGGCAGCGGCGACGTCGCGGGCGACGCGCAGGGCCGCCCGCTCCGGCAGGGCGCCTTCGTCACGGACGCGCTCGGCGAGCGTGCGCCCGGCGACCAGCTCCATGACGTAGAAGATCCGCCGGTGGACCCGGCCGACCTCGAACAGCTCGATGATGTTCGGGTGGCGGACGCGGGCGAGCTGCCGCGCCTCCTCGATCAGCCCGTCGGGCGAGTGGGCGGCGACGTGCTCCGGGCGGAAGAGCTTGATCGCGACCTCGCGCCCGATCATGGCGTGGCGCGCGCGCAGGACGATGCTCGTCACGCCGTAGCCGAGCACGTCGAGGACCTCGTAGCCGGGGATCGTCAGGCGCTCGCGGCGCGCCTCCTCGACGCGCGCGCGGCCGGCCCGCACGTCGGACTGCTGCAGGACTCCGCGCTCCTGCAGCACGCGCTCGAGAGAAGGCCCCTCCGGCCGGCGCTCCTGCTCCTCGAGCGCGCGCTCGAGCTCCGCCACGAGCACCAGGCCATCGCGCAGGGCCACCGCCGCGAACAGGACGTCGTGGCGGCGGCGCGCACGGGCCGCCTCCTCCTCGTCCTCCTCGGGGACGTCGAGCGCCTGGGCCAGGCGGCCGGTCGGTGACCCGGCGCGCTCGCCGTCGCCGCCCTCGTCCTCTTCGTGGTCGTCGCCGCCGCGCGCCGCGCGGGCGCGCTGCAGGGCCGCGTGCACGGCGCGGACCGTGCGCGTGTCGATCACCTCGCGCTCGACGAGGATCGCCTCGACGGTGCGCGTGAAGCCCTCCTCCCGCGCCAGCCGCAGGGCCTCGTCGAGCGCCGGCTGCTCGACCAGGCCGTTGCGCCCGGCGACCCGGGCGAAGGCCTTCGACTGGCGCGCGCGCAGGTTGACCTCCTGCAGGCGCAGGATCAGCTCGACCTGCCCCTCGGCGAGGACGCCCTCGGCGACGAGGATCCGCCCGAGCGGGCGGTCGAGCCCCAGCGCCCGCAGCTCCTCCTGGAAGCGCAGGGCGCGGCGCAGGTCGGCCTCGCCGACCAGCCCCTTCTTCAGGGCGATCCGGCCGAACAATCCCCCCGTGCTGTCGGTCGTGGCCACGGCGCGCATGGTGGTCGGGGCGCCGGCCGCAGGCAAGGGGCCGGTCCCAGGTATCCTGGTCGGAGGGAGCCAGGGGGGCCGCGGAGGCGCCGGTGCCGGCCGGGCTGAACCACGTCCCCCTCCTGGAGCTGCGCACGCGCCTGCGCCAGAGCTTCTGGTTCATCCCCCTGCTCATGCTGGGCGCGACCGTCGGCCTGGCGGCCCTGACGCTGTGGATCGACTGGAACTTCGACCTCGCCGACCTCAAGGCGACGAGCGCCCTGGCCTGGATCCAGCTCGGCGGGGCCGAGGGCGCGCGCGCCATGCTGACGTCGGTCGCCACGGCGATCATGACGGTCGTCGGCGTGATCTTCAGCGTCACGATCGCCGTCCTGACGCTCACCACCTCGCAGTTCGGCCCTCGGCTCCTGCGCGCGTTCATCGCCGACCGGGCCAACCAGGCGGTCCTCGGCGCCTTCCTGGCGACGTTCTTCTACTGCCTGCTCATCTCGCTCACGATCGGCGACGGCGACGAGGACCCGCTGCCGCGCCTGTCGATCCTCGTCGGCGCCGGCATGGCGGCCGCCTCGGTGCTCGTGTTCGTGTTCTTCGTGCACCACGTGGCGCGGTCGATCCAGGCCGACGAGGTCGTCGACGTGGCCGCCTGCGAGCTCGACGAGGTGATCGACGCCGTCTACGGCCCGCCGGGGGAGGCCCCCAGCGAGGCCCAGGCGCGGCTGCCGGGCTGGTTCGACGACGAGGCCCGCGCCGTGCGCGGCCGCGTCGGCGGCTACGTGACCTCGGTGGACCTCGACCGGCTGATCCACATCGCCCGCGAGCGCGACCTGGTGCTCGAGGTGGACCGCCGCCCCGGCTCGTTCGTGGCCGTGGGCGACGCGCTCCTGCGCGCGGGCCCCGGCGCGCGGGTCGACGAGCGGACCGCCGACCGGCTGCGCCGGTGCCTCTACCTGGGCGAGGCGCGCACGACCGAGCAGGACCTCGAGTTCGCCCTGCAGCAGCTCGTGGAGATCGCCCTGCGCGCCATGAGCACCGGGATCAACGACCCGTTCACGGCGGTGCGTTGCGTCGACCGGCTCGAGGCGGCGCTGCGGCGCCTGTGCGGCCTCGTCCCGCCGCCGGCCGCCCGGCACGACGAGCGCGGCGCGTTGCGCGTGGTCATGCCCTGGATCGAGCTGCCCCGGGCGATCGTGACGGTGTTCGAGCCGCTGCGCATCGTGGCCCCGGGCGCGCCCCAGCTCACGCGGCGGCTCCTCGAGGCGCTGCGCTCGCTCGCGCGCGAGGCGCCCGGCGCCCCCGCGCTCGCGGCGCTGCGCCACCAGCTCGAGGGGCTCCGGGCGGCGTCGGCGTCGTTCGACGACACGACCGGCGAGGACGTCCGGCGCCTCGCCGACGAGGTCGCCGCCGCCCTGGAGGGCGCGGCGGCCCGGCTGGAGGCGGCCGCGCCGGCGCGGGCCTGAGGACGCGCCCGGGGACCGGACCGGCGGCGGCGGCGGGCCGGGCCCCTGCGCTACACTCCCGGACGTGTCCGAGCCGACGGAGGACCCGGGCCTCGCGGACGCGACCCGCTGGGACGCGACGCCGCTCCCCGGCCCCGCGCGCGCCGCGCCCGTCACGGGCGAGACGACGCGGCTCGACGGCCCCCTCCGGCGGCCGCCCGCAGAAGAGACGCCGCCACCCCAGCCGCCCCCGACGACCCGGTGGGACCGGCCGGCGGACACCCCCGCCGCGCCGCCAGTCGACCCCGACCGCACCTTCTGGGAGGAGGAGGCCCCCGCCGCCGCGCCGCCGCGCTACGAGCTCCTGGGGGAGCTCGGGCGGGGCGGCATGGGGGTGGTCCACCGCGCCCGCGAGGTGGCGACCGGCCGCGAGGTCGCGCTCAAGCTGCTCACGGTCGACGCCGGGCCCGCGCGCGAGCGGCTCCTGCGCGAGGGCCAGGTCACGGCGGCGCTGGAGCACGAGCACATCGTCCGCGTGCTCGGCGCGGGCATGCTCGACGGCGCGCCCTACCTCGCCTACGAGCTGGTCGAGGGCTGCCGCACGCTCGACCAGGTGCTCGTCGACCTGCCGCCGGCCGAGCGCGCTCGCTACGTGCGCGACGCCGCGCGCGCGCTCGGCCACGCGCACGCCCGGGGCGTCGTCCACCGCGACGTGAAGCCGCACAACCTCCTCGTCGACGCCGCCGGGCGGCTCAAGGTCGCCGACTTCGGCGTGGCAGCCGGGGTCGGCCTCGAGCGGCTGACGCTCAGCGGCGTGCACGTGGGCACGCCGTCCTACATGGCGCCGGAGCAGGTCGACGCCCGGCGCGACGACGTCGGCCCCTGGACCGACGTCTGGGCGCTCGGGGTCGTCCTCTACGTGGCGCTCACCGACCGCCTCCCCTTCGTGGCCCCGAGCTTCCACGCGCTGTGCATGACGATCATGGACGCGCGCCCGGCCGCCCCGCGCGCGCTGGCGCCGGACGCGCCGGAGGCGCTGGAGGCGGTGTGCCTGCGCGCGCTCGCGCCGCGCCCGGCCGACCGCTACCCGGACGGCGCCATGGCCCGTGACCTCGACCGGGCCCTCGGCGGCGCCGACGCCGACGCCCTGGCCGCGTGGTGCGCGCGCCGGCGGGCGCGCCGCGCGCTGGTGGCCCCAGCCTGGCGGCGCTCGGGCTCGGCGGCGCGTTTGCTCGCGCGCCTCCGCGAGCAAAGCGCGCGGCGGCCGCCGCCGTCGCAGAGGCGCGGCAGCCGCGCGCGGTCAGCGCGCGGGGACGCTCGGAGGAGCTGCTCGCCGCCGCGCAGGCGCACCGCGACGCCGACGGCGCAACCCGCGCTCAAGCGCCGTGCGCGCCGCCGCCCTGCTGCTCGCGGAGCCGGGGGTGGTCGAGCGTCGGCCCGACGTGCTCGGGCTGGCGGTGCCCGCGCTCCTCGGGGCCGGTCGCCACGCGGAGGCCGCCCTGCACGCGCGCGAGCTCGCCCGCGTGGCGCCCTCCCCCCAGGCGCGGGGGTGGCTCCTGAAGGCGCTCGCCGCCGTGCCGGCGCACCGGGCCGAGGCGCGCACAATGGCGCTCGAGGCCGCGGCGACGGGCGACGGCCAGGCCCTCCGGGATGCGGCGGACACCCTCCTGGCGCTCGAGCGCCCGGCCGACGCCGCGCGCGCGCTCGCCGGCCAGGCGCTCCGGCCTCGAGCTGCTGCTCAGCGCGCGCGCGCCTGGTCGCCGGCGACCTCGACGGCGCGGCGGCCGATGCCGCGCGGCCGAGGGCGCCGACCCCGCCGGAGCGCGCCGCCGTCGCGGGCGAACGCTCGCCGCCGGGCGCGCCGAGGAGGCGCTGGCGGCGCTCGCCGCCGCCGCGCGCGAGGGCGGCGGTCGTTGGAGTGGCGTACGCGCGGGCGCGTGGCGCTGGCGGCGGCCGGCCGCCTGGGTGAGGCCCGCGCCGAGCTGGACGACGCGCGGGCGATCGCCGAGCGCACCGGCAGCCGGCGGCGGCTGCGGCCGTAAAATGACGACCGCGCGCGGCTGCACCTCGCGCCGAGGGCGGCGGGCGGAGGCGGCGGCCGCGCTCGAGGGCCTCGACGCCCCCGGCGCGCGGCTCGACTGCTGGTGGCCCGCTGGTGCGGCGGGCGAGCCCGACGCGGCGGTGCGGTCGACGCTCGACGCGCTGGCGACGGCGGATCGAGGCGCTCGAGGCCTCGCCCGCGGTCGCGGCGGCTGCCCGGCGCTGGCGCGTGCCTGGCTGGCGCTCGCGGGCGACGCGCGCGGCGCTGGACGCCCTGGGCGAGCGGCCCGACGACGCCGAGGGCGAGGAGCGCGTGGCTCCTGGCCGCGGCGCGCGCCCTGGCCGCCGGCGTCGCGCCGCCCGCGCCGGCGAGCGGGTCGGACGCGGACTCGACGCGGACGCCGATCGCGCCGCCGGCGCTCCTGGTCCCGTCGGCCGCGGCGACGCGACCGGCGGCGCCTTCGTGGCGGCGTCGCCCACCACCAGGCGCGCCTCCTCCTCCCGGCGGTCGCGCGCGACCCGGCCGCGCGGGCGCTCCCGGTTGCGCGCGGCGTTGCTCGCGCGTCGTGGCGCTGATTCGGGCGCGCCGCCGCCGCCGCCGACCTCGCCTGGGCGGCGGGCGACCTCGCCCGCGCCGACCAGGCGGTCGCGCGCTGGCCGGAGCGGGGCGACGTGCGGCGGGCGCGCCTGCGCCTGCGCCTGGAGACGGACGCGGCGGCCGACCTCGCCGAGGACCTCCCGCTCGGGCTGTGGGCGCCCGGGCTCGAGGCGTCCGACCTCCTCGAGCCGGTCGTCGAGGCGCTCCGCCGCCGCGGCGACCTCGCGGCCGCCTGGGCCGTCCTCGAGCCCTGGCTCGAGCGTCCGGGCGCGCCGCCGGTCCTGCTCGCGCACGCCGTCGACGTGGCGCGCGCCCGCGGCGAGGGCGACCTGCTCTCGCGCGCCGCCGCGCGGCGCGCGGCGGTGGCGGCGGCGCTGCGCAAGCGCCCGTCGCTCCAGCACGGCGCCTGGCAGCGGGGCGACGTGGGCGCGATCGACGGGGAGCCCTTCTTCGACATCCCGCGCGACGCCGACTACCACCGCTTCCGCCTGGAGGTCGCCACCCACGTCAGCCGGCCGGTCGACTCCCTGCTCAGCTTCGGCCGCTACCTGCTGGCGAGCGACCCCCCCGCCCCGGCGACCTTCCTCGCCCGGGCGCACTCCTTCGGCTGGAACCCGCAGGAGCGCAGCGCGGTCGTGCGCGCCGGCCTCGCCGAGGCGCGCGCCGCCGACCCCGCCAGCCCCGTGCCCCTGGCGGCGCTCGCCACGCACTTCGCCAGCGCGCGCTACCGCCTCGGGCCCGGCGAGGCGGAGTGGGGCGAGCGCCACGAGGTCTCCGACCGCGCGGCCGACCGGGCGCTCGCGGCCGCGGCCCGCGCGCCCACCCGCCCCGGGCCGCTGCTGCTGGCCGCGTTCGCCCTCATGGACGCCGGCGACCTCGCCGAGGCCGAGGAGCACCTCGAGCGGGCCGAGGCGGCGCACGAGGAGCGCGACGAGGTGGCCGCCTTCCTGCGGGCGCGCCTCGCGGCGCTCCGCGGCGACGCCGCCGGGGCCGCCGCGCACCTGGCGCGCCTGCGCCGCGACCCGCAGACCCACCAGTCGCTCTACCGCTTCAAGACCGACCCGGCCTTCGACAGCGTGCGCGGCGCGCGCGAGTTCGCCCTGCCCCCCGGCTGGCTGCTCGACTAATCTAGGTGGATCGACGGCTGCGGCCGCGGATGCAAACTCGGCCCGCTCGACCCGGTCCGAGGGCTGAGACGTCGTCTTCGCACGACGGGGCGAGGGGGGGCCCGCGCGGCCGTCGGTGTGGCCCGCCTCCGCAAGCTCCAGCCCACGGCTGCGGTGCCGCAGTCCAGGAGGACCCTATCGCTCGCGACCGTCCGCAGCCGCGGGCCTCCCGCTTGCTCCGGCGGCCCACCGAGGATCCGGCGATCGATATCGGCCGCGCGCGCTCCCCCTCGCCGCGGCCTCCGCGGCCTCGCCTCGCTCGCGGTTGCATTCGCCCCGTGGCCTGGGCGGATCGTGTGCTCGGTGGCTTCGGCCGTGGAAGCTGGTCCGAGGGCTGAGACGGCACGCCAGACCTGATGTCTCCTACCCGGAGGCTGAGCCGTCGTGTTCCACACGACGGATAGGTCCGGCGATCGATACGCCCCGCGCCTCTCGAGCCGTCCAGGGACGTCCAGAGGGCGTCCGAGCTATAGACTGATGCCCCGTGGCCGACCCCGCCGACGACCCGACCCGCTGGGAGACGCCGACGCACGCCGGCGGGTCGACCGGGTCGATGCGCAGGGGAGCGCCGCAGGCACCGCCGCCGAACGACGAGGTGACGCATCTGGACCTCACGGCGCCACCGCCGCCTCCTCCGGTGGCCGCGCCGGAGGCCACCTACTGGGGCCCGAGCGCGGCAGGTGCCGCGGCCGGCCCGACGCCGGCCGAGGCCACGTTCTGGGGCCCGGGCGCCCTGGGCGCGCCGCCGACGGGGCCGACGCGGAGCCCGTCC
>JAHBXY010000160.1 GCA_019636275.1 Planctomycetota bacterium | reverse complement strand
GCGGGTCGACGTCGACCGTCGTCGCCGCGTCGACGACCACGCCCAGCGCCGGCGCCGCGTGCGCCGGCGCGAGCGCGTCGCCCGGCGGGCAGGCCGGGAGCGTCGGCGTGGCCGCCTCGTTGGCCGGAGCGCGGCGACCGGCCTCGGCCATCCCGTCGGTGGCTGGCGCGCCGGTGGTCGGCGCGCCGGCCGGCGCGTCGTCGGACGTCGCCCCGTCGGCCGGCGCCCGGGTAGCCGCAGACCGCGACGCCGGCGGCGGCAGCGGCCCGTCGCCGCCGCCGGCCGCGGCCAGTCCGCCCAGGCCGGCGACGAGGACCGCCGCCGCGGCCACCCCGACGATCGACGCGCGCTTCTTCGCCACGAGGCCCCCTCTCTCGCGGGGAGCCCCAGGCACGGCCCAGGCCGGCCACAAGTCATTCAGCGCCAACGGCCAGGCACACCGTGCCGCTGGCGCGCGTCGCCGGACGGGCAAGCTCTGCTCGCGCGACGACCTCCACGACGCGGACGCACGACGACTCGACCTCGGCGCCGGCACCGTCGACGCCGTGTTCGCGCGACGACCCTCACGACGCGGCCGCAGGACGTCTCGACCCTCGGCCGACGACCCTGCCGTGCCGCGCGATCAGCGGCACCGACGCCGCCGGGCTCGCGCGACGATCCTCACGATGCGGCCGCACGAAGTCTCGACCCCTCTGCAGAGCCACCGGCGAGCCCGTGCTCGCGCGACGACCCTCACGACGCGGACGCACGACGTCTCGCCATCCGTCGCGGCACCAGCTACACCGGCACGCGCGACGACCTCACGAAGCGGAGGCATGACGTCTCGACACCCGGCAGAGCCACCGGCGAGCCCGCGCTCGCGCGCCCCCCTCGCCAGGCACCCGCGCCGCGGCCGTCGAGCACCCGCGGCCGCAGCCGTCGATCATTCGAGGCGGCTGTCTCGGAGAGAGGCACACCTACCATTCCCCCGACACGCCCAAGCCCCGGGTGGAATGCAACCGCGAGCGAGGCGAGGCCGCGGAGGACGAGGCGAGGGGGGAGCGCGCGCGGCCGGTATCGATCGCCTGATCCTAGCGGCCGCGCGCGCCCCCCCTCGCCCGGCATCCGCGGCCGCAGCCGTCGAGGTACCAAGCCGCGCGCGCCCCCCCTCGCCCGGCATCTGCGGCCGCAGCCGTCGAGGTACTTAGTCGTCGTCGAGGCAGGGGGGCGCCGCGCCGCCCTCGAACAGGTCGGGCATCGTCAGCGCCTTGCGCCGGGGCGGCGGGGGGAGCGGACGGCGAGGCTTCTCCGGCTCGTCGTCGCCTCGCGGGACGAGGCCGAAGACCCACGACGCGAGGTCGAACCCGCCAGGGCGCGGGCAGGGGGGCGGTGTCGGGGCGGGCGGCGGCGGCGGGGCTGGCGACGGGGCTGGCGACGGCGGCGGGGCCGCCGGTGTACCGGGCGCCGGACGCCGCGGGGGCGGCTCGCGACGGAGCAGCCCCTGCCGGAACGGCTCGGCGGGTGTCTCCTCCGGCCGCGGGACGATGCCGAAGACCCACGCGCCCAGGTCGAAGCGCTCGACCTTCAGCGCCGGGCGGGGCTCGGGCGCGGCCGGTTCGACCCGTGCCTTCCCGACCGCGGGGGTGTCGTCGCGGGCGGTCGTGCCGAGACCCCGGGCCCACGCGCTCAGGTCGAAAGGCTGCGGCGCCGGCGGACGGGGCGGTGGGGGCGGCGCCGGGGGACGCGCCGCCGGCGCCGGCGCCGCGGGACACGCCGTTGGTGGCGGCGCCGCCGCGGGGACGGGTCGCCGCCGGCGACGCCGCGCGCCAGGGCGCGCGCCTCGGGCCGGGCGTGAGCGCCCGGGCGAGGCGCCTCGGCCGGCGGCGGGCGGCGCACGGTCGTGGCCGCCCGCCGGCTGCTCGTCGTGAGGCGGCCGCTCGCGCGGCCGCTCGCGGCGCACGAGGGTCGTGCCGCCGCGCTCGCGGCCGCTGCTGCGGGGCCGCTCGGCCCGCCGCACCACGCCGGTGCCTCCTCGCTCCGGGACGGCCACCGCAGGCGCCCTCACCTCACGCCACGGCCGTCGCCGCGGTCGACCCGCGACGGAGGCTGAGCGTGGGTCGCTCGGCCATGGCCTCGAGCGGCTCGAACTGCGACGCCCACAGCCAGCGCCAGGCGCCGCCCCGGTGGACGAGGAACTTGGTCTGGTCGTCCGCCGGGCCGGACTTGTGCACGGCGAACACCGTGACGACCTCGTGGTTGGTGCGGTCGTGGACCTGGAACATCGCCCTTCCTCCGCGGGCCGGCGTCGCGTCCTTCGACACGCGCTGCCCCACGCGGCCAGACCGCACGCGGCGTGCCCCGAGGGAGGTCGGGCGGGCCCCGGGGCCCGCCGAGCCGCGCCGCCCGCCCGGAGTCCCTCCTGGGCCGCGGCTTCGAGCGTTCCGACCACGTCGCGGATGATGCCGATGATGGCGAACCGCCCCGGGCGCGGTGGTCGGAGAGCCGACACCCACGTGACGCCGTGTCGGAGGTCGCGACACCCCACCGGGCGGCCGGACCGTCACAACGCGAGCGGCTCCGGCCTGTAGGACCCTGGCCGCACGTTTGCTCGCCCTTCCGTCAACCCGACCCGAGGAGGGCAACATGGCGCGGATCGCGGTGGTCGAGGACGAGGCGTTGATCCGGGCCCTGATCGGCGAGCTCCTCGTCGGCCGCGGCCACGAGCTCATGGAGTTCGAGGGCTGCGTCGCCGCCTACGACGCGCTCGAGCAGGACCCGCCCGACCTGCTGGTCTGCGACGTCCGCCTGCCCGACGGCAGCGGCCTCGACATGGTCGCTCGCCTGCGGGCGACGTACGGGGACACGCAGCTCCCGGTGCTCATGCTCTCGGGCCTCAAGACCGAGGCCGACTTCCTCCGCGGCTACGCGGCCGGGGCGACCGACTACCTGGCCAAGCCCTTCACCCCCGACGAGCTCCTGGCCAAGTGCCAGGTGCTGCTCGCGCGCACCGCCCGCCAGGGTGCCGGCGTGAACACGGGCGCCGACCACCTCCCTGCCGACGACCACGGCCTGGCGTTCGGCCGCTACCAGGTCATGTCGGTCCTGGGGCAGGGGAGCTACGGGGTCGTCTACAGCGCCCACGACGTGCAGGCGGACCGCCCCGTCGCGCTCAAGGTGCTCTCGGCGCTCCCGGCGTCGCAGCCCGAGTGCCGCCTGCGCTTCCTGCGCGAGACCTACGCCCTGTCGGCGGTCCGCTGCCCGCACGTGGCGGCGATCCACGACTTCGGCACGAGCGAGGGGCGCCTCTACTACGCCATGGACCTCGTCCCCGGGCCGACGGTGGAGCGGCAGGTGCGGCGGGTGGGCGTGGCCCGCGAGGAGGAGCTGGTGGCGCTCCTGCGCGGGCTGGCGCGCGCGCTCGAGGCGCTGGCCGCCGCGGACATCGTCCACCGCGACCTCAAGCCCGCCAACGTCATCCTGCGCGACGGGCGCTGGGACCGGCCGGTCCTGGTCGACTTCGGCCTGGCCAAGCGCCCGTTCGACCGCGGCCTGACCGACGCCCAGATGCTCATCGGCACCCCGGGCTACATGCCGCCCGAGTGCATCCGCGGCGAGGCGCCGGACGCGCGCAGCGACCTGTTCTCGCTCGGGCTCGTCGGCCGCTACGCCGCCATGGGCGTCGAGGCCTTCCCCGAGCTCACCGGGCTGCCCCTGCTCCAGGCCATGGCCTCGCGCCCGGTGAGCCTCCCGCGCAGCGTCTCGCCCGGCCTGCGCGAGGTGCTCCGGCGCCTCACCGCGGTCGACCGCCGCCGCCGCACCCCGTCGGCCGGCGCGCTCGTGGCCGAGCTCGACGCCCTCGAGGGGCAGCCGCTCCCCGTGGCGAGCTGAGAGCGGCGCGGGGCGCGCGGGTAACGACCACATCAAGGTTGATGATGGGCCCCCGCGTCGCCCTTTGACACGCTCGGACCATGCGGCGCGCGCTCGTGGTGGACGACGAGGAGCTCCTGCGGAGCCTCCTGGAGGAGATGCTCGCGGGCGCCGGCTGGGCGGTGCACGTCGCCGCCGACGCCGCCGAGGCCCTGCGCTGCGCCCGGGACGACCGGTTCGACGTCGCGCTCGTCGACCTGCACCTCGGCGGGCCCATGGACGGACCGCGGCTGTGCCGGGCCCTGCGCGTCGCGCAGGCGGACGTGGCTCTGCTCCTCATGTCGGGCGAGCCGGACCCGGACGCCGCGGCCCGCGCCGGCGCGCAGGGGTTCGTCGCCAAGCCGTTCCGCATGTCGGAGCTCCTCGGCGCGCTGGAGCGGGCGGTCGGCGGCGTCTGACCGCGCTCACCGCTTGATCTGCGAGCGAAGCGAGCAGGTCGAGCGGTGGCGCCAGCCCCGAGCGGAGGCCGCGGAGCGGCCGGAGCGAGGGCGACAGGTGCCTCACTGCGGATCGGAGCATCGAGCCTCGCGCCGGGACGTGGACATCGGAACAAGCGACGGCCGCTGTGAGCCGTATGATCCCGCCTCATGGCGCCCCGCGAGTTCCCGGTCGATCGAGACGACGAGGGCGCGCGCCTCGAGGGCTTCCTGCGCCGGCGGCTCGCCTGGCCGCGCACGCTGGCGCTCAAGGCGCTGCGCAAGGGCTGGGTGCGCGTCGACGGCCGCCGGGCGCGCGCCGACGCGCGCCTCTCCGCGGGGCAGGTGGTGCGCGTCACCAACTTCGCCCTGCCGCTGCCCGGCGAGGACGCCCCCGCGGCCCGGCCGGCGCGGCCGGCGCCCCCGGCGGCCGTCGAGGCGGCCCGCGCCAGCCTGCGGCGGGTCGAGGCCGACCTGGTCGTGTCGGCCAAGCCGGCGGGCGTCGTCGTCCACGCCGGCAGCGGTCACGCGTGGGGCTGGATCGACGCCCTGGCCGCGGCCCTGGGCGACCCGGCGCCGCCCGTGCCCGTCGGCCGGCTCGACCGCGACACCTCGGGGCTGCTCGTGTGCGGCCGGACCCGCGCCGGGGCGCGGCGCCTGTTCGACGCCCTGCGCGCCGGGACGCTCGCCCGCACCTACACGGCGGCCGTGCTCGGGCGCCTGGCGGGCGAGGGCGAGGTCGACCTCGCCCTCGAGAAGCGCGGGGCGCCCGGCGCCGAGCGCGTGGAGGTCGACGACGAGGGCCGCGCGGCGCGCACGCGCTGGCGCGCGCTCGAGGCCCGCCGCGAGGGCAGCCTGCTGGCCCTCGAGCTCGACACCGGCCGCACGCACCAGATCCGCGCCCACCTCGCGGCCGTGGGCCACCCGCTCCTGGGCGATCCGCGCTACGGGACCGACGCCAGCGCGGCCCTGACGCGCCGCCTCGACCTCGGGCGGCTGTTCCTGCACGCGGGCGCCCTGCGCCTGCCGCGCGAGGGCGACGAGGCGGCGGTCGACACCCTCGACGACCCCCTGCCGCCGGAGCTGGCCCTGGCCTGGGCTCACGTCCGCTGAGGTGTGCTCGACGGCTGCGGGCGACGATGCTGGCGGCGGCGGCGCGCGCGCGGGCTCGAAGTAGGTCGCGACGTCGTCGCCCGCGCGCCTCGCCGCCGCGGCTCAGCCTCGTCGCCCTCGCCTCACGTGCTGCCCCGGTCGGAGGCTGGTCACCAGCGAGACGTGGTAGCGCCGATCTCTTCAGTGGCTCTGAGCTTCACTCTGGCAGGCAGGCACCCGCTGACCCGGGGTCGAAGATCGTGGGGGTCGGGTCCGTGACCGTAAGCCAGGCGCTATGCTGGAGCTGGTGGCCGACGACGACGACGGGCAGAGCGACCTGGCGCTCCTCGAGCGCTACCGCCGCGGGGACGCGCGCGCGATGGACCGCCTCGTCGAGCGGCACGCCGGCGCCGTCTACGCGTTCGCCCGGCGCATGCTCGGCGACGGGCCGGGGCTCGACGACCTCGTGCAGGAGGTGTGGCTCAAGGTCCTGCGCGGGACGGCCGCCTACGACGGGCGCAGCCGCTTCACCACCTGGCTGTTCGCCGTCACGCGCAACGCCTGCCTCGACCACGCGCGCCGCCGCCGCCGCGCGCCGCCCGGCGCCGAGGGCGGCGGCGACGCGGAGGGGCCGCCCGCCGTCGAGGGCGTCGTCGACCCGAGCCCGCCCGTGCTCGACCGCGTCGCGCGCCGCGAGCTCGGCGCCATGCTCGAGCAGGCGGTCGCGGCGCTGCCCCTCGAGCAGCGCGAGGTGTTCCTCCTGCGCGAGCACACCGACATGAGCTTCCAGGAGATCTCGGCGTCGCTGGGCGTGCCCCGCGACACGGTCAAGAGCCGCATGCGCTACGCCCTGGCCCACGTGCGCCGCTTCCTGCGCGACCGGCTGGGCGTGACGCTGGAGGTCCCGCCCCGTGGACTGTGAGGCCTACCAGGCCGACCTGCCCGACCTGCTCTACGGCGAGCTCGACCCCGACGCCCGGCCCGGGGTCGAGGCCCACCGGCGCGGCTGCGACGCGTGCGACGCGCTCACGCGCGAGCTCGAGGCGGTCAAGGGCGCCCTGCCGGCCGTGCGGCCGCCGCCGCTGCTCGCGGCGCGGCTCAAGCTCGCCGCGCGCGACGAGCTCCTCGACCGCGGCGCCCCGACCTTCGCCCCGCCGCCGCGCGACCCGGCCACGCTGCGCCTCGTGAGCGCCCTGGTCCTCGCCGGCTGCGTCGGGCTCGTGGGCTTCGCGCTCGGGGTGTCGTGGCGGCCGGCGCCGCCCGACCCGGGGCCCGGCCTCCTGCGCGCCCCCGGCACGCCGACGGAGGTGCCGACGCCGCCCGACTGGGCCGAGCCCGAGCCGACGCGCCCGCCGCCGCGCGTCGCGCCCCGCTCGCCCGAGGCCTGGCAGCGCGTGCTGTTCGACACGGCCGCCAGCCAGCGCCAGCAGGGCGACACCCGGCAGGCGCTCGAGTTCTTCCGCCGCGCCCGCGCCGTGGCGCCCGAGGGGCCGCTGGCCGCCGCCGCCATGGTCGGCGAGGCCGAGGCGCTCCTGCGCCTCGGCGCGCGCGGCGAGGCGGCGGGCCTGCTCGAGGAGGCCCGCCGCGGGATCCTCGGCGGGCGCCTCGCCGGCGGGCCGGGCCTCCTGCAGCGGATCGCCGAGCTGGCGGCCGAGGCCGGCGGCTGACCGCGCTCACCGCTCGATCCGAGCGCGAAGCGAGCAGATCGAGCGGTGGCGCGCATCCCCGAGCGAAGGCCGCGAAGCGGCCGGAGCGAGGGCGACAGGTGCCTCACTGCGGATCGGAGCAAGGGTCCCGCTCCATGACACAAGCGACGGCCGCTGTGAGGCGTTACGTGCGCCGCGCCAGCGCCCGCAGCTCGTCGGCGACCCGCGCGGCGCTCGCCGGGCGCGCGGCCGGGTCCTTGTCCAGGAGGCGCATGACCAGGCGGTCGAGCGCCGGCGGCACGCCGCGGGCGTGCTGGCCGGGCGGCTCGGGCGCCCGCGTGAGGAGCGCGCGCAGGACGCTCGCCGACGAGCCCTCGAACGGTGGGCGCCCGGTGAGCAGGGCGTAGAGCGTCGCGCCGAGCGAGTAGAGGTCGGCGCGCGCGTCCGCGCCCGCGCCGGTGGCCTGCTCGGGCGCCATGAAGGCCGGCGTGCCGACGGCGTGCCCCGCCGAGGTCGTGCGCGCCTCGTCGGGCGAGGCCGGCGGCAGGGCGGGGAGCGGCTCGCAGACGGTCGCCTGGTCGACGCCGAACACGTCGCACGAGGGCGGCAGCTCGCGGCGGCCGGCGTGCGGGCCGAAGCGCCGGACGCGCTGCACGAGGCCGAAGTCGCCCAGCTTCGGGGTGCCGCGCCGGTCGAGGAGCACGTTGGCCGGCTTGACGTCGCGGTGAACGAGGCCGGCCGAGTGGATCGCGTCGAGCCCCGCGGCGACCTGAGCGGCCACCTCGGCGGCCTCGCTCGCCGGCAGCGGCCCGTCGCGCCGCACCCGCCCGGCCAGCGTCCCGCCCGACAGCAGCTCGCAGGCCATGAACAGGACGCCGCGGTCCTCGCCGATCTCGAAGATCGTCATGACGTGCGGGTGCGACACGGCGGCCAGGCCGCGCGCCTCCTCGCGGAAGCGCCGGCGGAACTCGGGGTCGGCCGCGAAGTGGCGGTGGACGACCTTGAGCGCGACCGTGCGCGCCAGGCCCTCGTCGCGCGCCTTGTAGACGACCCCCATGCCGCCGCGGCCGATCACCTCCTCGAGCTGGTGCCGCCCGAGGCTCACGCGGTAGGCGTTGAGCTCGTCCTCGACGGCGCAGGCGAGCTGTCGCAAGGCCTCGCGCGCCTCCGGGGCGAGGTCGCGCGGGGCGCGGTCGATCAGGCACAGCGTCCCCACGCGCGCGCCGTCGAGCGTGCACAGCGGCTGGCCGGCGTAGAAGCGGATCCGCGGCCCGGCGGTGACCAGCGGGTTGTCGGCGAAGCGCGGGTCGAGCGTCGCGTCGGGCACGACCAGCGCGCCGTCGTCCGGCTGGGCGATCGCGTGGCCGCAGAACGAGATCGCCCGCGGCGTCTCCGTCGCCTCGAGCCCCTGGCGCGACTTGAACCACTGGCGCGTCGCGTCGACGAGCGACACGAGCGCCACGGGCACGTCGAAGGCGCGCACGGCCGCCTCCGTGAGCAGGTCGAAGCGCTGCTCGGGCGGCGAGTCGAGGATGTTCAGCGCGCGCAGGGACCGGAGGCGCTCGGCCTCGTCGGCGGGGGTCGGCGGCTCGATCATCCCCCTCAGGTTGCCCGGCCGCGGCGGGCCGGGCAACACCGATCACTGCGTGTCGTCGCGCAGGACCTGCTCGCGCGGCGCGAGGTCCTCGTAGGCCTGGACCTGGGCCGGGGTGAGCAGCCGCGCCAGCTCCTGGCGCGCGTTCTGGGTGTTCGTGCGCACCTGCTCGTCGAAGCTCGAGCGCGAGATCGTCCCCGCCGCCAGGGCGTCGACCAGGCGCTGGCGCTCCTGCGCCTCGGCCTCGAGGATCGCCACGAGCACCGGCTCCTGCCCGGCGGTCAGGCCGACCTTCTCGCGCATGATCTGGACCTTGATCTCGCGCTCGCGCTGCAGGCGGCGCTGCCAGCCCAGGCGCTGGTTCTCCTCGAACGCCAGGCGCTCCTCCTCGCTGTCGAAGTCGTAGACGAGGTGCGTGACCCGGCCGTTGCCCCGCCCGCCGTCGGCGGCGATGTCCGCGGCGGCCCGCCGCCCTTCGGCCTGCGCCTCGGGCGACAGCGGCGGCGGCGAGATCGGCGGCGGTCCGCTCGCCGGCCTGGTCGCCGGGGCCGGCGTCCGCGGCCCCTCGGTCGGGCGCGGCGGCGCCGCCGGCGCGTCGCCGGCCGCCGGCTCTCGCTGCCCGGGCCCCAGGGCGACCACCGGCCCCGTCGGCGCCTGGACAGGCCCGGCCTGCGGCCCGCCGGCGGGGCCGCGCACCTCCCGCTCCGGCCGCAAGCTCCCGCTGGCGAGGATCCCGCCCAGGAACGCCACCCCCACGAGGACCGCGACGAGCCAGGGCTTCATCTCTCACCTCCAGGGGCCCCCGCGGCGCCCCACGTCCGTCACGGCGCTCAGGGACAACGACTCGAAGGGCCAACGACTCGAAGGGCCCACACCTCGACCTTACCCCGCCACCGCGCCGCCTTCACGCCCCGCGCCGACCCCCCGCGCGCGCCTGCGGCCTGTTCTTCTCTTCTTCCAGCTCCCACAACCCGCCGGATCGATCCCTCAGGCCATGGGCGGGCGGAACGAAGCCGCGAGCGAGGCGAGGCCGCGGAGGACGAGGCGAGGCGGCGCGCGCGCGGGCTGTATCGATCGCCTGATCCTACAGCCCCGCGCGCGCGCCGCCTCGACCGTTCATCCGCGGCCGCAGCCGTCGAACTACCTGGGGACCTGCATGGAGAGGCAGTGGACCGCGCCGCCGTAGCGGATCGAGGTGCGCGAGTTGATCCCCACGGCGCGGTAGCCGAGCGCCGCGTAGGCGTCGAGCGCGGCGCGGTCGAGGGTGGCGTTGCCGTACTGGGGCACCAGCGCCACGCCGTTGGCCAGGACCGAGTTCGTGTAGGTGGCGAACTCGTCGTAGCTGCGGGCCGCCTCGGCGCGGCTCACGCGGTAGCCGAGCGCGGCGAACTTGCGGGCCGCCTCCTCGGTGACGTTGAACTGGCGGTGGTTCGAGGGGTAGCGCGAGACGAGGGCGTCGCCGTCGGTCATCACGCGGGCGAACATGTCGATGTGCGTCGTGCCCTCGTTGACGAGCGGCTCGAAGAACTCGACGCGGTTCACGCCGAACTTCTCGAACTCCCGGCGCACGGCCGCCGTCGTCATGTTGTTGAACCACAGGACGCCGTTCGACGACATGGCCATGCCGCGGCCGTCGGTGGCGAAGTTGCCGCCTTCGAAGTTGAGGTTCACGGCCACGCGCTGCCAGCCGCGGTGGCTAGCGTAGGCCTGCGGGAAGCGGTCGTCACGCGGGCGGTTGGGGTAATACTTCGTGTCGGCGACGACGCGGTCGCCGTTGGGGCTCTTGAGGACGATCGGGCCGTAGTCGCGCATCCACACCGAGTCGAGCGCGGCGACGATGAACGAGACCTCGTCGAGCGGGACGTTGCGGCGGGTCATCTCGTAGCGGACCTCGGCCGCGACCGCGTTCGACGTCACGACGACCTCGGCGATCGCGCCCGAGCCGTTGAGGCCGCGGAAGGCGTCGGCGTAGGTGTCGACGACCATGTAGGTGTCGTTGCAGCCGAAGAGGACCGCCTCCATGGGCGCGTGCTCGGACGGCGCGCGCGCCGGGCCGTTGGCGACCGGGGCCGGCGCCGTCGGCGCCGGGTAGGCCTGGCCGTTGACCGACGCCGAGGCCAGCTCGAACGAGCGCGGGCCGGCGATCGACTGGGTCTCGTACTTCACGATCCCCACGCCGCGGGCGAACCAGATCTGGGTCGTCCCGGCGTCGGCCACCGACGTCTGGAGGGTCAGGCGCGTGACGTCGCTGAAGGTGCCCGCGGGCGTGGTGAGGCTCAGGTTGCGGGCGGCGACGCGCACGGTGCCGCGGTTCTGGGCGATGTTGATCGTCTGCGTCGAGCCGACCGCCCCGCTCAGGTTGGCCACCGGCTGGGCGTCGCGGCCGTCCCAGAACCAGAACCAGTCGTAGCCCTGCATGGTGTAGACCCACTGCGGGCCGAAGCCGGCGAAGTCGTCCCAGAGGCGCCAGTTGCCCGACTCCATCTGGATCTGGGCGCGCGCGTCCTGGCCGCCGGGGCCGGTGAAGCGGTACCAGTCCGCCCGGCGGTTGCTCACGAACTCGTTGGCGTGAGCCGGGAGGGTGGCGGCGAGCAGGGTGAAGGCGACGATCGCGGAGAGGCGGCGGGTCACCACGCGAGACGCTCCTTTGGGACCCACCCTCCCGACAAGGGCCGGCCCGTGTTGCGCAGCCAGGTCCGAGCCCCTGGCCTGAAGGACGATGTCTCGCTGGCCGGATCAAGCGCGCGGCGGCCGCACGCGATCACTCGCCGTTGCCCCGTGCAGCGCAAGCGAGTGACCGAACGTCAACTCGTTATTCGGTCCGCGCTTTACGCTCTCGTGACCGCCCGTTTCCCAGACCTGGGCAACAGGATGTGTGCACTGTGGACGGTCGGCGCCACCCCCCTGCAAACGACGTTGCCTGGCCGGTTTACATGACCGTGACGGACCGCGGGGCCGGGGTGGCTACCGTCGACCGCGACAGACAGAGGAGGGGTGCCTTGCCTGACGCCCAGGACCTGCTGCGGCACGCCGTCCCCCGCCTGAAGAAGGACGACGACGGCGCGAGGAAGCTCGAGAAGCGCCTGGTGCGCATGGCCCGCGACGCGGTGGCCGACGCCGGGCGCCTCGAGGCGCTCGGGGTGCGCAAGAAGCGCGAGCCGGCCGGCGACGACCTGGAGGCGCTCCGCGCGGCCCTCGGCGACAAGGGGTTCGTGGCCCTCTTCCGGGGGCTCAAGGACGAGCTGGCCGCGAGCCTCAAGAAGGGCGAGGCCAAGGAGCGACCTGCCTCGGGCCGGGCGGCGAAGGCGTCGGGTCGGGCGGCGAAGGCGTCGGGCCGGGCGAAGAAGGCGCGGTCGTCGTCGACGGCCGGATCAACGTCCGGATCAACGTCCGGATCGTCCGGTCGCGTGAAGAAGGCCTCCGGCTCGGGTCGGCTGACGATCTCCTCCCACGACGACTCGGGCTCCGGGTCGGGCGAGCTGGCGGTCCCCGACGAGCTGGCGCTGCCGCCCGACGACGCCCTGTCGTTCCCCGACGAGCCCATGTCGATCCGCTTCGACGCGGAGCCCGCCGCTGGCCAGGCGACGAGCGCCCCGGCCGCGCGCGACGAGGACGACGCCGACCCGGGCCGGGCCGCCGATCGGGGCGTGGCCCGCTACAGGAGCTCGGGCGATCCGGACGAGCTGGACCAGGCGAAGAAGCTCTACACGCGCGCGGCGAAGTCGGCCGAGCACGACCTGGCGCGCGGGGCCGCGCGGGCGGGGCTGGCGCAGGTGGCGCTGCTCCAGGGCGACGCCGACAAGGCGGTCGAGCACGCCGAGAAGGCGCTGGCCCTGTTCCCCGCCGAGCCGGTGGCCGCGCGCGTGCTCCTGCGCGCCCGGCGCCCGGGCGAGGGCGAGCGCGAGCGCGTGCAAGGGGCGCTCGCCCGGGCGCGCGCGGCGCTGCGCCGCTCCGACCACGACGGCGCCCTGGCCGCGGCTAAGGAGCTCGACGCGCTGGCGCCCAAGGAGCCCTACGGCGCCATGGTGGCCCTGGCGGCGCAGCACGAGAAGGGCGAGCGCGAGGGCCTCGAGCGGGCGATCGCCCGCGTGTGGGAGCGCTACCCCGCGTCGGTCGGCCTGGCCGACCTGCCGCTCGGCGAGGAGCTCGAGCGCCCGCTCGTGCTCGCGCCGCTCCTGTGGGTGCGCCAGCGGATCGAGCAGGACCCCGGGGCGACGCTCGCGCAGACGGTCAAGGACGTCGACTCGAAGAAGAACGTGGTCGCCGGCGCCGTGCAGGTCGCGCTGGGGGTCGCGCGCGCGGCGCTGGCGACGCGCGCGTCGCTCGGCCCGCTCGAGGAGCAGGAGCTGCGCAAGTGGACCGGGCAGGCGCTCCTGGCCGCGCAGTACTACGACCACGCCAAGGAGGTCCTGGCTCAGGCGCGCACGATCGACCGCAACAGCAACCACGTGCTCGAGATCAACAAGGACGAGCAGCACTGCGGCGTGATGAAGCGCGCGTTCGACAAGCCCGGCGTCAAGGCGCGCTCGGGCAAGCTCGACGGCGTCGGGCTGCTGCAGCTCCGCAAGGCGATCGCCGCGCGCCTGCAGGCGGTGCTGGCCCAGAAGGACGAGGCGCTGGGCACCTACGAGCAGGACGAGGAGCGCGTCGTGGCCGCGGTCGCCGGCGTGCCCGAGCGGCGCAAGAAGGTCGAGGCGCGGGCCAAGAAGGCCGGCCAGCCGAGCCCGTTCGAGCGGCTGGAGGCGATCGAGCAGGAGCTGTCGACGCTCGACGACCGCGCCGCCGCCCCCGAGCCCGAGGCCGCCCCCGCCGGCGGCGGCCTCCTCGGCCGCTGGAAGGGCGGCCTGTCCAAGGCGCTCGACGCGGCCAAGAGCGCCGCCAAGGGCGCCGAGCTGGCCCTGCGCAAGGGCGTGGCCGCGAGCAAGCAGAAGGAGGCCGCCCGCGCCCTGGCCGTGCGCCTGCGCGACCGCCCCGACGGTGGCTGGGGCGACGCCGAGCTCGACCGGCTGATCGACCGCTGGGGCGAGGTCTCGTCGCGCGCCGAGGCGCTCGAGGAGGAGGCCGAGGAGCTGCGCAAGGCCGCCGGCAAGGCCGCCGTGTAGTCGACGGCTGCGGTGGGCCTGAGCGCCGCCGTCGGCGGGGTATCTTCGGGGCGTGCAGGACTCCCTCAAGGTGCTCCGCGTGCGCGCGGGCGGGCGGGACTTCGCCCTGGACGTCGGCGTGGTCCGCGCGATCGAGCGGCCGGCGCACCGGGTGCGCCTGCCGGGGGCGCCGCCTTACGTGCGCGGCGTGGTCGAGGTCCGGGGGCAGGCGGTGGCGGTCGTGGACCTGGCCGCGCGGCTGGGCCTGACCGCGCAGGGCGGCGCGGACCCGGCGGTCGTGGTCGTCGACTCGCTCGAGCCGGTGGGCCTGTCGGTCGAGGCCCTGGGCGACGTGGCGGCGGTCGCGCCGGAGTCGCTCGTCGACCTCGGCCCGCGCGGCCACGCGGCGGGCCTGCGCGCCAGGGCGCCCGACGGGACGGTGGTGCTCGAGGTGGAGCCGCTCGTCGACGGCCGCCCGCTCGAGCCCGCCGCCGCCGTGCTCGACGGGGGCGGCGAACGCGAGGGTCGCCCCGAAGGTCCTGACGAGGAGAGGCCGTGAGCGAGCCCGGGCTCGACGCCGACGACGAAGCGCGCCCCGTGCCGGACGGCCTCGTGCGCTGGGGGCTCCGCGCCGACGCGCTGGGGGCCGAGGCGGCGCGGCGCGGCGCGGAGGTCGAGGACCGCCTGGGCCAGGGGATCCGCGCCGTGGAGCGGGCGGTCGAGGCGCAGGCGGCGGCCCCCGACGCGCTCGAGGGCGCCGAGGAGCAGGCGCGGCGCATCGAGGAGATCGCGCGCGAGACCGGCAAGGCGGCGGTGCGCTCGGACCTGCTGGCGCTCAACGTGCAGGTCGAGGCGGCGCGCCTGGGCGAGGAGGAGCAAGGGCTCGAGAAGGTGGGCGACGACCTGCGCCGCCTCGCCGACCAGACGACGCGCGGCGCCCACGAGCTCGAGGCGCTCGCCGCGGGCCTCCTGAGCGAGGTCGAGGCGGCGCGGCGCGCGTGGGGGCAGGGGGCGGCGCAGCTCGAGGCGGCGCGCGCGCAGCTCGAGTGGGCGCTGCGCGCCGCCGAGGAGGCGGGGCTGTCGCTGTCCGAGGCGCGCGGCGCGGCGGCGTGGTTCTCCGCGGCGACGGGCGCCCGGGCCCAGGGCGCCCGCGAGGACGAGGGCGACGTCGAGGCGGCGTCGCGCCTGGCCGCGGCGGCCGAGGTGCGCGACGAGACGATCAACCGCCTGGCGCGCGCCGTCGCCGGGCGGCTCCAGCGCGCCGGCGAGGAGCTCGACCGCGAGGCGGCGTCGGCCGACGGCGTCGAGGAGCGGCTCGGCGCGCTCGAGCGCCACCTGCGGCAGGTCCGCGAGCTCGTGGGCGCCGCCGACGAGGTGGCCCGGCGCAGCAAGCAGCTCGCCGTCAACGCCGACCTCGCGGCGGCGCGGGCGACCGACCCGGCCTTCGCGCTCTTCGCCGAGGAGGCGCGGCGCCTCTCCGAGCACGCGGAGAACGCCGCCGCGCAGGGGCAGGTGCAGCTCGCGCAGGCCCACGACGAGCTCACCGCCTCGCGCGACCTCGCCCGGCGCCACACCGAGGCCGTGCGGCGCATCGCGAGCGAGACGACCGAGCTCCTGGCCCGCTTCGCCGAGGCGAGCGAGGGCGACGACCCGATCGAGGGGCTGGCCAGCGCCTGGCGCGACGACCGCGTCGCCGCGCGCCAGCTCACCGAGGCGCGCGCGAGCTGGCGCCACCGCGCGCGCCCGGGCGGCTGACGCCTACCAGGCCAGCGCCCCGAGCACGTGCGCGTGGTCGTCGGTCCAGGGCGGCCCGCCGTCGGGCGCGAGCGGCCGCCAGCGCGGGTCGTCGCGCAGGGGGCCCAGGTCCTCCTCGCGCCGGGCGAGGACGACCCACTGCGACGACGCGCGCCCCTCGGGGTCGGCGCCGCGCGCCGCCCCTACGTCGTCGAAGCGCGCCCGGCCGACGAGGCCGGCGGCGGCGGCCGTGCGCGCCACGACGGGCCGCAGCTCCAGGTAGCGGTTGGAGACGTGCAGGGCCAGGAGGCCGCCCGGCGCCAGGGCGTCGGCCTGGAGCGCCAGCGCCTCGCGCGTGAGGAGGTGGGCGGGGATCGCGTCGCCGCTGAACGCGTCCATGAACAGGAGGCCGAGGCTCGCCGGGGGGAGGTCGCGCAGGCGCAGGCGCGCGTCGCCCTGCACGACGCGCCAGTCGGCGCGGCAGTCGCGGAGGAACGTGAACAGGGCGGGGTCGGAGGCGATCCGGACCACGGCCGGGTCGATCTCGAAGAAGGTCCAGTCCTCCCCCGCCTCGCCGTAGGCGGCGAGCGCCCCGACGCCCAGGCCGACCACGCCGGCGCGCCGCGGGCCCGGGCCGGCCCGCCACGCGGAGACCACGTCGGCGCACGGGCCCAGGCGGTGGTAGTAGGCCAGCGGCTCGCGCGCGCGCGCCGGGTCGAGGGCCTGGGCCCCGTGGACGGTGCCGCCGTGGAGGAGCCAGCGGTGGCGGCCGTCGGGCGAGACCGTGACCCGGTGCACGCCGAAGAAGCTGCGCTCGGTGCGCACGGCGCGGCCGTGCTCGCCCTCGACGACGAGGCCGACGAGCAGCAGCGCGAGCAGCGCCAGGCCGTGGCGGGCGGGGCGCCGGTGGGCGGCGTGGGCCAGGAGGGCCGCCGGCGCGAAGGCCACGAGCAGGCGCGCGCGCCCGTCGAGCGCGGGGGCCACGGCCCGCACGAGGGCGTCGAGGCCGAGCGCCAGCCCGGCCACGGCCAGCGGCCAGGCGGCGTGCAGGGCCAGGTCGCGCCGCGCCGCCGGCCCGGAGGTGGCCGGTCGCAGGGCGCAGGCCGCGGCGAGGGCCAGCGGGTACTCGATCACGTGCGAGAAGACGAGCGGGGCGACGATCGCGCACAGCGCGCCGCCGACGACGCCGCCGGCGGCGATGCACAGGTAGAAGGTCGTGAGGTGCGCCACGGGCGGGCGGTCCTGCGAGAGCGCGCCGTGGCACACGAGCCCGACGGCCAGGAGCGCGGTCAGGTCGAGGGCCACGGCCAGGGGCAGCGGCGCCGTGACGCCGCAGGTGAGGGTCAGGACGAGCGGCGCGGCCAGGACGAGGAGCGCGCGCAGGGCCACGGCGCCGGCGCGCGCGCCGCGGTCGGGGCGCTCGAACGTGACGATGAACGTGACCAGGTACGCGGCCAGCGGCGTGACCCACAGGAGCGGGACGGCCGACAGGTCGGCCGTCATGTGGTTCGTGACGCCGAGGAGCAGCGCGACCGGCACGGCCGAGAGCGCCAGCCAGCGCGCCACGCGCCGCGGCGCCAGCGGCGGGGCCGGCGCGTCGGCGACCTGCGGCGCGGCCTCGCGGGCGCCCGCGCGGCCGACGGCCACGACGCAGGCGGCGACGAGCCCGAGGAGCGCCGCGTAGCCGCCGGCCCAGGCGCGCGCCTGGAGGGCCACGCCGGCCAGCGGCTCGACGACGAGCGGGTAGGCCACGAGCGCGGTCAGGCTCCCGGCGTTGCTCGCGGCGTACAGCACGTAGGGGTCGCGCGCCCCGGCGCGGGCGGCGAAGCCCTGCAGCAGCGGCGCGCTCGCCGACAGCGCCACGACCGGCAGCCCCACGGCGGCCGTCAGCCACGCGCCCACCCACAGGGCCGGCGCCAGGCCGTCGCCCACGGGCGGGGTGGCGCCGGCCGTCGAGAACGGCAGGACCGCGAGCCCCGCCCCGACGAGCAGCAGGTGCGCCCCGGCCTGCGCGCGCCAGGGCAGCCAGCGCGCCGACGCGTGGGCGTAGGCGTAGCCGAGGAGCAGCGCCGCCTGGAAGAAGAGCATCACCGTCGTCCACACCGCCGGCGCGCCGCCGAGGAGCGGGAGGAGCGCCCGCCCGAGCATCGGCTGGACGGCGAACAGGAGCAGGGCGCTCAGGCCCAGGGTGCAGGCGACGAGGCGGAGCACGGCGCCGATCGGAGCACGGCCGGGCCCCGGGGGCGAGCCCCGCCGGCCGAGAACCCCCGGCGAGTCGACGCCCGGGTGGAGACTCACCGCTGGTCTGACGAACCGACGTCAGCGCGCTCTGGCGGCCATGGGACACGAAGGCAACGGAGACGACGGAGGGCACGAAGGACGTGAGGACGAACCCTCCGTGTCCTCCGTCGACCCTCGTTGCCGCCGTGTTCCATGCGAGACCACACGGTGGGCGTCGATCACGACCGTCGGCCAGCGCTGCCACCCCGGAGGACGCGTCGCCCGTCTCCTGTGCGCAGCCCTGCGGTGAGTGACGACGCGCTCGCGAGGGCGGGCGACCGGCGCACGTCCCGGACTGGCACCGAATGGCACGTCCGCCCGTCCCCGTCGCTCGCCGTGTGCTGTGGCGAGAGGAAGGAGTCCCCGAGCCTGGCGTTCGAATCTCCTCGTGCGGAGAAGATGCAGGCGCGACCTCGCTCCTCCCGCGCAGAGATCAACCACGGAGAACACGGAGGGCACGGAGAAGGACTTCCAGGAGAAGGGTGACCTGCCAGGAACGTCCTCCGTGTCCTCCGTGCCCTCCGTGGTGAGTCCTGGTTTGGTCGTGGCCGGAGGCCGCGCTGAGAACGCTGCGCGTCCTCGGCGGCCTCTGCGTCGAATCCTCGTGGGTGGCAGCTCCGGGTCGGGGTCGTGGCCGGCGCGGTCCCAACGACCGGCCGGCCCGGCGCGGCGGGCGCTACACTCGGAGGAGGAGCCCGTGTGCCGCGGTCGAGCCAGCGCAGCCTCGTCGTCTCCGTCACGGTGAGCTCGTGAGCGGCCTGGCCGCCGTCGGCGCGCTCCTCGTCGGGCTGCTCTTCCTCTCGCTCGGCGCCGAGTGGCTGGTCAAGGGGAGCGTGGGGCTGGGCCGGCGCTTCGGCATCAGCCCGCTGATCCTCGGGCTGACCGTCGTCGCCTACGGCACGTCCATGCCCGAGCTCGTCGTCAGCGCCGCGGCGGCGCTCGACGGGAGCAGCGCGATCGCGGTCGGCAACGTGATCGGCTCGAACATCGCCAACCTTGGCCTCGTGCTCGGGCTCACGGCGCTGATCCGGCCGCTGCCCGTCGAGGCGAGCCTGCTCCGACGCGAGCTGCCGGTGATGGTCGCGACCACGCTCCTCCTGCCGCCGCTCCTCGCCGGCGGCGGCGTGTCGCGCCCCGAGGCGGCCCTGCTGCTCCTGGGGGCGGTCGCGTTCACGGTCGTCACGGCGCGGAGCGTCTCCCCGGCCGCCCCGGCCGAGGGCGAGGAGGCCGCGCCGCCGCGGCCGCCGCGGCACGGGGCCGCGTGGCTCGCGTTCCTGGCGCTCGTCGGGCTCGCGCTGCTGCTCGGCGGCGGCCGGCTGTTCGTCGACGGGGCGTCCGCCGGGGCGCGGGCGCTGGGGGTCAGCGAGCGGGTGGTGGGCCTGACCGTCGTGGCGATCGGGACGTCGGCGCCGGAGCTGGCGGCCTCGCTCGTGGCCACCCTGCGCGGCCACGCGGCGATCGCCGTCGGCAACGTCATCGGCTCGTGCATCTTCAACGTGCTGTTCGTCCTCGGCGGGGCGGGCGCGATCCAGCCGATCGCGGCCGACCTGCGCGCGCAGACGGTCGACCTGTCGGCGCTGGGGATCGTCACGGTGGCCGCCGCGGTCTTGCTCCGCGTCGGGCGCGCGCTCAGCCGCGTCGACGGCGGCCTGCTCCTCGGCGGCTACGTGGCGTTCCTCGTGGCGCTGGCGCTCGTCGCCTGACGTGGACGACGACCTGCGCGGCCTCGAGCAGCGCTTCGCGGCCGGGCCCACGCCGCAGGCGCGCCTCTCGCTCGCCCGGGCGCTCGAGCGCGCCGGCCGCCGCGACGACGCGCAGGCGCTGCTCGCGGGCGACGCCTTCGCCGTGGCGGCGGCGCTGGAGGGCTTCCCGGCCTGGACGCACCCGGACGGCGACCCGGGCCGCGCGCGCTGGCTGGACGTGGCGCCGGTGGCGCGCGCGCCGCGGCCGCGCTGGCGCGCGGCGCTGGGGCTCCAGCCGGTCGGCGTCGTCGTGGCCTGCGCGTGGGGCGTGGTCGTCCACTGCGTGGCGCCGGACGGCCACGGGCGCGCCCTCCTCGTGCTGGACCCCGACACCGGCGACGTGCGCCTCCGGCGCGAGGAGACGCTCGAGGTCCTGGCGGTCGTCGAGGGCGTGCTCCTCGCCGTGCACCACGGGCCGGGCGCCGCGCGCGACCTCGTCGCCTGGGACCTGGCCACGGGCCACGACGCGTGGCGCCTGGCCCTCGGCGGCAACCCCTCGCCCGGCCACGCGCACGGGGCCCTGGTCCTCGGCGCCGCCGACGACGCGCGGCTGGCCTTCGTCGCGCTGCCCGACCCGCGCCGGGCGCCGACCCTGCCCGAGGCCTGGCCCGACGTGCGCGTCTCGGCGCTCACGCGCGAGCGCGCCTACGTGCACGAGCGCCGGCGCGCCG